>JAZRGA010000051.1:0-34066 GCA_045643945.1 Eubacteriales bacterium | reverse complement strand
GGGGCACTCGTCGCTTCGTGGCTCGCTCTGCGAGCAAAGCGACGCAGAATTAGGTTCGCATTCGAGCCGCAAGCCGACGGCAGCTCGCTCACGCGAGGCTCGACGAAGAATTGTCGCCAAAGGCGAGGACCCTAGTGCCTGCTCCAATTTCCCGCAAAAGCCCTTGCAATCTTCCCGATTTTATGCTATACTAATGTTATCACTTAAAAAAACATACTAATAATATGTTAGCTGACGGTCATCAGAGAATTTACGCCCCAAGATATCAAAGTATCTTTGGCAAAACAAAGAGGTTTATATGGGTATTGAAAGTTTTTATGCAAATATTAAAATTGAAAATATTAACATAGAAGATTTGAACAATATCTTTAATGACAATAAGACATTCCAATTAGCGATGGCTTATTATTGGGATGATGTTGACAAAGAACTTTCAATAAAGGCAACCTTAGTTAGCTTTCTCCCAGCCTGTGAGTTATTATATAAGCTTTGTCAAATCATAACAACAAAAGCTAAAATTATAGAGATTGAAACAAGAAAAGAAAGACACGCTTTTGATTTTGAAAATTTTATTGACTTTTTTTCATGGTTCTATACCTGTTGGGAAGAAAGACTAAAAAGCTTTAATAATGACTGGGGAGCATTTGTTGTATCATCCGCAAATTATTACAAGGCAAGGCGAAAACTCAGAAAAAAATACATGTTAAAATATTGATTTTCAAGTATCACCCATGTTTGAGTTCGAATCCTTATTGCAACCCTCAAAAAATATCTTTTTCGTAGCCTTTATACAATACAAAATGTGATGTCCTATAGCGCAGAAAGTATTGATATAGCGAAATGGAACTAAGAATTTTGTCGTGTGTAAAGTCTTGTTGCGTAATTGCAAGGTTGATGTGGTGGCTTTTTAAAACTAATTTTGCTACAATGTACGTATCAAATTAAGGAGGGATGTTATGAAATTAGCAGATAAACTAATTGGACTGAGAAAACAAAAAGGGTGGTCACAAGAAGAGTTTGCGGAAAAGTTGGACGTATCACGACAAGCAATCAGCCGATGGGAGAACGACACTGCGTTGCCCGATGCTCAAAATATATTGCGTATTAGTAAGCTTTTTAATGTTACAACCGACTATTTACTGAATGAAGATGTTGAAAACAAGACAGATGCGCCCACTATTGCAACAGTGGAATCTAAAATTGAGGAAGATAAATTCTCAACTCAAAAAAAGAAATTCCCGTATTGGTGGCTGATACTTATATTCTCTTTAATTATAATAGCACTTTGTGTGATTATAATGATAATGAGCTCACCAAAAGAAGAGCATCATCACACCACATTTAACAGTGTTATAGAAAACGAAGTTTCTCCTACCTGCACAGCAGGCGGTTCGTATGATGAGGTGGTTTATTGCGCAGATTGCAACATCGAGATTATGCGTACCACAAGAAGCGTAGAAAAGCTTTCGCATAAATTATTAAAGAGTAAAATAGAAAATGAGGTTAATGCCACCTGTGTTGCGAGTGGCTCGTATAACGAGGTGGTTTATTGCTCGATGTGTAATAATGCAGTAGTGTCTACTCGCAGAGAAACCAAAAAGTTAAATCATCAATATAAAGACGGACAATGTATATTGTGCGAGCAATCTCAACCAAGCGAGGGACTATTATACATGTCTAATGGCGACGGAACCTGCTTTGTTGCTTTGGGAGATTGCACCGATGACAACGTTGTTATCCCCGATTATTCGCCGAGCGGTGAAAAGGTCGTTCAAATAAAAGCCTATGCATTTGCGGGACATCCAACTTTAAAAACTGTTCAAATCCCCGAAACGGTAACTGTTATTGGCGAGGGAGCATTTGAAAATTGTGCTGAGCTTGAAAAAGTTAATCTGCCCAACAAGATAACGGCAATAAATTCTTATACGTTTAGCGGATGCGAAAAATTATCGGAGTTAACGATACCTTCGGGTGTAACCTACATAGGTATGGAAGCATTTAAAAATTGCCGTGCATTTAAGAGTATAGTAATTCCCGCAAGCGTTACCAAAATAGGAAAATTTGCTTTTATGAATTTTTCGGGTTGTGCCGGAACAGTAACGTTTGAGGTGTACGCCGATTGGATTTTGTACGACGATGATGACATTGAAGTCCATTTGATTGACTTTGAGAACAACGTAAGCACACCTGCTCTACTTCTCACGTTTAAATACACCGACTATATGTGGAAACGCAGATAATTTAAACATTTAGCACCTCTCGTATTTTTTTATATTTTACAGATTTTATACTATACTAAACGCAGAAAGGCGGTGTGATAATGAAAAAAGCATTAAAGTTTTTGAAAAAGAACATTCAATCATCTATGAATTTACAAGAAATGATAACTGTCTTTGAAGAAATGAGTAAATTGCCGATCAAAACAGATGACGATACGCTTTTGTTGGATACCTGTTATTATGATCCTACGTTCAGTGGAAAGATTGTTCATATTTTTTCTTTAGTAAGACAAGTACCGGATTCAAAAGGTGAATACTATCAGTTGCGTTTGGAGATAACACTTGAAACGCAAGCAACAGAAATCTCTTTTCCAAATCCGATTTGGAGTGACGCAATTGAAGGACAAGATTTCTTTGCTGTTGTCAGAAATTCTCTCCCCTATCAACAAGCAATAAAACAAAAAATAATCAAAGCAGAAGTCCATCTGGATAGAACATAAAACCGTTTGAGTTCGAATCCTCGTGGCAAACCTCGAAAAATATCTTTTTCGTAGCCTTGCAATCTCCACGATTTTATGCTATACTAATCTCAGAAAGGCGGTGTTATTATGAGAAAAATTTTAGCTGTACTCCTGTGCTTTATAATTTTGTGTTGTGCCGTTTCTTGTGATACAGGAAACGTACCGTCCGAATCTGAAATAAATTCAAGCAAAACATCATCTGAATCCGAAAGCTATCCGACCTCAACAACGCCAACAACAGATGATCAAGTGCTTTCAGAATATACGGTAGCATATTTAGATTTTTTGAAGGATAAAAAAGAGTCCCATCGTTTGTTTTCGCTCGTTTATATTGATAATGACGATATTCCGGAATTGTATTTAAGCGGTGTGAGCGAAGCCGAGGGCGATATGATCTGCTCTTTTAAGAATGGCGTCGTTGTATATCAGTATTTGAGTCGTATCGGCGGCGGAAAATATGTTGAAAAAAGCGGAAATATTATAAACCAAAACGGTCACATGGGACAATATTACGATAACGTGTATAAGCTCGATGAGAACGGCTTTTCCGAAGCTTTGAACACAAGACGTACTGAAAGATATGAGGATATAGGGGACGGAAGCGGCAGAGTTAATACCTATTATGAATATTTTATAGACGGTGCTGCAGTGAGTGAAGCCGAGTACAATAACGCCGTCAATGCCGCTTTTGATTTTTCGAATGCAATAAGCTTTTACGATAATGCCGTATCTTACGAGAAAATAGTTGAACAGCTGGGCGGCGACAATTCGGTTGGGTAATGTCAGTATAAATGTTACCCGTTTGAGTTCGAAACCTTATTGCACCCCTCGAAAAATATCACGCTGACGTTGTCGGCATATTACTGTTAGGAGATTTTTTTAATGGAATTAACCATTCGATTGCCACAAGCACAAAGCTTTGATATAGAAATTGACAAAAAACATTTTCACTCTGCATATGCCAATGCGGCAAAAATGGTTTTTCTAAATCAAGGAGAACATACCGTTTTGGTATCCGAGCCTGTGCCAAGTGAATTGCTTTGGGGAAAAATTACGCGTTTAATACGTCTGTTTTCTAATAATTCTAATAAGCATAGTGAAGAATTTAAGCTTTGTATCATCGCAGACACAAATATTGTAATTTCTGTGGAATACGGAGATTACGCTAACGTGGGATTTGTTTGCGACGAAGAACTATCGGCGATTTTGTCGTAGCTCGATTTTATCTCTTTCGGATTTTTAATATTTTGCTTGATTTGTATACAAAAGTATGATATAATATATACATCCTTTAAATCGAAGGCGGTAAAATATGCCTAAAAAGAAAATAAATACGAAAAAACGGAAAAAGAAAAATTACAGTGTAAAGGCTTTACAAGAAAAATGGAAGCAGGAGCGCTTTGACGTAAAAAAATACCATGCCAAAGCCAACACTATTTTGGCTATCGTTTCCGCGGTGCTTTTAATTGCGGGAGGACTTTTTACTTTCATTGGCTCGTTGGTATCCTACACTCCTATTGAAATTGACGAGGCTATTTCCGAATCTATTGAGTTTGAACGCTTATTGGTACGATACAGCGGAGGACGTCATAGTCACAGAAGGGCGATTATCGTATCAACTGACCAAAGAGAGATTACTCTGCCGAAAATATATCCGGGCTCGGTTGAAAGGGCGTTGAACGCTCTGCCTAAGGGTAGCATTTTAGACGTTAAATTCGATACAAGCGGTACTATTGTTGAGATAAAGTCGAGCGGTAAAGAAATTTTAAATTTTGACGTTGCCCAGCATAGATTATTAATGGAAGCCGTATCTTTTTGCGTATGTGGAGCGTTACTTCTTATCGGTGCTATTTTGTGCATTGTATATGCGTGTAAAAAAATATTTAAGGAAAGAATTTTCGAGCCGTCGAAAAACGTTTATAAAAGGTGAAAGGGGTTTTATATGGCTAAGCAAACTAAAAATATAATAACTCGTGATGGATGCAAGGACGAGGCATTGAAGTCAATAAAAAGCGAGATTATTACTTATTCTATTCTTTTGGCGTTTTCGTTAATGCTTTATATCCCTTTTTTTATAATTGTCGGAGCTTCCTTTGAGCTTGGAATTTTTTGGGGAATATTGATGCTTCTTTGTTGCTTTTGCGTACATATAGTCTTTATTTGCTTGATTTTTTATAACGTAAGACTTATGCAAACGATAAAGCGTGAGGGCGTTACTGTTGTTATCGACAGAGCGGTGCGCTTTAGCGAGGAGGCAGACCGTATGCCAAACAGACGCTTTGCGACTGTCAAGGTTATCTATTTTAGAGATCACGATAGGCAGGTTTACAGAGGCTCGCTTTTTGAGCTTTTCTCAAACGGCGATGAGTTTTATCTCGTTGTTATAAAGAAAAGAAAGGAAAAGGTTGTTGCGATATATAGCACCAAGCTTTACGAGCTTAAGGATTAAAAATTATACTATAAGCCTGTCACGCGACGGGCTTTTTTAAATATTTTTGATAGCGTTTGCATTTTCAAATATTTTGTGTTATAATGGTTATACTATTAAAAAACAAGGAGCTTTCTTGATATATTATGGAAAATAATGAGCTTTTGGCCGAGGCAAAAAAGATATTTGGCAACGATTATTATGCGTCACAGCTTACGGGTATAGAAATTCTCGCCGCCGACGTAGGATATTCTAAGGTTGCCTTAAAATTAAGAAAAGAGCATAACAATGCGCTCGGACACGTTATGGGCGGAGTATATTTTACGCTTGCCGACTACGCTTTTGCGATTGCTTCGAATTTTAAGCAGCGTCCTACCGTTACGCAGACCTCGCAGATAGCCTTTCTCTCGCCAATCGAGGGCGACACGATATATGCCGAGGCGGAGTGTATAAAGAGCGGACGAAGCACCTGCTTTTATAAGATTACGATTACCGACGAAAGCGGCGAGCAGAACGCTTACGTTACTACTACGGGATTTATCTTGAACAATTAATAAAACGGGATAGGATACTATGCTTAATTTACTTTATTACGACACCGACGTTGCCGTATGCGTAAAGCCTGCGGGCGTTGTTTGCGAGGAGGCGGGGGATAACTCCTTACCCTCGCTCCTTGCGCGCAAGCTTAAGGAGGTAGGCGCAGGCGACTTTACCCCTTTAACCGTTCACCGACTCGACAAGGAAACCACGGGGATTATCGTTTACGCCTTAAATGCAAAATCTGCGGCGGCGCTCTCTTTATCCTTGCAAAACCGAGAAATTGAGAAAATTTATCACGCGCTTTGTGTTGGAAATTTTGAAAAGGACTCCGACACGCTCCGTGACCTGCTTTTTTATGACCGCAAGCGCTCAAAGTCCTACGTTGTCGACCGCAAGCGAGGCGGAGTTAAGGAGGCGTTGCTCGATTATACGGTTATAAAGCGCTTTACCGACAGAACACTGCTCTCGGTAAGGCTACATACAGGGCGCACGCACCAAATTCGAGTTCAATTTTCCTCAAGAGGACACGCGCTTTGCGGCGACCGTCGCTATGGAGCGCCAGCAGAGTACGGAAATCGCCTTTACCTTTGCGCAATCGAGCTTGCATTTCCGCACCCACGCACGAAAAAGCTTTTGCGCTTTCAAATTGATGATGGCTTTGAGCTTGAATGATTTTTAGCGTCTAAATATAATATATATATAATAAAAGGAAGAAAAAATGTCATATTTACACGGAAACGAGCAAAAGGAGCTTATAGACAGAGCCTTTTCGGGCAAGAAAATCGGTTTAATAACCAACCCGACGGGAATAAATCAAGGTTTTCGCGCAACGATTGATATGCTTGCCGAAAGCTACCGCCTTTGCGCGCTTTACTCTCCCGAGCATGGAGTCCGAGGCGATATTCAAGCGGGGGGCAAGGTCGATAGCTACGTCGACGAAAAAACAGGGCTAACCGCTTACTCGCTTTATCAAAATAAGGCGACCGAGGAGATTTTCTCGGGCGTTGACGTTATTGCTTACGATATTCAGGACGTTGGAGCAAGGTTTTATACATATATTTATACGCTCACCGAGGCAATGGAGGCAGCGGCACGCTATCAAAAAAAGGTTGTAGTGCTTGATAGATACAATCCGCTCGGTCTTACTAAGGTCGAGGGCGCAATTTTAGATAAAAAATTCACCTCGGGCGTCGGAAAATATAACATCCCTGCAAGATATGCGCTCACCGTCGGAGAATTTGCAAAATTCGTAAACGAAGCAGAGGGCATCGGCTGTGACCTTGAGGTAATTCCATGCAAGGATTTAGGCCGAGGCGACGATTTCCGCACGCTTGGGCTTGATTGGATTTTACCCTCGCCAAATTTACCGAGCTATGAGTCGGCACTCGCTTATATAGGAACGGTTTTACTTGAGGGAACGAATATGTCGGAGGGCAGAGGAACGACAAAGCCCTTTGAAATGATAGGCGCACCCTTTTTGCGTGCCGACGAGGTAATAAAATATATCGAAAGCCTTGGACTTTGCGGCTTTAAGCTAAGAGAGTGCTATTTTACGCCTACCTTTTCAAAGCACCGTGGCGAGCTTTGCCGAGGCTTGCAGATACATATAACCGACCCCGACGCCTTTGAGCCCTTTTCGCTCGGACTCTTAATGCTCGATTATATAAGAAAAACGCATAGCGAGCTTAATCTGCGCGAGGAATTTTTGTGCTATCTTCTTGGAAATGACGAGTTTTTGAAGGACGGATTTAATGCCGAGCGCTTTATCGAGGAGCAAAAGGAAGCGCATAAGAGGTATAACGAGCAAATTAAGCAATATTTTATTTATTAATTATTGATTTTTATAAAAAAATATGCTATAATGAATTTAATAATATGCTTAAATTCGGCATATCTCTTTGTTAAGTGGAGGTAAATATGCAAAAAATCCATAAGATAACTATAATAATTCTTTCAATAATGCTTTGTATATCTCTTAGTGCGGTTGCCGTTCTTTCGGGAACGCTTACGAAATACGTTTCGGTGGCTTCTTCAAGAGCGCTCGCGAGAGTCGCAAAATGGGGAATCGACATAAATGCGGGAAGTGACCTCGTTCACACGATTACCGACGGCGGCGATTACATATATCTTAAGGCAAAAAATCAGGATAATTCCTTGATACCCGGAACTCACGGAAGCTTTGCTTATTTTAAGACCGAGGGCGCGCCCGAGGTTGCTTATAAAATCAATATAGACGGCAAGGAAGAAACCGTCGGAGGAAAAACGGTAAAGGGCTTTACCGTCGGAGAGGGCTTTTATGCATCCTCAAGACTTGTTCGAGGCGAGGACGGCTTGCCTGTTGAGTATTTTCCTTTGATTATAAGCGTCAGAATTTACGATTTGAGCGAAACGGGTACGAAAACGCATGTAAGGTCGGCATCCTATGCAATAAAGAGCAACATTTCAGGCGTTACGTCGTGCAACGATTTAGCTGATTTGGTTACCAAGGTAAACGAGGCAATCGATAGCGGACTCGACGTAAACGATAACCCACCCACGGGAGGCGTTAAGTTTAACCGAGTTTATACGCTTGATTGGGAATGGATTTACGAGCCTGCTAAAGATAGCTATCAAACGAACTACCTTGATACTGCGCTTTGCGAGGCGGTGTTGAATAACGAGAGCAAGTTCGATATAAGCGTTAATATGGCGTTCGAAATTGTTCAGCTTAATTAAGAAATGTAAAAGAGTGGAAATTTGTTTTTCTGCTCTTTTTTTAATACCAAACGGTATTTGAAAAACGTCAATTTAATGAAAATTAGTAAAAAATGGCTTAAAAATCTAAAAAAATATATGAAAACTATTGATTTTTAATAAAAGGTGTGATATAATGCATATGTATAAGTATATCATTTTGAGGGTAAAAGGAGGGAGCGGTATGCCAAAGGCTAATAAAATAATGATGATGACCGTTTCGGTATTGCTCTGCTTAGTTCTCCTCACAACCTCTGCCATTTCGGGAACGCTTGCAAAATATACCACTACCGCAGAATCGTCGGCAAGCGCAAGAGTAGCGAAATGGGGAGCAAAAATCGATATAACTCTCAGCGATGATGTAAAGGGCAAGCTTGAAAGTGCGGATTATAGTAATCTAAGCGTAATTCAATTCAAGCAAGATGAAGCTCTTGGAATGGGCGCAGGCAAAAGCTACCCCGAGGCGTTGAAAATAAAGTTTTCGGGCACGTCAGAGGTAAGACTTAAGGTTAAGCTTGTTATCGGCATAGTGTATAACGGCGGCTTAGCAAAAGGCGACACGCATTATGTACCTATGGGTATTAAAATGATGGGTAATAATGACGGTGTAAAAAATCTTGAAGATTCCTTCGTCGGTGGACCGTGGTTTTCGGGTACAAGCGCTGATGAATTGGTTAATAATGCTCAAACGGCTATTAATAACGGAATTGCGGGTAAGCTCGACTTTACAGTCGAAACGGCATGTGTAGAAAAGATTTTCGCACCTAACGAGCCGATACTCTTTAACGTAGGCAAAACGAATACCACCGTTAACGAATTGGTTTTCGGCTTGGATTGGCCTGCCACTTATGATGACAATACGGACAACGATTATAACGAAATCGGTCAGTATTTGCTCGAACAGTGCGCAGATGGCAAGTTTGGTCTTAATTTTACGATTATAATAGAGCAAGTAAGATAATCGAGATAAAAAATAAAATTAACTGATTTCCGACAGACGTAAATGATTTGAATTTCAAGAAAAGGAGTGGGTAATATGCGGCAACGAAAAGCCAATAGAATACTGATGGCGATAGTTCTGATATTGCTTTGCCTTGTCTTGATGACAACGAGCGTCGTTTCGGGAATATTCGCAAAATATACGATTTCAAAGCAGGTTTTAATGATGTTCTCATTCGAAAGCTTTGGAGTTACGATAGATATAATTCCAAGCGAGGGGCTTATAGATGCAGTGGGTGAAAATGATATCCGGTTTGATGGAAGTGGAAATCTTACGGTATCAAATCTGCTAATGCACCCGGGAGATAATTTTGCGGATGCGTTGAAGTTCCAAATTAGAGGAAAACCAACCGCAGATGCAGAGCTTAAGGTTGAAGTAACGGTTGCAAACGAAGAAAATGCGTTCGACAATGCATTCCAGATAACAAGACAAGCATTTCCGAGCCTTTTTGAGAATGAAGCGGAAACCGTAACCGAAATGCCCTACGTTCCGATGGGATTTTACGTTAACGGTGCAGATGCAGTTTCACCGTATAGCCAAAAGACCGCACAAGAAATAGGAGCGGCAATATCGGCAAAGGTCGGAATGATAAAGTTCAATAAAGGCGTACCAATTGGAGATGAGGATATTTTATTCGGCTTTGATTGGCAAAAGGACTATAACAAAAACCACTCCGATTGCTATGACGAAATAGGCACATGGATTTCAAACAAAAAGCCGAGCTTCACGATAACCTACAAAATTTCCGTTGAACAGATAACGGGCGAAACAAATCAAGGTTCCAATTAAAATTTAAATATATTTTATTGAAGGGAAAAAACATTATGAAAAAATTCACAAAAAGATTAACAATGATCGTAGCAATTTTGCTCAGCCTCGTTCTTTTAACGAGTAGCATAGTTTCTACAACCCTCGCAAAGTACGTTGTTGCAAAGTCGGCACAGGTAAAGGCGACGCTTCAAACGTTTGGACTCACTGTAACGCTTGAGTCTGATACCAAAGAAGGCAATCCCATTCTTACAAAAGATACGGCTGAATCAAAACAAAAAGGTGATTCGGTATCAATTAAATTTACTGATGTAACATTAAAGCCCGGTGACGAAACCTATAAGAATGCAATGAAGGCTTCTATTACCGGTGATGCTAATGTAGCGGCAAACGTTATAATCACTGTTGATATAACTTGTAATGATGCAGCTTTTACGCTTTCGAGTGCTAATTTTGATGGTTATAACACATCGAAAGTTTATAATCCTATAGAATTTTACGTTGCGGGTGCTAAAACTAACACTGCAGGTGTGGAAAGCAATACCGGAAGTGGTAATGATGTTTTGGCAACTAATTCTGAAACTGCTATTGCAGATAAGATAAAAAGTACATTTGTCAGTTCCACAGGAATAACTGCTGTTTCTACTAATAATCCGCGAGTTGGCGAAAATGGCGGAAAGGAAGTTCACGGTACGATTGCAGAAAAAGCTAAAGTAAATTTGTCTAATATCGATCTTGGATTTGTTTGGGTAGATAATGATGACGAAATAAGCACTTTTATCTCTAATCATCAGGGTGGCGCATCTTTCACCATCACATACAAAATCACTGTACAGCAAGCATAATTTAACGACAATATAAATTTCGAGCAAAGGAGAGAGCAATATGCGCAGAGCTAATAAAATACTTATGGCAACGGTAGCGGTATTGCTCTGCCTTGTCTTGATTTCGACGAGCATAGTTTCGGGCGTTTTCGCAAGATTTGCAATCACAAAAAAGGCGGAAACAACAGTTAAGCTCGAACGGTTTGGAGTGGAGATTAAGTTATCAAGTGTTCAATTGGCAAGTTACGAAGACAAAACAAAGGCGATAAAAAAAGGTGACTCGGTAAGTATGACCTTTTCGGGCATTCAACTTGCACAGGGCGAAGGCTTTGACGAAGCTTTACACGTTGAGGTTACAGGAAAACCAAGCGTTAACGTAGCATTAAAAATAACGTGTCAATTTGAATATGACGAAGATGACTATAAAATTCCTGCTTCAATGGTTGCGGATATTCAAGAGGATACATATTTTATGCCGTTAGGATTTACTATTAAAAAGCCCAATGGTAGCTCAGAAGACGTTTGTTATCCTTGGCACAATAAGGATAGTAATGAAATAGAAGACGCAATTATTAGAAATACTGCCAACGAGCTGTTTGATGCAAAGTATTCTACAAGTAAGCCGGCACCGACTGACGATAACGGTAATTCCTACCATAGTGAATCCTATTATGCGGGTAATGAAATAACTGGTATGGTAAATGATTTTTATTTGGGATTTTTCTGGCCTGATAGTTATAAAAAGACTTCAAATCCTGAATTAACTGCGGCTGAGGTTGATGCAGCTGCAACCTATTTATCGGAAAAGGACGAACTTTCCGATATTAAATTCACCTACACCTTTTCAATCGTGCAGGTGTCGTAAACAACTAAGAAAAAAATTTGCGATACAATTAATAAAAAACATTTAAGGAGCGCAATATGAATAATAAAATGAAGAAATTCAACAAAATTTTAATGATGACAGTGGCGATATTGCTCACACTCGTCCTCGCTTCAACAAGCGTTGTTTCGGGCATCTTCGCAAAGTACGTTGTCACCAAGTCGGCAGAAACTACGGTTTCGCTTAAGGCTTTCGGTCTTGTATTAACCGCATCAGGGGGAAAAGATTTACCAAGTGGTGTTTCTGCAACTCCTTCTTCAAACGGCTTAAAAGTTACGGTTTCTAACTTATCATTGCTTCCCGGACAAAGTATTGATGAAGCTGTTAAATTTACAATTTCTGCGGATGGAGCAGGCAGCAAGCCTAACGTTGATAAGGTTAATCTAAAAATAACCGTTGATGTATCTGGTGAAAATAATTTTAATGTAACTACTTCTAACGTTGCTGGAATTACAAACGGAACTTATATACCGATAGGTTTTAAAGCAAATATTAGCAAATCAGAAACAGCTACAGCGAAGACTATTCTATCCGCTTGGAGCAATTCTACAGCAATCGAAAATAGTGTTGCTAGTGGAATAAAGACAAATTTCACTAATATCGACAAAGTTACTAATAATGTTGTGGAGGAGGTTATTTGGGATACTACGGCGACTCCTTCTACAACCGAACTTGGCATTACATATCTTGGCTTTGGATTTTACTGCTATGGTAAAGAAACTACTACAAATATTTCTAATTTTTCTACTACACAAGCAGATGCGGTTCAAACCTACCTTTCGACAAATTCTAATGCAAAGTTGACAGTAACCTACACTGTATCTTTAGAGCAGGTAGTTACCACCTAATTTCTAATTAAAAAATCCCAAGAAAAGGAGAGAGCAATATGAGAAAAGTCAATAAAATGTTAAT
Organism: Eubacteriales bacterium; assembly: GCA_045643945.1. Taxonomy (GTDB): domain Bacteria; phylum Bacillota; class Clostridia; order Oscillospirales; family CAG-272; genus HGM12713. Next base: position 21,238 of record JAZRGA010000051.1, on the reverse strand, counting down.
GGCGACAGTGTCGATATTGCTCTGCCTTGTCTTGATTTCGACGAGCGTTGTGTCGGGCATCTATGCGAAGTTCGTCATAACCAAAAGCGGCGACGCAACCGTGTCCCTTAAGGCGTTCGGAATTACCTTAGAGGTGAAATGCGGTGAGGAAAATAGCGGTGGTACTATTACACCTACTACGATTGGCGATAATACCGTTAGCGTAACTGTTGATAATGTTAAGATGATTCCGCGGGAAAAAGCGATAGATTATAATGAGTTGATTGTGTTCGAACTTGATGGCACGCCAAACGTTCCCAAGGTTAAACTTAAGATTACGGTTGATTTTAGCGGTGTTAGTAATTTTAACATCCCTGCTAATACAGTTCTTGATTCGAACTATACAATTACAACCGGTGGCAATTATCTCCCATTCGCTTTTTGTGCGAGTACTAATGGTACTAACATAAATAATGTGCTAAATTATTGGAGAAATCCTACAAGTGACGATTTGCTTGAGGTTAGTTTTGTTAATGCGGTAAAAGCTAAAGATACAGATTTTAGTGATAATGATACTACGGATAATAGTATCGAAGCTATTATATGGGATAGTTCAAATACTGAGAGCTTGTCTGTTGATTATCTTTCTTTTGGCTATGCGGTGTATAAGACTGGTAATTATAAAGAAGGTGTTCATCCCAAAAATGCTTCAGAAGCTGACGCAATGCAGACCTATTTTGCAAACAAAACCCCTGCGCCTACGTTTTCGGCGACATATACCGTATCTATCGAGCAAGTAATTGATTAATTTAATTTAAAAATCTAAGAAAAGGAGAGCATTATGAGAAAAGTCAATAAAATATTAATGGCGACAATATCGATATTGCTCTGCCTTGTCTTAATTTCAACGAGCGTTGTTTCGGGTATTTTCGCAAAGTACGTTGTAACGAAAAAAGGTCAATCAATCGTTTCTCTCGAGGCGTTTGGCGTTACTCTTAGCGTGAGCCATAGAACCGAGTTACCTGATGGAGTAACGGTAAACACTACGGAAAATCATGCACAGAATACTGTTTCAGTAGAGGTTAAAAATCTCCAATTAGCTCCGGGTGACTCTATTGACGACGTGGTTATATTCCAAGTCGCAGACACTCCGAATGTTCCAAAGGTCGATTTTAAGCTTAAAGTAAACGTTGCAATGACTAATTGTTCGGTTGGGACAGATGCGAATCTTCCCGATATTACCGGAGAAAAAAATTATATGCCTATAGGATTTACCGCAAAAAATGCGGATAATGCTACTTCGGTTGAGGTTCTTAGTCCGTGGAGTGTGGTTGGTGATGCTTCTTCCCAAGCAAATGCAATTGGTCAAGGAATAAGAAGTAAATTTTCAGCACTTGCTTTTAGCGGTAATGAATCTGAGATTACGTCAAGGATTTGGGATAACGATTCAACCGCACTTAAATTTAACTATCTCAGCTTTGGATTTAACTGTTATCTTGATGGACCGCTCAATGCTCCTGATGGTCAAGATCCTGAAAACGAGGCTGAGGCACATAGGATACAGACCTATCTTCAGGCAAGGAATGCTACTATTACGGTGACTTATACAGTGACCTTGCAGCAAGGATTTTAATAAATAAATTTTGTAAAGGAGAGCAATATGAGAAAAGTCAATAAAATACTTATGGCGACAGTGTCGATATTGCTCTGCCTTGTCTTGATTTCGACGAGCGTTGTGTCGGGCATTTTCGCTAAGTTCGCGATAAACAATAAAGGTAAGGCGACTGCATCGCTTAAAGCCTTCGGCGCAACGCTTACTATGACTGTCGACGAAGATGCGCTTGAAGACGCAGGCGCGACAGTTGTAACGGCTAAGGATGACAAAGAAACAACTCATTCCGTAACTATCACAGGCTTAAAAATGGCGCCGGGTGAGAGTATTATGGATGCGGTTAAGATTAATATAAGCGGTACGGCTGGAGTTGACCTAAAGGTCGTTATCGAGCCTAAAGTTGTGTTCAATCAAGCCGCTTTTGAGGCAATTGTTCCTAATGATTGCCTTGACGATTTTTATGGTGTACCTATAGGTCTTTACTATACTGCATATGATGTAAATTCACAAAAAGTGATTAAGCCATTTGTTCAAACGTGGAATGCATCTCATTGCAATTTTCAAGTTAATTGGGGTTGTGGCACTATTGAGTGGGATTATGATCTTAAAGCTTGTTCAACCAATCGAAATTGGGAGGATACTTACGGATGGGTGGAAAAAACATTTGATGCGGGTGAAAATATAGTATTTTATTCCTTAAATGATAATAAAACGGTTAATCAATTTAATTTTCACTTGAAATGGGAAGATAGAGGAACAGGAGATCTTGAAGAATTGTATAATGTACTTGATACAGCTGCAACTAATGCAAATCCACAACCTACCGTACAGATAATTTTGAACGTAAAGGTTGAGCAGGTCGATAGCGACTACGAAAGTCCTGTTCCAGTTATAGAATAAAAAATATTAATTGTTAATCTTAAGAAAAGGAGTGTGAATTATGCAAAAATTAAATAAAACAATGATGCGTATAATATCCGCACTTCTTTGCTTAGTGCTTTTATCTACCTCTATTCTTTCGGGAATCTTTGCAAAGTACGTCGTGCAAAAGTCGGCGGATTTTCAATCGGTAGCCTTTAAAAAGTGGGGTATTACGGTGACTGCAAATAGCAATCTTGCCGCTGAATATAAAAAAAGTGATAATTCTGTAGCAGTCAAGGCAACTACCACAAATGCAAAGGTTTTTGCTCCCGGAACGACGGGTAATATTGCGTATTTCTACGTTAAGGCGACAAATCCCGAGGTTGATTACAAAATCGACTTTAGCGGCACCGCAACGATTGGCAACGGATATACAACTATCCGTGACTCAGAGGGTAAAAAGGTTGAATATTTCCCGATAATCTTCTATCTTGTGGCTTATGACCTTAATCCCGACGGCACGATTAAAGCATCAATTCCTACAAATGCTGACGATAAGATTATGGATTTTACTATTGGAGATAGAAATAAGATTAGCGATACTGAATATGTGGGTATTGTTGATCTTGATAAGGCTAATCGAATTTATGCATTTCAAACTTTTAAGTATATTCAAGAGTGGCTTAATGATAACGAAAAACACGGCCTTGATTATGCAGGCAATCTTAATACGATTTTCGATAGCCCTACAATAACTAATGGTACGCCTATGAAAAGAGTGTATGCGATTCAATGGTGTTGGCCCTATGATTCGAACTCAGACTACCGCAAAAAGAATAATGCTAATTCAACTGCGAAGTATCAAAATCCTGAATACGATGGACAGATTGGCGAGGCGATGCTCAAAAATCCCGAAGATTTTGAGATAACCTTTAACGTTAGTTTAAAAGTAGAGCAAGTTATAACTTAATAATAAAGCGGCGATTTCGCCGCTTTTTTTGATGCGATGGCGGAGAGTTAAAAAAGCACAAGGACACCTCATCCCACATAGGCACTCGGCTACTGAATCAAAATTATGCTTGTTTGCTTATATCGCCTCTATTACTATTTTCTTCTTGACATTCCGTTATATTTGTGTTAAAATATCCTTGTATAAAAAATTCAGAATGCGAGGCATTAAAAATGAAATTCATTACCTATTCGAAAAGATTTCTTTCCTTGCTTCTTATCCTTGCTATGCTTATCTTAGCATGCGCTTGCGGGGATTCGAGCAACGGTGAAACCGAAAAGCCTACCGACACTGAGGAAACCGAGGCTACCGAGGCTACTAAAGCTCCCTTGGCTGACACCGATATTCAAATCTCGGGCGACAAGCCTTACAGAATTGTCTACTCTGAGGGTAACAGATCCTATGCTCTTAAGGTTCAAGACAAGATAATCGGTCTTGACAAGAGCTATACCGTTGGCTCGGGTAAATATGAGTTGGTTGAGGACACTGCTAAAGCAGAGGACGGCACTCCCGAAATCGTTATCGGCAAGACTAACCGTCCTATCTCCGCAGAGGCTAAGGCTCTTGTAACCAAGGAGGACACCTACGTTATTTTCGTTACCTCTAACGCTATTTCGGTTTATTCCGAAACCCCTGCGGGCGTTGAAGCAGGCGTTAAGGAGCTTGTGACTAAGTTTAAGAGAAAGAGCGATATCGTTATCTACAACAACGCTCTCGGCAACTACGAAAAGCCCTTTGAGTCGAACGCTATCAAGGGTAGCACTCTTATTGAGGCTCTCACAAATACCGCTAAGTCGAAGCAGCTTCCTGTTATCAGTATTGCCGTTTCAACCGCTGACGGAATCAGCACCTCTACTATTAATGCGGGCAACCCCTGCCAGAACTGCTATTCTGTTACAAAGGCTTACTGTGTAACTGCTATTGGTATGCTCTACGATGAGGGCAAAATTCAGGTTACCGACACTATCGGTGATATATTTGCCGACGAAATTGCCGCTTACGGAATTGACGAGGCTAAGTGGGCAGATATTACAATTCACGACGTTATGAAGCACAAGGCAGGCTTCAAGGTTGGCGGACTTCTTGACATTGACGCTCAGGACGCAACCAAGTGGGCAAGTCAGGACTATCTTGAGTTAGTTCTTAAGGCGGAGCTTGACGGCAAAAAGACAAGCAGATACACTGATGCGGCATACTATCTTATTTCAAGAGTTGTATCCAAGATAAGCGGTGAAAATCTTGATATTTTCCTTGCTAAGCGTCTTTTCAACAAGACTAACTGCCGCGAGTTTGCATTTGCAACCTGTCCTCAGGGCTATCCTATCGGTGCAACGGGACTCTACATCAGAAGCGAGGACGTTGTTAAGCTTGGAAGAATCTACCTTGACGGCGGTAAATACGGTGAAACTCAGATAATTTCCAAGGAATGGGTTGATTTAGTTCTTGAAAAGGGCTACGAGCTTAACAGATCGGGCGAGGGCTACGCTAAGGGCGGTATGAGAGGTCAGTATCTCTACATCAATCTTGAGAAGAACGTAGCGGCTGCTTGGCATTCCTACGACCCCAACGATGAAACTTGGCCTATGGGCGACACTCTCCACGCATTCCTTAAGTAATTAAATTAAAAAATTAAGGAGATCAAAATGAAGATTTTGACAAAATCTATATCTCTTTTAATCGTAATAGCGATATTTTTATCGGCATTTTGCTTCAATATCTCGGCAACGAGCCCTCCGAGCATCTGCAATACGGGTATAAGACACTCACTTTGCGACTCGCTTAGCGATATGGCGGAGTCTTACTACACTGCGGGATATGATTATGAAACGCTTTCCGAAAAAAATTCGGCGGAGCTTCTTACGTCGCTTCGTGGATTTATGAAGGATACGCACACACATTCGACCTCCTATGCCGATTGCAGAGATCTTCCTATGTATACCGACAGTCAGGGTGATGACAAAAAAATCGTCTTGCTCTATTCCTCGGTAGCGGTTACTCAAGACGAGTGGGCGGGTAGCGGCTCTGTAGGTTGGAACCGTGAGCATGTTTGGCCTCAAAGCTTGGGCGGCTTTAAAACGAGCGGCGCGGGCGCAGACCTTCATCACGTTCGCCCTGCAGATTATTCCTTGAATGGCAAAAGAGGTAACAAGCTCTACGGCAACGTCGAGGGCGGCTCTCCCGTTACGGGAACGAGCATCGTGTCGGGAATGGTTGGCGGCGAGTCCAAGGACGATTATTTTGAGCCTCTTGATAACGTCAAGGGTGACGTTGCGAGAATTTGTCTTTACGTTTTTGCTCGCTACGGTGGAGAAATCACCGAATGTAGCAAAATAACCAACGTTTTCCAGAGCGTTGAGGTGCTTTTAGAATGGTGCGAGCTTGACCCCGTTGACGATTGGGAAATGGGTAGAAATGACGTTGTAGAGGTGCTTCAAGGCAACAGAAACGTATTTATCGACTATCCCGAATATGCGTGGTTGCTCTTTGACGAGGAAATTCCCGACGGTATGACTACTCCTACAAGCGCTTCAAGAGCGAATAACGAGGAGCAGGGCGGTGGCTCTAACGAAAACGAGGGCGAAAGCTCGGGACAGACTCCCTCTGAGCCTGAAACTAACGAGCCTGAAACTAATGCTCCTGAAACTAATGCTCCCGAAACGAGCGTGCCCACCGATTCCGAGTCGGTTGTTAAGCCTACCGAGGAGAATAACGGTAATAATGATGACGGTGACGGTGATGACGATTCGGTTACGGTAGTCGGTGACGGTTGCGCCTCGAGCGTTGCTATTTCGTCGATATGCGTTGTCGGAATTTTCGGTATTGCGGCAATCGTTAAGAAAAAAGAGGATTAATTGAATATTTTTCGGGGAGGCTTTTTGAGGCTTCCCCGATTTTTTGTTGCTGATTTACAAATTGTTTAATAATTACTCTTGAAAAATAAAGAATTGCGTAGTATAATATAGTATAAAATAAAAATGAAAGAGAGGATATATTATGCCCGGACCCGGAGGTGGATCACGCGGAGGCGGCTTTGGCGGAGGCTCACGCGGAGGAGGATTTAGCGGCGGCGGTGGCTTTGGCGGCGGTGGATTTGGAGGTCATCACCATCATCGCGGCTTTGGCGGCGGCTGGTATCACCGTCCTTATTATTACGGAGGTGGCGGCGGTTGCCTTGGCGGATTGCTTGGAATGCTTATGCTGCCTATTATTATTTTATTGGTTGTAGGAGTTTTGCTTGTTAGCGCGGTAGGCTCTGCGATTTCAAACGTCGCAAGCGGCGGCAGTGTTTATTATGACGAGCAGGTATTCCAACAGTATGCCGACGAGCAGTATGCGAAGGAATTTTCGTCCTATCCGAATTATGAAAACAATCTTTTGCTGATTTTCCTTGTTAACGAGGAATCCGACGGATATTATACGATTGCTTGGGTGGGCGATAATATTCATAACAGTATAAATTATATGTTTGGCGGCGAGGGTACAATGTATGAGTACGTTGTTCGCAGCTCGATAAATGATGAGTATTATGCATATTCGCTCGATTCAAACCTTGCGAATATAATGGATAAGATGGGAGATCACATCGATTCGCTCGGATTGGTTTCCTCCTTCCGTACCGAAAAGGAGAATATTAATCCCCCGACGTCGCATCTTACCAATTACTCAACGCTTAAGCTTACAGAGGAAACCGTTAACGATGCTTTAAAGGCGTTTACCGAAAAGACCGATATTCCTACGGTTATCGTGGTTGACTCGATGGAAAACGTCTTTGGTAAGACGCTTCCTGTGTTTGATATTTTAATCGTGTTAGTCTTGCTCGTGATTATGGGCGTTGCAATATTTATGATTGTTCGCGCGCTTAAGAGCCGTAAAAATAACGGTGGAAACGGTGGCAACAGCGGCAACGGTAATAATAACGGTAACGGCAATAATGGCGGCTATAATACTAATTATAATAGCGGTAATTATAATAACGGAAATAATAGGTATTAAACAAAAAAACGCACTCGGATTGGGCAGGTTCTCATAAGGATGTTTAGGTTCTTCGTATTACAAAGGCGAAACTGGCGATAAAAGGAGAAACATATGCAGACATTATTTGAATTAAAAACAAAACTCACCGTTGACATGGCTGTGTTTGAACAGATGAAGAAAACAGCAGAAGCAGAACTTTCTAAGGCAGAAACAGGTCAATATGTGCAGGCGGTGGTTTTGCTTTCTGCAAAGGAAAATGAATACAGTACACTCATTAAAAACGCATTGTCCAAAGAAAAGGCTGACGAAACCACTTTTCTCGAAGGAATAAAAAATGTCAACGACACCGAAATCTGCTATGTTTTGTGCATGTGGCAGGCTGATAAATGTATTGATATTCCTTCATTTGATTTCAGAAAGTTGCTTTGCTCACTTAATCCGAAAAACACGGAGGCGTTACTGTTTGTTATGACTGCCAATGGAGTTTCCGAAATCAAAGTATCAACCACTATGAAATAAAAGTTAACCCCGACAGGCTTGAATCTGTCGGGGCTATTTCTTTACTTTCTGCGTATCAAATTTTATGCAAACGGACAGTCGAGGACGCCTGTTCCTACAAGAAATTACCAACTTCCTTATGAGAAGTCCGCTTTGGGTGCGTTTTCTATATTATAAAATTTATTTTACCGTCAAATTTCCCGCCTTTATATGCTCTGCAAGGAGATCGCGCGCGAAAGTGTTGGAATCGTATTCCTCGATAACCGTTAGTTTATTCGGCGCATAGAGGGCTGTGTAGGTATCGACTATTACATAGTAGGTTTCGTTGTAGTTGATGTTATTTTTTATAGATTGACCGTACTCGCCGCAATAGACGAAATAGTTTGAGTTTGAGGTATTGATGAACTTCGTGGAAAGCTCCCGACCTTTTATCGAGCAAAGGACTATTTTGTTATCAAAGGGAAGAACCGATTCAAGGTCTGCGTATGTAAGAGTGCCAGAGCGGAGATATCCCGGAGAGCGGACTGTCATAAATCCGCCGCCGAGTGCGATGTCGTATTTATCGCCCCAACGTGCATTTCCTGCCTCAAAGTAAAGCTTTGCAACGATAGAGCGGAGTGAATCCTTATCTCGTTGAATATCGTTCGTACCGACAACGGTGTCTGCCTTTGCTACGTCGTCCTTGTATTTGTCGAGAAGCTCGGCTATAATCTTATCATCGTCGAGGTCGCGGTATTTTGCCGCAGGAACGTGCTCGGCTGTGTTTACCGTGTACTTACCGTTAGCGAAGTTGTATTCAAGCTCTGCGTGCGAAATTCCGCCGTTGTCGCCACTGTTTTGCAAATGATAAATGCTTTTCGAGTCACGCGCGGCATAGCTTCTGTGCGTATGACCCTCAAACACTATGTCGACGTAGCCGTCGGAGAGGGAAAGGTCGTAGTATGACGAAAGAGCCGCATTTCCTATGGTTTTGTCCGACGTGCTTTGTCCGTAGCCGTCGTGAAGCGAATAAACTATGATATCTGCGCCCTCGTTGCGAAGCCTTTGCGATTCGGCTTTTACTAAGGCGGTAAGCTGAGAGCCTGTTTTAAAGTAGACGTCCTCGACCTTATCGGAAGAAATAGAGGAATAATTGTCGCCTGCCGCTCCTATAATTCCGACCTGCAATCCGTTACATTCAACGATTACCGAGCTTTGAGCGTAATCCACCTGCTTATTTGTGCTTTTCTCATAGATATTTATTGCAAGCATAGGAAACTTTGCAAGGCTTGCGTTTGCGCTTATATAGTCCTCGCCCCAATCAAATTCGTGATTTCCAAGAGTCATAGAGGCAAATCCGAGCGAGTTCATCCATTCGGTGATAATAGCGCCCTTGGTTATATTTGAGTATCCGCCGCCCTGCCACATATCTCCCGAGGAGAGAAATATCGGGTTATCGTCGAGCGCTGCCGAGGTCTTAAGATAGGTAGTCAAGCCCTCAACACCGACGGTGTTGCTTGTGTCGGTAAATTTACCGTGAAGATCGTTTATTGCGTAAAAGTCAAAGGTTGTAACCACCGAGCCCTTGCAAGCATCGCATAGCTTATCATCGTCGACGTCGCTATGACCCTCCACGCTCGACGGTGAGCAGTGTGGATTTTCGCTTTGACTTCCTTGGTGCGACGAGCCGTTTGCGCAGGAAATTGCCGTAAAGCAGAAGCATATAATTAAAAATAATGCGATTATTTTTTTCAATAAAATCACCTCACATATCCGTTTTCAATTTATTATACCATATTTTTTTTGATATTGCAATAAAAAACGCACCTTTTGGCGCACCTACGATAAAGCAGTATTTTGCATTAACGAATGTAAAGTGCTGCTTTATCTATTTAACAACAAATTGATAATTGAAAAAAAGAAAAATTATGCTATAATAAAATCGTAAGCTTACAAAATTTATTTTGGAGGTACGATATGAACATTAAAATAGGTGCGATTATAAAAAAACTTCGCCAAGAAAATAATATCACACAGGACACCCTTGCCACCGCTATAGGCGTTACGCCTCAAGCGATATCTCGTTGGGAATCGGAGGGCGGCTATCCCGACATTGAACTGCTTCCTACGCTTGCCGATTTCTTTTCCGTAAGTACAGACGAACTTCTCGGATACAAATTGTCAGAAAGAGAACAAGAACTTTCTGATATTAAGAAAGAGATGGAACGCCTTGGGGAAGTTGGTTCTGTCGAAGATAGAGTGGCATACGCAAGAAACGCATATGCTCGGTATCCAAACGATTATGAAATTCGTGATAATCTTGCAGTTTGTTTATATTTTATATGGGAAGAAACTCACGATGAGGCGCTTTTCAAGGAGATAGAATCGCTGCTTAGATCGGTAGCTAACGAATGTAACGACGATGATATACGCTACGACGCGATGAATACGCTTATCTTGTTGTATAGCAAAGTCAAACAACCCGATAAAGCAACCGCTTGGGTGAATCGTTTGGTACCCATGAAATACTGCCGTGAAATTGCACTGTCTAACGGAATTGGTGACGGAAAAACCAAATTCTATATTCAGGATGAAATCGATAAACTGGTAGCAGGGCTCGGCAGTGCCATTCAGACACTTGTGCTGAGTGAAGATCTTCCAAATGACCCGTCTACTTGGGAGTATAAAATAGAAATGCTCTGTGTTTCAAACCAACTATATTTCTTGATCTACGGCGACAATCTCATGTACCACCATAGCCAGTTGTCCTTCAATTATTGGATAATTTCTACCTACCAGATGTCGCTTGGCAAAACCGAGGATGCTATGGATTCTCTCGAAAAGATGTGCTATCATGCTGTAGCTTACGATATATCTTATCAGAAGGACCGCGGTAAGCATTTCACATCTTTCTTTGTTGATACTCAAATCTATCCTGAGAAAAGCAAGGATTTCCATGAACTAACAGAGCATACGCAATGCTATTATAGCTTAGATAAAATGCAAAATAAGAGATATGATTGCATCCGTCAGGAGCCTCGTTTCATTTCAATCATCGAAAAATTAAATCAGTATGCGAAATAAGTTATCCTTGCCCCGCCTTGCGCGGGGCTTCGCTTTTATGTCCACAAAAGCAGTGCTTCTCAGTAAAAACAGACAGACTTTCAGAGCGCACAAACCAAAGGCTCCCTTGTGTAAAGGGAGGCTTATCACCACCCGACAGTACACCCCAAAAAGTATAACACACTATACCTTGCAAGGCAAGGCTTGTAAAAAGGAGTACGAACAAATTGCTCGTACTCCTTTTGTTTTGCGGCAGGTAGTAACCTGCTTTATGGAAGGCACCTGCCTTTGCCGAGTGCGTTTTTTAGATTACTTATTCAACTGATCAAGTGTAAGGAAATTATTTCTCGTTATGAGGTAGTAAGTAGGTTGCATATGAGGATGCTCCATACCGCCGACTCCGACCTTACCGCTTGATGCGATGAATGAAAGCTTTGCATCGTTGTACTTAGTTCCGAGTGTGTAACCGAGAAGGTCGCCAACGCCCGTGGTCATATTACTGAGCATCTGCATAAAGAATGCGGGGCAGTAATTAACCTCAACGTAATACTTTGTACCGCTCTTAACAACGTAAATGTCGCAGAACTGAAGAAGCTTTTCGTTCTTAAGCTTTGTCTTTATTTCGTTATATTTTGCGGTAGCCTCCTTTTGGGTGTACTTAAGACCCAAAAGACCTGTATAAGAGAATTTACCGTGTGACGTGGTGTCGAGCTTGTAAAGGTCCTCTCTGCACGTTGCAAGAGCCGCAAAGCAAGCGAGTGTTCTATTCGTTCCGCCGTCATCGTTGTAGCTTTCACCGATAAACCACTTAAACGCTCCCTCCTTTTCCTTGCCGAAGAAGCCGGGCTCATAGCTGTAAAGCTCTCTTACGCTAACGGATTTTGTAACACCGTAATTCGTAAATCCCCATTCCTTAAGAGGCAAGTAGGGAATAATATCGTCCTTATTTATGATATTAAAGATGTTTTTGTAATTAGCCGCATTCTTTGCGGTGGTTGTATTGGGAGCGGCAAAGGTGTATCCGTAGGTCTTGTAGGACGTATTGTCGGTAAACATTTGACCTAAGATATTTGCGATAGCCGCGCCTCTCGAGTGACCTGTTAAGAGAATGCTCGTCTGAGCGTTTGCATCTACATACTGACTGATATAGGTAGCAAGCTTAGCGTAAACACGGTTTGCCGCAACGTCGAATCCCTTATGGTTTTGCTTATTCTTCCAATCGGGATGGCTTTTACCCATAGCCTTGTAATATTCATCGGTATCTGCGCCGACGTCAAAGTTACTCGACCATTCTGCGTTTGTATCGTTAGTTCCGCGTACCGCAACTATAATAACCTCGCGAAGCACGCCCTTATATACGATTTTCTTGTGACCTACGAAAAATTCGGTTATATCGTTTTTATCAACAGAGTAGCTGCTTGCGCTTATCTTATAGGACTTTACGTTCTGCAAGCCTAAAAGCTTACCGAGGTTGGTAGCGGCATCGCTTCCGCCCGTTGCTCCTGATTTGAGCTGTATGTAGAGGTCCTGATAAATGTCGGATGCATAAAGGATAGAAAGCTTAGCGAGATCCTTTGAGTAGGTCTTGTTGCTGCCGTCTATAAGAGCTTTATAATCAACTACGAAATCTATGTTGCAGGTGATATCCTTGCCGTTGGTTGCAGGGTAGTGCATAACACCCGTGTAGCTCTTAGCGGCAGGAATGTTATCCTTAAGCTGACCTGCCTCGGTTTGAGCCTCGTCCTTGGTTTCAAGCTCTGCCTCAACGTTCTCGTCGGTTTCGTCTTCGGTTTCGTCGATTTCTTCGTCATCCTCGGGAATATCCTCGGGATTTTCCTCGGGAGTAACCTCGGGAATATCGGTTTCGTCACCAAAAAACTCCTCATCGGGATAAATCTTTTCGATAGGGCCTTCAAAAAGCTCGTCTTCCTCAGGCTTGGGGTCGATGGTAAGCTCGGGCTCTACCTCGGGCTCTGCCTTGACCTCCTCTTTGATTTCTTCTTTAGTTTCTTCTTTAACTTCTGCCTTGACTTCTTCCTTGACGTCTTCCTTAACTTCTTCTTTAACCTCGTCCGTAGCCTCTACGGTGGGAGAAGTAGCCTCGGTTTCATCTATTATGGGAAGATTTTCGGGGCGAGTTGTGTTGCATGACGTTAAGAGAATAACGCACGTCAACAGTAAAGATAAAATAACAGACAGTGATCGCTTCATTTTCATTGTGTTTCCTCCGGTTTTACATAATACGAATAATCAGTAAAATATGTCTTTAGAGTGCGAATTTAGTTGTATTTACTTATAATATATATGAAATCCTTAATCGGTGACTCCATACAAGGTCATTATATCACATATTTTTTCTTTTTACAAGTGATATTAGAAAATTTTGGCATTTATTATAAATTAAAAGCCTACTTTTTGGTGAAAAATACACTAATATTTAAGAAAAAAAAGGCGCACCTTTACGTTTTTTTGCGCGGTGTGCCTTTATTACTGCATTAATTATTATTCAAACTCCATAATTCCAAAGCATTCGGGCTTATGAAAGGTGAAATTTTCCTTTGTGACGGGACTCCACGAGAGATAATTTGCGGGTGTGGTGAGGTCTGCGCACTTGTAGCAGTTTGCTTTGACGGTTTTTCCGCTTTCCGCCTTAAAATCGGGGAAAAATCTGTAAATTAGAGAGTAGGGAACTGTGTAGAAAAGCTCCCAGCCCGTTTCGGTAAGCGAAGCCTTAGCCGAGAAAAGTCTTGCGCCCTCGGGGTGAACGAGTCTTGTGTGATCGCTTAAGCATCTGCCGATGCCGAGGTAAAGACAAAGATTTGAATTAAATTCGATATTAAAATACCGTATATCGTTTTCCATAGGTGAAAAGAAAAATTCAAGGCAGCTATCCTGATAAGGAGCGCCGAGAATATCTTGCTCGACGGCTCTCACGTCATCGTTTTCCGACCACAGATGCAGATTTATTCCGCTCTCATTGTAGCATATCTGCGCAAAGGCTCGGAGATTTTTGGGCGTATCGAGGTATCTGTAAGTTAATTCAAGGCTCTCTATTTCGGACCAGTTAACTGATTCCGAGGCGCGTTTGATTTTATAGTAGTGCATTTTTTTGCTCCTTAATTTAATAAAATAATTATATAATATTTTAGTGAATAAGTCAATAGCTTGGAATTTTTAAGCCTTGAATTTATTTTATTTGACGGTAAGATAGCGAAAAAAGATTGACTTTGATGAAAAAATGTGATAAAATACAGTTACAGAAATATTTAATTTTTAAAGAGAGGCAATAAAATGAAGCACAAAAATTTCCTTAAACGTTTTTTATGCCTGCTTATAATAAGCGCAACCCTTTTAACAACCTGTGCCTGCAGTGAGGACCTTATTGACGGTAGCGAATCCGATTCAAATTCGGCATTAGGCTCGGATATAAGCACCGACGGCACTAAAACAAATGCAACTGTAAAGCCATCCGATGGCAAGACCATAGTGCTTTCGGGTACGCCCTCGTTTCGCATAGTTTATTCATCTGATTGCAAAGCGCAGGCTTTAAAGATTCAAGATAAGATGATAAGCCTTGATAAGAGTTATACCATAGGCTCGGGTAAGTACGCACTTGTTCTTGATACTAAGGCTGCGGCAGACGGAACTCCTGAAATAATTGTTGGAAATACTAACCGTACCGCAAGCAAAGAGGCTAAAAAGCTTGTAAACGGTAAAACAGATTATTATTCGATTTATGTAACCGATAACGCAATAGCCGTTTATGCGGCATCAAAGGACGGTGTAGACGTGGGCGTTTCGGCGTTGGTAAAGAAATTATCCTCTAAGGATGGGGCTGTAATATATAATAATGCTAACGGAAATATTACAAGTAAATTTGAAAAGCCACAGGTTAAGCCTTCAGATCAAACCCAAACCATAGAAAAGACCGATATAGATACAAGCGCATTGTTAAACGCTCTTAAAAATGCGGCAGGCTCTAAGGCGTACAGTATTGCGGTTGCGGGCACTGACGGAATTAAGGTAGCGTCAATTCGAAATACCAACGCGCAAAATACGTATTCTGTTTCAAAGGTATTTTGCGTTACGGCAATCGGTATGCTTTATGATGAGGGTAAGCTTAATCCTATGCGTGATACAATAGGTAGCATATTTAAAGAAGAAATAAAGGCATACGGTATAGATGCAAATAAGTGGTCTAAGGTTACGGTTCATGACGTTCTAAGACATAGAGCAGGATTTACTGCGGGTGGACTTCTTGATATTGATGCCGACCCCTCTTTAATGAATAAGTACGATGATTTTCTTAAGGTTGTTCTTAATTATAATCTCAGTACCTATGAAAGAGATAAAACCATAGAAAACTTCGGCAATATAGCAAACCGTAAATATACCGATGCGGCTTACTATCTTATTTCAAGAGTAGTCGCTAAGGTAAGCGGACAAAAGCTTGACGTATATCTTAAGTCACGCCTTTTCGACATAGCGGGATATAAGGATTACAGAATTACAAAATGCCCTCAGGGACATCCCATAGGCGCAACACAGTTTTACTTAAAGCCCGATGACGTGGTTAAGCTTGGAAGAATTTATCTTGACGGAGGAACTTATAACGGAAAGCGTATAATTTCTCAGGATTGGGTAAATCAGGTTATTAAGTATAGCTACGAGCTTGCTTCAGGATATAACGGTTACGGTAAGGGCGGTATGCGCGGACAGTATCTTTACGTTAACTTTGAGCATAACGTAGCGGTTGCATGGCTCTCCGAAACCGACGGCGGAACGTCAGCGCTTTACGATAAGCTTCCAAAATATTTGCCGTAAAAAGAATTTAAAACAAATAATGGACACCTCACAAGAGCAAAGCGCTCGAAATGAGGTGTCCTTTTTAGCTTGTAAAAAGGTATATTTAAAGCTTATTTATATCGGTTGATGATTTATTCTCTCGGTAGGTTGATTGCGTAGTGCCACAAACAATTGATAACTTGAAAAAATAAATATTTCTGATAAATCAAAAGTTATTACTAATAAACCAAAAGTTATTACTGATAAATTAAAAGTTATTACTATTGAATACTTTTATTAGTAATAACTCGCGTTTTTGCTGTATTATAGAGTATGCTACGGTTTTTATTGTCTATTTATTTTTTGATAATTTAAAAGAAAAAAACTGAAAACGGGATTAAATTTCGAAAATATATTGATTTTATGGCCGATTAGTGGTTTAATATTAGTGTAATAAAAATAAAATCGGAGGCTTTATGGCTACATATTATATTTCGACAAGCGGTTGCGATAAAAATGACGGACTTACACCCGATACGGCGTGGCAGACCGTTAAAAAAATGAATGATTCGGTTAAGTGCGGGGATACCGTATGCCTAAAATGCGGCGATACCTTTTTCGGGCAGATACGCGCGCCAAAGGGTAATAATACAGAAACGCTTACTGTTTATACCTTATACGGAGAGGGAACAAAGCCTACGGTAAGCCAATATAAAACGGCGCGAAATGATGCGTGGGAGCTTTTTTGTGACGGAATTTGGAGGATTGATTTAAAGGATGTAAATAAATTTTACGGTAACGTCACCGAGCTTGATACAAACGTCGGATTTATGAAGGTCGACGGAGCTATTAAGCCGAGAAAATATTTTGAGCTTGATAAGCTTGAGGAGCAGTGGGATTTTTATAATGATAAGCAGTACGTTTATGTAAAATCCTCCCAAGACCCCGCTATGCTTGCCAACGATATTAAATTTGCGTGTAATATAATTTGTATGCCGTTTGCCGATAATATTTTGGTCGAGAATATTATATTTATTGGCTCAGGCTCGCACGGTATCAGCGGTACGGTAAAGGGCGCAACGGTAAGAAATTGCGAATTTCACGAGCTTGGCGGCTCGGAGCTGACAACGCATTTCAGACCCGGCGTGCGCTACGGAAACGGACTTGAATGTTGGACCGATTCCTCCGACGTTCTTGTTGAAAATTGCAGATTTTCAAACACATTTGACGTTGCCATAACAATGCAGGGAAATAACGTCAAGCGCGGCTGGGTTAATATGACGTTCCGAAATAACGTGATTTGGAACTGTCAGCAAGCATTCGAGATATGGTCCTCGGGAGGGCTTGAAAATACGGGATTTCAAAATTGCGTATTTGAAAATAACGTCTGCATAGCTACGGGATATTCTTGGGGATACGAGGTCCGAGGTAATAAGCATTGCTCGGCGCATCTTTTGATTTATCAAATCGAATGTCCGCTTTGCGACGTAATTGTGCGTAATAATACCTTTTATAACGTAAAGGTCGCCCCGATATTCAAGGCAGGCGGACTTCAAGCGATGCCAAGCGATTATAAAATCGTTAATAACTTGTTTATGATAGCGCCAAATCAAGATATAATATTGCGTCATAATAACACAGACGAGGAATATCAAGCGTTTTATGAAAGGATGGCCGAGGATAACCAAATAGTCGAGTCGGAATTTTATATTTCGTAGAAAATAAATGAGTAAAAACAAACGCTCGACCTTTTAAAATTATGGTCGAGCGCATTTATATCAAATTTATTTCAAATCTATTACGGTTAATTTTTTTTGAAAATCGGTATAAGAAAGTTTCTTCCCCTCATAAATATATTATAACTTATATTTTATATTTTTCTTTTGTTGTATTAATTGAGGCAATTAACATTCGACGAATTTTCCCGCAATCATTTTTCGCCTTTGCATATTCTTCTGTAGAAATCATATTAGTTCGAGAAAATAGTTCTAACCAATATTCACTTTCATAACATTCTTTTAATGAAATTTGCAATTTTGAAACAAAATCCGCTTTACTCTGTGCGTAATTTGCTTCGTGGATGTTTGCGCCAATGCTCGTAGCGCTTCTTAAAAGCTGATTGGTAAGCGCAGACTTACCTTTTATTGAATCGCAAAGATTGACAATAAAAACCGAAAATTCCATAGAAGAATCAACCAGAATATTATTAGACATATATTTTCTCCTTTTTAATGAAATGCGCAAGCGCATTAAATGACATAAATGTCATGAAATGTATTCGCTTCGCTCATACTTGAAATGATGCCAAGGCATCGTTTATGAAATTTGCCATAAGAACTATTAATGCACCGCAAACCGTAGCTTGCGGTGCATTTCATGCTTTAGCATTTCATTCACAAAGTGAATTTCATTTGCCGTAAGGCAAATTTCATTGCAAATAATCGGAGATTATTTGCTAGCCTCTTCGATAGCAACTGCAACAGCAACAGTCATACCAACCATGGGGTTGTTACCTGCGCCGATGAGTCCCATCATCTCTACGTAAAAGAAGCCTTACGTTGAAGCAAACACTATAATATAAGCCCATTTCGATAACAGAGCACATCATTCTGATGTGTTGTTGCTCACATTATACATCCAAAAAGGCATTTTGTCAAGAAAAAACAAGCAACTTTTTAATAAGTTTAAAATAAGTTAAAAAGAACTAAATAACAACTTTGAAACAACTTTTAATACTTATCATCAAGCCTTGAATGCCATTCGCTAATCTCTTTTAAATAATTCGCATATTGCATTCTAACGCGAGAGGGAGAAGCAATGCTTACTTGTTTTCCAAAACTTGAAAGCCAACCAAAAAAATGATTGCTAACATATACCGTCGCCGTTATGTTAAAAAAGCCATGTTTGGTATCTTGATATATAACATCATCAGTTCCAAAACGGTCAACCATAGAATTAAGTAAATTTATCGAACAATTCAACTTCACACGATTTTTCTCTCCACCAAACATTCCAAAATGTCCTTGCGTATAACGTTCTATGTCAATTCCATCAAATACATCTGTGTCAAAAAACGGTTCATTGAGAATTTCTAAATTTTTGATTCTATCAACACGATATGTTCTAACATCTTCTTTTTTCTCATCATATCCCAAGAGATAATAATTTCCGTTATCAATAATCAAAGAATGAGGAATAACCACATATTCCGTTCCTTGACGGCGTGCAGAATAATTTTGTAAATCTTGAATAGTGTATTTCAAATATTGAAATTTGATTTTCTTCAAATACTTTCCGTTTTTCGCAATAGCATTATGAATATTACTAACCGTGTAATAAACTTCCGTATTTGATGTTTTTACACGGTCTTTTACCATCGCCTTATGGCTCATATTCTCGGCTTGGTGTGTGCTTACCAAATCAAACACTACGCCGGCAAGTTTCTCTGCACGTTTAATATCAACAAACTTGGCAGCATGAACACATTCGGCAAGCAATCGTATATCTTCTTCCTCATAGTTTCTTTGAGCAACATAGAATCCCTTACGCTTAATGTGGCGAATTGTTTTGTATTCTTCGTCTTCGCACAAAAGTTCCTCTGCTTCTTCAAAAGAAATACTTTCTTGAATTGCAAAAACGGCTTTGTTAATTTCATGTATATCCCGATAAATCGAGCGGCGTTCTGCGGAAATCCCGAAATTTTCTTTCAGATATTCTACAATATCTTGTGCCGATACAAAATGTTCTTCATCTGTTTCACACATTAAATATTGATAAACCAAAAAAGGCTTCATCTTTTGATCGTATTTACGACCGCTATTTTCACTACGCATGTCTTTCTTTTCTGCCATACAATCACCGCCTTTCAATGTGTTTATTATAGCATTTTGCAGTGTGTTTTTCAAGTGCTTTTATATCAAGATGCGAAATTTTAAAAATGTATTTTAAAAAACAACTTATTTAAATATTGAAAACTTTTATGTTTTATGATATAATAATTTAAGTAGATGAAAGGAGGTTCAAATATGGGAAATATATTAATAACTCCTATTCTTAAATGGGTAGGTGGCAAAAGACAATTATTAGACTATATTATGCCTTTAGTAAACAAAAATTGTTCTACTTATGTTGAACCCTTTATTGGCGGCGGTGCTGTTTTTTTTGAACTTCAACCCAAAAAAGCTATCATCAATGACTATAATGAAGAACTCATAAATGTTTATCTTACTATAAGAGATTATCCAAATGAACTTATTGCAGAACTTGAAAAACACAAAACAAATAATAGTGAAGAATATTTTTATGCTATAAGAGCTTTGGATAGAAATAATGAATATGAACATCTTTCTAATATTGAAAGAGCCGCAAGAATAATTTATTTAAATAAGACTTGTTATAACGGCTTATACAGAGTTAATTCTGCCGGACAATTCAACTCGCCTTTTGGCAAATATAAAAATCCAAACATCGTTAATGCAACTACCATTAGAGCTATGTCAAAATATTTGCAAAAGAATAAAATTGACATAAGACAAGGTGATTATAAAAATGTATTAAGAGATTTAAAAAAGGGAGCGTTTGTATATTTAGACCCTCCTTATATGCCTATTTCTTCATCATCTTCTTTTACCGGATATACCGAAGGCGGTTTTTCTTATGAAAAACAAGTTGAATTGAAATTAGAATGTGATAAATTAAAGAAAAAAGGAATTAGTTTTTTACAATCTAATTCCGATTGCCCCGAAATTAGAGATTTGTATAAAGAATATGAAATTATTACAGTTCAAGCCAAAAGAAGCATAAATAGTAATGCTTCTAAACGTGGAGAAATAAACGAGGTATTGATATACTATGTCGCCAATAACACAAAATAATCTATCCGCCAATGAAGCGTGGAAAGCCTTAATAAACAAATATGATATTGTAAATCAAATTGCCGACAATGGCGTGTTTCACATTAAAGCAAGCCAAATTAAAGAATTTAAAGAACCTCGTCTTATGGCAAAATGGGATAGCACCGATGCACTCCCCGAAGCTTTAAAAAGTAAAAAAATCAATATTTTGCCGGATAGCCGTAGTTCATATGTAATGAGTGATTTTATTCTCTATCAAGAAATCCCTGAACTTGAAGAAAAAGTAGAGAAAATGACTCATGTTGAACTCCCAGATTATGAGTCTGTTGATGTAAATAATATCACATCAGAAGCTAACGCTATCAATGTATTGTTGCTATCGGGAATATTGGATGATTTTTTAGGAACAAGTGAAAATGTATCAACTTTTAATGGAAGAATGGGCACCGGTGTATTTGATTTTGAAGTTAATACATACAGAAATATAAAAAGAAAAGTTCATGTAGATAATGCACAATGTGAAATTGATGGTGGGTTTGAAAATGATACTTCCGTTGTAATTATGGAAGCTAAAAACGTAGTTAAAGATGATTTTCATATAAGACAATTATATTACCCATATAG
>JAZRGA010000050.1:0-24050 GCA_045643945.1 Eubacteriales bacterium | reverse complement strand
CTGAGTCATTCAGATGCAGAAGTCGTGATTTGGTTCTCGTCGGCGTACAAAGGTACGCCAGAGGGCCAAAGCGCGGCTAAAAAACACACATAAAAATGGAATTTGAGAGATTTTTCTCGAAAATTCCTACAAAAAACAGCTTAAACCATACTTGTTTTTACTGTTAAAGCTAATTTTTATTTAATTTTATTTCGTGTGTTTTTGTTCTGCGTTAAATGACGCAGCCCCATTGACATTTTGAATTTTTGTTTAATTTGTATATCAACAGAAAAGCAAAGTTTTCAACAGTTTATCTGTTGATAATTTTTGTAGCCTGTTGAAAACTCTGTTGAAACTGTTGGAAACCTTGAAAATCAAGCCTTTATTTTTGGCGAAAAATAAAAGGGGCTGTTGAAAACTTTCGAAAAAAGCTTGTCAACCCCTTTTTTGAAATTTTTATACTTTTGTCGCTTTGCACAAACAAAATTCGTTTTATTTTGCTATTAATGCCTTGACCGCCTCCGAAGCGGCAATAAGTCCTGCAACCGACGGAACGAACGCTACGCTTGCAGGCGGAATTTTTCTTTTCCCGTCATTCTCGAAATTAACGGGCAGTGTAGGCGTTTTTGGTTCTTCAGTTGAAAAAATTACCGAAAGATGAAAAATTCCTCTTTTTTTAAGCTCTCTGCGCATTACTCTTGCTAAGGGACACATCGTAGTTTTTGAAATATCCGTAACTGTGAGAGCGGTTGGGTCGAGCTTATTGCCCGTACCCATAGAGCTTATCATCGGAACACCGTTAGCCTTTGCGCTCTCTGCTATCGAGAGCTTTGCGCTTACTGTGTCTATGGCATCTATAACGTAATCGAATTTATCAAAGGCAAATTCCGAAATTGTTTCGGGTAGAACAAAGGAATAGGATTTTTCTATTATTATATCGGGATTAATATCGAGTAATCTTTCTGCAACTACGTCGACCTTATATCTACCAACCGTACTTTGCAGAGCGCAGAGCTGACGGTTTATATTGCTTCTTGATACTACGTCGTTGTCAACGAGTAAAATTCTGCCGACACCGCTTCTCGCAAGAGCCTCTGCGGCATAGCTTCCAACTCCGCCAAGACCAAAAAGTGCGACGTAGGAATTGTTTAATTTTTTTATTGCTTCTTCTCCGAGAAGCATCGCTTCACGTTCAAATTCTTCCTTCATTTTTAATTGTTCTCCGTAGTTCTTCCTACAAGTGCGAGATATTCCTCGTAGCTAATAAGTATTTTAAGTGCCGCAAGTAGGGCGTTTGCCGTCATATCCGAGGGGAGATTTAGCTTTTTCGCAAGCTCAGCTCGCTTTTGTGAGCTATTTTCTCCGCCCGAGAGTCCGTCTATATAAAAATCTGTTTTAGAAAGCTCGTTTTTAGCTTGAGCAATATATGCGCTTTCGTCCTCAAAGGGCGCTAAAAGATTGTAAAGAAACTCAAGAGTCATACCCTCGACGCCAAGAGTTCCCTCTGCCGACGGAGTATCCTTGCGCTTTTCTTTGCCCGCAATTTTCGGGATATACAGTTGAATAAGCCGCTCCTTTGGTATTGCCGAGGTTATATGCGAGCGAATGAGCTTTCCCGCGCCGTCACTGTCGGTTAAAAGTATTATCGGAGTGCGCGCTGCAAGCTCCCGCAAAAGCGATAGCCTTTCACTCTTTTTAAATATTCCAAAGCCGTCGGTGGTTATTACAGTTGCCGTGCATATTTCAATAAGGCGCAGGCGGTCGTATTTTCCCTCAACGATTATCGGGTAGGGGATAGAAAGCTTTTTTTGCATATCCTTTTCCTTTCGTAAAAAATATAAGCCTTAAAGCAATAAAAGCACAGAGATACCGAGGATAATTCGATAAATTCCAAACGGTATAAGGCTATGCTTGCGGATAAATCCGATTAGGAGCTTTATTGATATAATAGATACTAAAAACGCCACCGCAAAGGCAACGGCGAGTATAATTATTGCGCCTTTGGTAAGCGCGGTATCGGTTTTGATTAAAAAATCGGAAAATTCGAAAAGCTTTATAGCGCTTGCGCCGAAAATTGCGGGAACTGCCGCAAAAAAGGAAAATTCTGTTGCGCTTTTTCTGTCAAGACCGATAATTCTTGCTCCGAGAATGGTTGCGCCCGAGCGTGACGTACCCGGAATAATAGCAAGCGCTTGAAAAAAACCGATTGCAAGCGCGGAACGGCTTGAAGCCTCTTTAGCGCAATCGCAAGCATTTTTGCCGAGCTTTTCTACCAATATAAAAATAATGCCGTAAATAATAAGTGCCGCCGCAACGGTTTGAGGCGTAAAAAGCAGGGTATCAAGGTCGATGTTGAGTGCTTTTTCGCAGACAAAATCCGCCGCAAGCCCTATTATTGCCGCAGGTAACGTAGCAATAACAAGCTTTCCCAAAAGGGGGAGATTTTTTCTTTTAAGCGGGTTTAATTTATCAAAATATAATACTATTACCGCAAGAATTGCTCCAAGCTGAATTACAACCTCGAACATAGAGCGAAACTGTAAATTAAGCTCGGCATTATTCGAAATTTCAAGAGATATAAGCTCCTCAAGCAAAATAAGATGCCCTGTCGAGCTTATAGGCAGCCATTCGCAAATTCCTTCGATAATTCCGAATATTATCGCTTTTAATATTTCAATTAACATAGCGCTCTCCCATATTTCTTTTTGTAAGGTAGTAAAGATTATGAGAGAGCGCGCGCTTTTATGTTATTCTCCCGAGCGGATTATATCGCCCTCGCAGACCTCAAAGGGAACTCTTACAAAGAATTTTTGAGAGGGGTGGGGAGCGCTTTCAATAGGCTCGCCAAATTCACTGTAAAGCTCGGTTACGGTAAAGGCTTTTCCTATTTTTGAGGGGGATATCATTTCCGCAGAATCGCCAAGCTTTATTTTGTTTCGTTGAATAAAAGGATAAAGCTTGCCGTTTTCGTTTTCCGCTATGAGAGAAGCGGGAATGGGCATATCGATTTGAGAGATAGCCGTCGCAAAGTATGCCTTTTCACGAATGTAGCCGTTAATGGTTGACATTTGCGGTTCTTTTAGCGGGTCATCGATATAAAATCCCGTGCAATATTCACGGTGAGAAACGCTTTCAAGCTCACGCATAAGATTTTCGTCGAATTTATAATCAGAGGGCGAGCGGAGATAAGAGTCTATCGCCATTCTGTATGCATTTGTAACGACTGCGGCATAGTATGCGCTTTTCATTCTGCCCTCGATTTTAAACGAGTCTATTCCTGCCTCGATAAGCTGAGGAATAATAGAAATAGTACACATATCCTTTGAGGACATAATAAACGTGCCAAGCCCGTTTTCCTCAATGGGGTAGGGCTGGTCGGGGCGCTTGATTTCGGTTATATTGTATTCCCAACGGCAGGGCTGAGCGCAAGCGCCACGGTTTGCGTCACGTCCTGTAAGCGAGTGGGATAGCATACATCTTCCGCTGTAGGATACGCACATAGAGCCGTGAACAAAGGCTTCAAGCTCAATTCCTTTAGGGAGCGATGCCTTTATTTCCTTTATCTCGTCGAGCATAAGCTCACGGGCAAGCACCAATCGCTTAGCGCCGAGAGAAGCATATGCGTTTGCGGCGGCGGGACTTACTATGCTTGCTTGAGTGGAAACGTGAATTTCCATATCGGGCATAATTTCTTTTATAAGATACATAACACCCATATCTGCAACTATGCAAGCGTCTATTTTTGCATCCTTAATATATTCAAGAAATGCGCGCAGATCGGGATATTCGTAGCCGTGAGGCATTGTGTTAAGGGTTAAATATATCTTTTTGCCGCGCTCGTGGACGTATTTTGACGCCTCGTAAAGCTCATCGCTTGTAAAGTTGTCGGCGGCGGAGCGCATACCAAATCGCGTTCCCGCAAGATATACCGCATCTGCTCCGTAAAGGAGTGCGGCCTTTAGCTTTTCAAAGTTTCCCGCAGGGGATAAAAGTTCGGGCATTTTAATTTCCTCTTTTTTACATTATAATATATCAATATATATTATAATATATTTTACCGATTATGTCAAGGTGTGATGAATATGACAATGAAAAATCCGCCTTACCGTAAATAACGGTAAAGCGGTGTGTTTTAATTAAGAATATTTAAATTATTGATAAGTTCCGCAAAATGAGCGAGCCTTGTAGATTGCCGCCTTACTTGACGTAAGCTTTATCTTTTCATAGGTTGTACCGTTATAACGGCAGTAATAAATTGAATTTGTGCACCAGGTTGCAAACGAGGTTGTTTCAATTTCGCCCGTAATGAAGAAGTTTCCGAGGGGATTGTTTGAAAAGCCTTTGATGTTTCTTGCGCTCAAAATATTACTGTATTCGTAGTTTACCATTAGCTTATGCTCTTGCTTATCAATTTTTAAAGCAAATTCGCCAACCGTTATATAAAGGTAGCGAGTATTTGTATAATCGGGGGAGAGGTCATGACCGCCACGGTGTCCCTCGGGGAGAGTTATTCTCATTTCGGTAGCCTCTACAAGCTTTTCACTTGTTCCGATGCCTGCAATATAGTAAGCTCTAAGCTCATATCTGCCAAGCGCCCAAAGAACCTTGTAGGTGGGGTCCCAAAGCACTCCGTGAGCATCCTCAAGCTCATAATCAACGTATGAATTTGCCGCCGACGTCGAGCTTGATTTTAAAGCCGAGGTCTTAAAAAGTCTAAGCTTATTATCAGTAGAGCTTGCGATAACGATATTACCCGACGGTAATATTTCGATTGCGTGTGGATTTTTACCCGGATTTGAGGTTTTCCAAATTGCTTTTCCCGTTGAATAACTGTAAATTCCGGTATTAGCGCTTGCCTCGTCACCCGTTATTATCAAAACGTCGCCAAAGATAGTTCCGGTACGGTATTTTACGTCGCCCGTATGACCGAGGTTGAAGCTTTTAACCTCCATTTGGTCGAGCGATTTTGTGGTTGTGTATTTGTTAAAATCGTAAATAACAATACGCTTATTTTTTTGGTCGCAGGCCATAACTAAATTTCCGTTTGCAGCATCGGGATTTATTTTACCGACGGTGTTTACGGTAACGTTCCATTTCTCATCGATAACGGTTTTATCTGATATAATATATCTGCTTGCAAGCTCCTTTAGCTTTACAAAAAGCTCGACGGCAGCTGCCTCGTTTGAGTAGGCTATTACGTACTTATTTCCGATAACCTCTGCCTTTGCTTGATTGTTCTTGAGATTTTTATATAGAGTGTCGGATTCCTTTTGCGAGGTTTTGCCGATGAGAATTGCGGGAGCATCGGATGAAGAAAGAGATGTAACCTGCTGTAGCTCCTTACCCGTATGCTTTTTTAATAGATTGCTTATATTATTGCAGACAGTTTCGTTAATATTGTCTGAGTCCTTTGCCTTGACTATGCTTACCGTTTGTTCTTTATTTTTGTAAAGAGCCAAAGTCTTGTCGGTATCTTTATTATTAGAGTCTGTGCCTTGCTCGGGCTTGTTATTATTGCTATTATTGCTATTATTGTTATTATCAGTTGAATCGGTTGAGGTAGTCTCGTTATTTGAGCCTATATTCTCGGTGACGTTATTCGTTCCCAAATCGCTTGAGCCGTTAATTTCATCAATCATAGGGGCGCAGGATGTGAAAACCGAAAAAATCATAATTACTGATAAAAGAAGGGATAAAACCTTTGATTTCATAAGTAAGCCTCTTGCAATTTCTTATTTTGCATTCATTTTGAGATATTCGTTGATAAACTCATCGATTTCGCCGTCCATAACCGCACTGATGTTACCGTCCTCGTGACCTGTTCTTGTGTCCTTAGCGAGAGTGTAGGGCATAAATACGTAGGAGCATATTTGCGAGCCCCACTCGATATTTACCTTGTTACCCTTAATATCCTCGATGGTGTCAAGACGCTCGCGAAGCTTGATTTCCATAAGCTTTGCTTTAAGCATTTTAAGAGCGGTTTCCTTGTTTTGAAGCTGCGAGCGCTCTGTCTGGCATCCAACTACTATACCCGTAGGCTTATGGAGAATTCTTATTGCGGAGTCGGTCTTGTTGATGTGCTGACCGCCCGCTCCGCTCGAACGGTGCGCCGTAACCTCGATATCCTCCTCGCGAATGTCGATTTTGTCGATATTATCAAACTCGGGCATTACCTCGATAGATGCAAATGAGGTCTGTCTTCTTCCTGCGGCGTCAAAGGGAGAAACACGCACCAAGCGGTGAACTCCGTTTTCTGCCTTGAGGTATCCGTATGCGTTAAGACCCTCAACCATAATAGTTGCGCTTTTTATGCCTGCCGCATCACCGTCAAGCCAGTCAAGAAGCTTATACTTAAAGCCCTTGCGCTCTGCCCAACGTGTTATCATACGGTAAAGCATCTGCGCCCAGTCCTGAGCCTCTGTTCCGCCCGCTCCAGGGTGGAAGGAAACGATTGCGTTGTTTTTATCGTATTCGCCCGAAAGGAGAATTTCTATTCTTTTTGACTCTGCTTCCTTAACGATTGCCGCAAGCTCGCTCTCGACCTCTTCAATGTAGCCCTCGTCATTTTCCTCGATAGCCATTTCAACGAGAACGATAGCATCCTCAAGTCTGTTCTTAAGAGCCTCGTAATTTTCAATTGTATCCTTGGTTTGCTTAAGCTTTTGAAGGACCTTGGACGAGTTTTCCTGATTAGACCAAAAATCCTCGCGTAAGGTATCCTTATCAAGCTCCTCGGCAGTAACCTTAAGCTGTTCTATTCTAAGTGCCGAGCCGAGATCGTCTATGTCGGCTCTCATTCCTATAAGCTTATATTTTGCTTCTTCAAGTGCTATTATCACGTGCGTTCCTCCTGCGCGTTTCTTTTTTTACATAATTAACAAGTTATTATACCATAAATTTCGCTTTTTTTCAAGTATTTTTAACAATTTAATTAATTGTTATGCGAAGCATATGACCGCTATCGTATGCAGCTCCCGTTAAAATATATTGCGGAATTATAGTCTTTGCTCCGTTAGGCGTCTTTGCTGATATTTCAGTGTAGTAATCACTGTGATAGTGACCGCAGAACGCACCCTTTATAACGTCGGCGTTGTTGCATATTAAATCGTACATAGTTTTATCCGCTCCGCTTGAGCCAGGGCCCGGATGCTCTGCGTAATCGTAAAAATTAGCAGGGTAGTCATCGTTAACGTAAAGAGCCTTAGCTTTTGCATCGGCGGGGTTGCCTGTGTTTACGGGAACGTGGTAGAAAAGAAGTACAACGTATCCCTCGGTTCTCGCTTTTTTAAGGTCTTGCTTAAAAAGAGAAATCTGCTCTTGCAAAAATTTACCCGAGCTATTGTCAAGCAGGATAGCCATTACCTTGTCCTTAAGTATAATTGATTCGTAGGTGATATCGTTGCACCAGCTTCGGGTAACGAGATCTCGAAGCTCTTTTTCCGACTTGGTTTCCTCAACCTTGCCTTGTACGCGTCTTACAACCTCGTGATTTCCGATAGCGCCCACTACGTTTTTGTATTTGTTAAAAATATAATCGTCTGCTTTTTGAACAACACCCTCGGAATAGTAATCGTAAACGTCACCCGTTAGAACTATAACGTCGGCATCCTGAGCGCTTTTCATACAACGCTCTACGTTGGGGAGAGATTCACCGTTTTTTAGCCAAGTGCGGTATTGATATGTGCTTTTAAGAACGGGGTCTTTAAGGTCGTTTTCGTTGCAGTAGTTGATATGCATATCGGTCATCTGTACGATATCAACCGATTCGCCACCCCAACCCGTATTTATAACGAGCCTTCTTTCAATTATGTTATTTCCCATATCACGGTAATATTTCCACTGATTTGTTGTATTAGCCTTGAAGACTCTATTTTTACTCGTTTCTCTTTTTTGAGTTGATTTCTGTGTGGCTTTTTGTGTGGAATTTTTATCCGCCTCGGTAGCATCACCGTTAATAATTGAATTATCCGTTCCGTAAATATTAGTATAGCTCTCCGAGCCGTCTGCGGCATCTGCAATCTTTCCGCAGCTTGATGCGCTAAAAAGCATACCTGCCGAAAGCAGAGCGCAAAGGAGGCTTGTTGCTGCTTTTGAACTGAATTTCATTTTATTCACCTTTTGAAATTTTAATTATAAGATATAAAAATTATAGCATAATAAGCTTAAAAAGTCAATAAACGTAGATACTATTTGTTTAACATATGCCTTGACAAAAACTCTAAAAGCTCTTTCTTGTATAATTCTTCATTATAATAAATAGCCTCTGCGTGTGCAGCATCGTCAAACAGTACAAGGCGAGCGTTCTCCCCGATTTCCTTTGAAAGACGTACAGAGCAGTCGGTGGGTACGAATTCGTCCTTTTTTCCGTGGAATAATAAAAAGGGAAGATGAGATTTTTTTGCTTGCTCTGCACAAGATGGAGCGTCGATATTGAAGTCGGCAAGAAAACGGCACCAGAACTTTACGACGTGTATTATCGGTTGAGGATATATTTTGAAATATTTCCAAAGAACGTGCGTTATAATTTCATAAGCACTGTAAAATGGACAGTCGGCAATTACGCATTTTACTTGCGCATCCTCCTTTTCAACCTCACCGCTTGCCATAAGAACGGTAGCGCCTCCCATAGAAAGACCGAAAAGGGCAATCGGAAGCTCGTTTCCGTAGATTTCACTTGCCTTTTTTCTCCAAAGTAAAGCATCTTTATGCTCTTTTGTACCGTAATATATGTACTTTCCCTCACTTTTTCCGTGTGAGCGTTGGTCAACGAGCATAATGTTATATCCCGCCTCGTGAATTAGCGGTAACTGTAAGCAAAAGTCCCTTGCCCAAAATGAGCGGTATCCGTGAAAAATAATAATTACGCCCTTTGCGTTTTCTGTGTTTATAAGTGATGCGTGAAGCTTAAGTCCGTCCTCGCTTTCAATACAAGCGTGGTCGGAAACGCTGTTTTCTATCCAGTCAAAAGTTTCTTTAATTCGTTCCTCTCCAACAAGGTCGAGCTTGTTTTGTGAGAAAAGTGAATGGATATCGTTTTTTCTCGGCTTTCCGCGAACCGAAACTCTGTGAAATATTATGTATGCAAATAAAAACGTTATCGCCAAAAACGCCATAACGATCATCGAAAAAATAAACCAATTCATTGAAAAATACCTCCGTGTTTATTATATTTTATCACGGTTTGTAAAAAAAATCAACACATATTACAATTGTACTTGAAAAGAAAAAGATATTATGCTATAATGTATTTAGCAAATTACAATATACAGAGGTTAAAAAAGTGAGATATAGCAGCGGCAGGGCATTGATGGATTTATTGGATTCAAAGGCAGAGCTTGAAGAATTAGAGGCCGATTTTCAAAGCAAGGAATTTGTTGCGAGAATGGGCAGGGCTTTTAAAATAGTATTTTTGGTGATGGTGGTTATTTCTGTAGTTTTAGGCATTATTCTGTTTTTTGTGGTGGAAGAATGGTTAGGCAGTATGTTTTTTGTTATAGGCTTCTGTGGAGTGCTTGTTTTACCCTCAATATTAACTTGGCGTTGCACAATAAACAGAGATTTTATAATAGAGGAATGTTTGATTTTTTTCTTTAAGTACAAAAAAGTAATTGCGTGGAATGATATAAAATATCAAAAGCTTGTAATTAATGATACGCAAAAGGATATTGTTTTTTATAATAAAAATAAAAAGCGTTTGATTTCCTTTGATAACGGAATTGTGGGGTTTGCCAAAATTGTGAAGTTGGCAAAGCGCAAAGGAATCGGGAAGTATAAGAAATAATTTATGGGTGATTTTATATGGATGTAAATATAAAAGAGCAGGTGCAAGCTTTGGTTGATAAGTATTCGCCAAGCCTTGCGGAAAAAGGTATAAAAATATTAGTCGCAAAGCGATATTTTGAAGATAATGTTGACGAGCTTTATTCGGGTACAAGCAGTGTTGGTGGCTCAATACTTAATTCTATTGAAAGAGCGCATAATAGAAAAAAAGAAAATGAGAAGTACCATTATGAAAAAAATAAATATCACGTTATTATTCTTACCGTAGTGCCTTGTAATAATTTAAAATTCCCGCGAAGCTTTTGTCGTGAGTATGCTTTTTTACTTAAAAAGGTGGAAAGGGCGCATATAGGGTTAGAGCCGAACAGAGTTACTTATGCGGAAGAAAAAATCCTTGCAAAGGTTGAAAAAAGAATACTTAAAATATTAAAAAAGACAGAAAAAAACTCGCCTATAAAACTATGTATGGATACCGTGTTTGATGCTGTAAGATATACTCACAGTACGAAATATGAATATAAAAAGCAGATTTTAGGTAAGGACGCGTCATATTGGGATAGTGCTTTTAATATTGTCATAATCGTGTTTTTTTGCTTGTGTATCTTAGTGATGTTTTTGTATTGGCTTGTAACAAAATAATAAAATAGATATAAAGTTAACCGCCGCAAATTTTCATTCGCGGCGGTCGTTTTGTTATTCGGCTTTATTATTTATACTGCTTAATAAAAGTATACGTCACTTATCGCCGAGCAGCTGCATTCAGCTCCAATCGTTGCGATAGCATCGCAATATTTATCGTAAAGTGATTCTGAAAGAGCAGGGTTTTCGTCGATTACGAGCATAGATGCAAGATAAGTAGCGGCAGGTGCGCTCAGAGCATCGCAAAGCGGAAATTCATTTTCGAGCGAAAGCTTTACCGAGCTGAATTTTCCTTGCGCTTCAAGCGAGTCACGCAAGCGAAGCTTTTTGTCGAGAGAGCGGCAGGTCGAGCAGAAGCTCGCAAGAATAAAGGGGGCGCGCTCGGCAAGGTCAGCCGTATCTCCCTTTGAGGCGCTTTCGTCTATAAGCGCAAGTGCCGAAAGATATATATCGTTATTCGTATAGGACATAGCGCTTACCTGCTTATATTATTCGGGATCGTTTGCGGTAATGTTGTGAATGTCTAAGCAGACCATTTCATTGGGGTAAACCACCTTTGCACCGTAAAGGTGAAGTCCCTTTACCGCATCTGCAAAGCGCTTCTCGGGACGGTATGCCTCGACCTCGGAGAGCTGGTCCGCAAATGCAATTGCTCTCTTGGTTCTGAGAATACAGTGGTGAACCTCTGAGCCGTTTGCGTGACCGACCTCTACGTTGTTGCACACGAATATCTTGCAACCGAAGATAGAGCCGAGATATCCGCTTTCAAGCGCATCGGTGTTCATATAGGCGGTGTTTACCTTGTCACGTAGGAGAAAGCTTGCTATCTTTGGGGATACCTCAAGGAAAAGCTCGGTGTTGTCGCCTACGTTGTTTTCATAAAGGAACTCGCGCGCCTGAAGAACGGTATTGAAAAGAGGGGTTGCGTCAGACGGAGTGCTGTCGATGGTTTTGCCCGCCTGAGAGTAGAGCGAGAATATATACTTGTCTGCCTCGTTTGCGATAGCCTCGGCAGCCTTCTTCATAGCCGCCTCCATAAGCTTGGGAGATGCCTGAGCCTTGTTTATGTCATCAATCTGGAAATTGAAGAACTTAGCTCTGTCAATTTCAAGCTTTGTTACGGTATCATCAAGCTCCTGCGGAGTTGACATATCGGTATTTGCGGTGTAATCCTTAACGGTGATATCGCCGACACCGCAGATGTTAACAACAGAGCCCTTGCTCTTGATGTCGCCCTCGAAATCTCTGTTACAGTGGTTTACCGCAACAAAATTCTTGTTAAGCTCGGAATAGAGTGTTTCACTCCAAATAGTGGGTATAAAATTAGTAATTGCCATAGTTTAATAAATCCTTTCTTTTTTTGTTTTTGATTTTTAAAATTTAAATTTTGATTTTTTTCGGCATATGCCGAGAATAATAAGCAATATTAAAAGTAGATGCTTTAGTTCCATTTTTCCATAGATCTTCTTATTTTGGCATAGTTTGCGCGGACCTCGCTCGGTGACATTTTTCTTACGTCATCGGCTGAAAAAAACTCCTGCGGCAGACTTTTGCCTGCTATACCGGCGGCTTTTTCGGCGTTTTTTGCGTTAATAAGCTCTATTCGTCGAGCCGCCTCGGTGATACGCCTTTCGTAGACTGAATATGCGGCGGCAAGCGAATTTCCTTTTTTTACGTTATCCCATACCTCGTCGGGAATAGATTTTATTGAAACGTCGGGGAAAAGCTCGGTAAATTCATTTATTTGGTTTGCTATTGCTTCCTCACGCGCCGCAGCGATTTTGTAGGCTTCAAGCTCGGCTTTAAGACCTTTTATCGTTTCGTTTAATTCATCTATACTCAAGGCTTGCTCGGTATTGTCCGAATTTTTTTCTTCATCGGTGTCTGCGGTAATTTCGTTGGTGATATCGGGCGCAGAATTGCTTTCACCGATTTCTTCGGTCGCATCGGGAGCATTACCCGTATCAACTGTATTTACGGTATTTTCCGTATCATTCATAAGCTATCCTCCTTGTAGATAATACCTTTTTCATTTTTCGTGTGATTAATTGCCTCAATAAGGTCCTCCTTGTCAAGAGATGCGCCGATAGGTAAGCGCTTTACATATTGCTCGGCGCTGATGTACCCTCCGTCAAGAAGCTTGTCGAGCATATTTTGAACGCTCGTCGCACTGTATCTTGATACCTCACATACGTCTATTTCTGCCGAGAGAATGTGATTTTTCAATAATGAAAATGCGATACTCTTTGCTAAGACCTTATCTCTTGAATAATAGGGAACGAGTCGCTCCGACGGATAGTAAGCGCACATCATATCCGCCCAGACGTTTGCAAGCTCCTCGATAAGACGGTAATATGAGGAGCGTATCTGCTCAAGAGGTATTCTTGAGGTTTCCTGCAGAGCAAGAATTGCGCTCGTGTTATTTGCCTCAACGATACCGAGTGCCGAATCGGTAGCGCCCATAAGCTCCTTGGTGAGAAGCACCGCACTGTTGATAAGCTCCATATAGCCGCTTTGCATTTCGCCAACTCCGAGAACACTTACCGAATCGGCTATATTTCCTCCACCGTATGCGGCAATAGCCTCTCCAACCTCGTTGGTCCATTCGGGGATTTTTGATTTATCGTAGATAACCTTTGAAAATGCCGTATCGGTCATATGCTTCATCGCCATAGCGTAGGCTCTGTTTATGAATTTTTGGTTTGCAATAAGAGAGCTTACGGGGGACGTGCCGTGGAATGAATTTTTTGCGGGAGTCCAGTTTAAGTAAACGATGGGGTAGAGCCTGCAATCGGTACGGGCGCGGTGAATAATGCAGCTCTTGGTTGATTTTTCAAAAAGCACCTTGCCGTTTTCACGCCAGAATTTTATTATATAGGTCGCCTTTGCTTCATCGTCACCCGAAAGCTCGTATTTTGAAAGCTCACCTGCCTGCGAGGAATAGTCCTCATCGGGAAGAATGGCTTTTATATCGGCTTCACTTGCGCCAAAGCGCTCTGCCTCTGCCTTAAGCGATGCAACCGACGCTCTGCCGGACAGAATTATATATTCTTGCGACTGTATATCCGATTTATTTACGTCGGCGGGGAATACGTTTACGTTGTCAATGCGGTCGGTTACAATGTCTCCCTCAAATGCCTGAGAGCCTTTTTTGCTTGTGTCCCAATAGCAGTAAAGAACGCCGTCACCTGAGATTGCCGCATCGGTGAGAAGCTTTAGCATTACGTTATCCATACCGTCCTTTTGCCAGCGGTAGGAGGCGTTGGAGCTTAAGGTGCTTATACCGTCCTCAATAGCCGCTCTTTCGGATTGAGAGGTTATATAGGGGAGCGCCTCGTCACTGTACCGTATAGATATATCGGTAGAGCAAACGCTGCAAACAAGGTAATTTATTACTCTGCCGATGATGTTGAAGACGGGATGCGGAAGATTTTTTCCTTCTCCGTACTGCCATTGCTCACCGCGATAATATCTCTCGTTCGTTTTTACGGTATCGTAAAGATTTATTCGCTGCTTATACTCCTTTCCGCGCTCATATTGCTCCCACGCTTTATTGATATTCTTTTTTTGTGTTACCATTTTGTTCCTTTCTGAAAATTAAAGTCAATCGGCATTAAGCTCAATGCCGTGAATTATTTGCTCACCCTTGCCTTTAGCAGTAAGCTCAAAGGTCATATAGCGAAAGCTTCCGCTTTTAATGCGAAATGAAATGACCGAGTGGTGGGCGCTTGGTGAGATTGGGTAGGTTATGCTTCTTTTTTCGTCGAGCATTACGTTAAGCTCAAGACTTCCGCCCTCAAGAGAGCCTCTTACAGTGGCGGAGGAGAGCTTCTTTTTGCGCTCGGAGTTGAATTCAAGCATACCGCTTTTAAGGGTAGCCGTGATTTCTGCCTCTCCCTCATTTCGAATGTCAGAGCTTAAATCCTTATCAAATGCGTAGAGGATTTTATCCTCTAAAAAGCGCACCTCGTCGCCACCGTCTAAAAACGCGGTAGGGGTAAATCCGCTGAAGCTATACCATTTTTTGTTAGTATAGCTATATATCCACGTCTGCGATTGGGTGGGACTGAAGAACCATATCTCGCGCTTTGCGTAATTCAAATGGATTAAGCAGCTTGAATAGAAATCCTTGCCGAGAAGGTCCTTTATCGGCTCGGAGATACTGTATGCGTTACATTCGTTAAGCTCGTCGGTGTCGGCGGTCCAAGCGTATATAGCGTCCTTTCCTATACTGAATATTGTGTTTTCTATACGAACACAACCGTTTGCCACCTCACAACCGATAGATGAATTTATATTTTTAATCAGCATACTGTTGGTTTCGAGGTCGCGCAGATTAGTTATCCAGGTTGAGGAATCTGTCATAATGAGAACTCTGTCATAGTGACGTGTAAATGCCTTTATTCTATCTTCTGCAGAGGCTACCGAAAAATATGAACCGATGGGAATGTAAAATCTTGAGTGACTTGTGAAGTTATTGGTCAGCTTTGCGGAGTCGGGGTTTATACTCGTCGAGAAAAATACCGAATTGCTTGACTTGCTCCCCCAGAAGAAAAGATTGTTCTCGTTAAGCTCGGGGAAAAGACTTGTATGCGTTGAATTAAAGAGAGCCTCCTGCTCAGTAAGATAATTTTCGTCGGGGACTATCGTAAGTATGGCGAAAAAGAAATCGTCCTTGTCAAATTCCAACACCGTTATTGCGTTGTATTCCTCGTGATAGTAGTATTTATCCGAGGGTAGAGCTGCGCCGTTTCTGTAGACTGCGTCGATTGATTTTATATTTAAATTACCTAGGGAAAGATAGCTTGCAAAGTCCTCGGATAGCTTATAGCTTATGGCTATTTTAGGCCAGAGGAGATTTGGCTTTTCATATACCTCACCGCCGAAGATTCCCCAGTCCTTGCCGTAAAGAGGAACGTAGAACTTTGAGTAAAACAGGGAATTATTTTTAATAGTAAGTATTTGGTATCCGTCGCAGATATAAAGCGAATTCATAAATTCAAAGAAAAATATGTTCGTTGCTTCGGATTTCACACTTCCTACGTTTATAACCTCCTGCGTGTCGGAACGGTATTTTTTGACGTAGCTGCCTTGGGTGAAGTAACAAACCTCGACACCGTTTTCGAGGAGTGAATAGGAGGCGCTTAGGGGACTTGTTTTCTCTTTGTTTTCATATATTTTTTTAAATCCTTGACGCTTTTTCAACGAGCCGTCGTCAGTGATACGAAAATTATCAATCAAGGCTATACTTTCGTCCCCCGAATGAGTTTTTTTGAGGTCAACTCCCTCAAATCCACGGTAACTGCTTTTTTGCGGAGTCCGCGGCTTGCTTTTTTGTGCCATTTTTCATCCTTTCATAAAATTTTTGATTTGCGTATTAATTAAAGAGATAGATTTCAAATAAGCTCTGCTTTGCATAACGGAGAAAGCAAATTTTTTTAAAGCGCAGAGCGTTATTGAACTTTAATTTTAATGGAGTGCAATTGAATTGATTTAACGAGCCTCAGTCGAACAGCGATGGGGGCTTCGCTATTCTAAAATCCTTGAGGGGCGTAAGAGATGAGCCGATTTCCTCGCAGGGAAGAAATGCTCTGCTCATAACGGCATACCTTAGCGCTTCGGGCGAGTGCGTTATTTTGTGCGGAGTGCTTGATGCATCCTCATTTCGTTTAGGGTCGCAGAGAAGCGCGGGGAGAGAGGAAATAAGGTCGTTGCAGCCACTGCAAATTTTAATAAAGGGATGTCCACCCTTTGCCGCAAGATATTCTCTTAAAATTCTCCAACCTGCAATTCTTCTGTCATCGGCAGGGCGCATAGGGGGCATTCCGCGTATCGCTTGCATTAGCTCGAAGCCGCTTCTTCCGCTATCCTGACGTCTGTTCCAAAGGTCGGGAGAGCAAACTGCAAATTCCGCTCCCTGTCCCTCAGCAAGCAACGCCACGCGCTTTGCCGCCTCGGTAAGAGTAAGACCCGATTCGCATATCTCACGCAAAACCCAGACGTTGCCGCCTCTGTCTATTCCAACAAGCAGAGCCGCAAGCATATCGAGTCCGTAGTCGAGAGCAATAAAGCGCACAAGGTCGGACGGTATATCCTTTTGCGAGCAAACGTGTATCGATTGGTCAAATTCGGAAAAGAACTGACCGTCAAATACGTCCCATCTTCCGTATAGCCACGCATCCCGTAACCGTGGAGGCAGGGACTTTAAGGAGCTAAGATATTGCGGGTCGGCATCAAGAAGAACGGGATTGTCGTAGACCATTGCGGGAATAAATGCATAGTCGTCGGGATTTTCACCACTGCGGAAATCTCTGTCAACAAATAGCCGCTTTACCCAGCTATGACCTATTCCACCGGGGTTGCAGGTAAGGTACATTCGTCTTGGAAAATTCGTTGAGCCACGCAGACAGGCCTTTAATACCGAAAATCTGAATTCGCTCAGCTGCGTTGCCTCGTCAATGGCTATAACGTCATATTCCTGACCTTGATACCTAAGCACGTCGCGGTCGGCGGCGCAGTAGCCAAGATATATTTTGCTTTTGTTGGGAAGTAGAATAGCGCGCTCGCTTTCACTGTAGGTTATTATTCCGTCATATTCACGCAAAAACGGAATGACGTGATTTGATTTTAACTCGGGAAGCGTGCGACGGATTAGCAGACAGTTTAGTCCGTCATACCGTAAGCACATAGCAATAAGCTTGCGCCGAAGCGCCCAGGATTTTCCTCCGCCTCTTGCTCCTCCGTAAGCGGTAAACCGAGCGCGGGAGGCAAAAAATTCCTTCTGCCGCTCGTTTGGTATGCCGTGTATCGTTATTTTTTCTTTACTCATTATTCACCGTCCTCAAAGATATCGTGCTCGAATTTTATTTCAAGTTGAGAGCTGTTTTCCAAGGGTCTTGAGGCGTCATATCCGAGTCGCTTTTTCAGATATGCCGAAACAAGAGCGGGGGAAAGTCCCGAGTTGAGCGCCTCGTCCTCCAATACAGTAAGAATTTTTCCGTATTCGTATGGATTGCTTTTACCAAAGGACTCAAGCTCGTTTGTGCTGACACCTATAAATCTGCAAAAGCCTGCAAGGTTGGGAAAAACCGCTTCCTTGCTTTTTTTCTTTTTACTTTCTTTATCATTATCCGATAAGTCTTTGAATTGCTCCGAGTGACAGTTGAGCAAATATTGATTTAAGAGAGTCGTAATTTCACCGCCAGTTAATGCCTTTAGCTTGCTTTCGGCGGAATTCATTTTAGGGTTTTCCTCCTTTCTCTCCGTTACGCAAGCATATTATAAGGCTTAAAAAAGTGTCAAAAGGTATCCTCGAGTGTCAATTAGTGTCAACTTTCAATATTTTTTTGAAAAAATAATAAAAAATAATTAAAAAAGTAAATAAAAAAAGGAGAAGAACGCTTAAATAAAAGCAATTCTTCTCCATAGGAGTATTATTTAAAGATTTAATTTAAGGGTAAGGCCTGCCAAGAATTAATAGAGTGCTTAGTAACTATATCGGCAAGCTTATCAAGCTCCTCGGGACTTGCACCTCGAGGAAGCAGAACACGCATTTTATAGTACATAAGCTGAAGCTGCATATCGGCAATAGCGCTCTCAACGCTCTCAGAAAGTGTGCCGTCCTTTTCAATCGGAAGGCTCGTTGCGTTAAAGGCAAGATAGTCGAATGCATCGGAAAGCTTGTCGATAAGTGATACGCTTTTTTCTGCCTCTATAATACTGCTCGGTAAGCAAAGACCGATAATTGCGTTTTCCTCGGTTATGTGTATTCTTTCGGCAAGAGCGCAAAGTCTGTCAACGTCCTCAACGCTTGCCTTGTCGGTAATCAAAAGCACGTCGCCTATTCCGCCGCGAATAGCCTCGCAAGCAACCGAGCCCCATATCGAAAGCTCAATGTCCGCCTTTAAATCGTCCTCGGTTTCCGAAAAGGTTGGAATATAAAGAGTGCCGGTAACGTATAGCTCCTCGTCATCGATAGCCTTTGTGTAGGTTGAAAGGCTCGAAGCATCGGACTTTACGGTAAGATATGGAAAGCTTGAGGCAAGCCCCGAGCGGTAAAGCAGGTCACCGTCGGGCGCGTTTAGCGATACGCAGACCGATTTTGCCCCATCCTTTATTCCTGCAAGCCTTGAAGCAAAGCTCGACCCGTCCTCAAGTAGAGGGAGTGGATAGGCGTTGACTGTCTTTACCTCGCGAGCGACTGAATTATCCGAGCTTGTTTCCTCAAATTCATCGCCCTCTATCTCGTAATCCTTAGTTTTTTCAGCGAGGGAGAGCCCTACAACTAAAAATATTACAAAAAGCGCTATTACGGCTGCGATTGAAATTATTATAATCGTTTTATTGCGTCGCCTTTTATAGCCGCCGTTTCTGTATCGTCTTTGGTTCATTTTATCCTCTTAATCGAGCCTTAGCGGTCGATTTTGTGTTTTTTGTGGAAGCGCTTTGCTCTTATTGCGCGGAATATGAAAACCGATGCAGTGATAAGCAGAACGCCGATAACGGTTGCGGATACTGCGATGATAGCCTGATAATCAACTCCGTTTTTGGGCGCTTCGAGAGAGGTTACGTCAAGCGAAAGCGCATAATCGTTAGGAATAAATTCGAGCTTTTCACGGTGAGTTTCAAGCTCTTGAGTGATTATAGCATCCTTTACCATATCCGAAAGATAATTAAAGTTTGCGTTTATTTCGGAATCCTTAACCGCAAGCTTTTCTATTATGTAGAAGCATTCAACGTGAGCGCCGCTCGGGGACGTGCCCTGAGATATTACGATGTCGGTCCTATCGCCTACCTTTTCAAGAGCAAATGCGGCATTTTCGTAGTCCTTATCCATTACACCGCGCGGAAAATAATATCCGTAGGCGTCGGTAAGAGCTTCGGGAACGGTATTTTCGTTGTATTTGCTGCCGATAAGAGAATACATAGAGTTGCCGTCGTCAAGAAGCTTCTTTGCCTCAAGAGCCTTTGCGTATTCAGCCTCGCGGTCATCACCCTTGTCAACGTAAATAGCGATGTGCCAAGTGTGAATAAAGCTTTCCTTTATATAGCTTGTAATAGCTTCGTCGGTGTTTGGAACCTTGCCCTCGGTTTGGTATTTCGTGGCGAGCTTGCCGTAGAGAATATCAACACCTGTGCAAAAGCGATAGTAATGGTCGGTAATTCCCGATTCAAGCTGAGAGCGCAGATATTTGCTTCTGCTACCGTCAAAGCTTGTGTTTATAATAATGTCGATTTCCTGCTCGATTTCAGATTTAAGCTCACGCTCGTCATATTCAATGCCCTCGGAGGCGCAGAGGTCTAAAATTGCGTAGTTTACAGTTATGTTTTCTTTTATTGAATTCCAGACGAATTCCTTTATAGCCTCGGTATCGTCACCGTATTTCGCCTTTGCGGAATTGTAATAGCTGTTAGCAAGAAAATAAAGCTCCTCGTAGTAGACGTCGTGTGAGCCTACCGTTCCTACAACGGTCTTAGCAAGCTTTCCGTGCGCTAAGGGACGCGCAGTGCAAGAGAGCAGAGAAGTAGAGAGCATTATAAAAACTAAAATTAGTGAAAATATTTTTAAGGGCTTTCTCATAGGTGTACCTCTTTGTCGCAATATATATAATAATCTTATCACAATATTGTTAATATATTGTGAATAAAAATGATAATTTGTAGTTTTTCACTATAAATAGGTTTTGAATAAGTGCATATTCAACAAAAGCAATAAAAATGCTAAAAAAAGTCTTCCATTTTTCAAAAAAATGTGGTATAATTAACTTGGCTTGGAATAATGAGCCAAGCGGTAGATTTTTTATATTTTAAAATCATTTAAAGGAGGAAAGATGGAGTCAAAATACAGTATTCCTTTAAGCGATATAATAGACGAGTTTCAGCTTGAAACCGTTTATATGCCAAAAACCGATAAGCCGATAATGGTATCGAGCCCCGAGGTAGCGCGCCCAGGTCTTGCGCTTTCGGGATATATGGACGTCTTTGAGCCGTTCAGAATTCAGATACTCGGACGTGCCGAGCATGCGTTTTTGGAGAGCCTTTCGGAGGACGAGCATAATTTGCGAATCCGTAACTTTTTTGAGCATAGACCCGTTGCGGTGGTTATAACGAGTATGCTGCCGATATGCGAGGCTACCATTCAGTCCGCAAA
The DNA here is from genome assembly GCA_045643945.1 of Eubacteriales bacterium. GTDB lineage: Bacteria > Bacillota > Clostridia > Oscillospirales > CAG-272 > HGM12713. Next base: position 3,502 of record JAZRGA010000050.1, on the reverse strand, counting down.
GGATTTTGATATTCCGTTGCTTCGAACCGATGAGAGAACGAGCGCATTTATGGCGGCTATTATTTCATCGCTTAACACAAGCCTTGCACCGAGAACAACTCGCCACGGAGTTTTGGTCGAGGTTTACGGTGAGGGAGTTTTGATACTCGGAGATAGCGGCATAGGTAAGAGCGAAACTGCAATAGAGCTTGTAAAGAGAGGTCACAGACTTATCGCAGACGATGCGGTTGAAATAAAGAGAGTTTCGGCAAAGACCCTTGTGGGAACAGCTCCCGAAATAATAAGACACTATATCGAGCTTCGAGGCATAGGTATAGTTGACGTAAGGCGACTTTTCGGTATGGGCTCGGTTAAGGTTTCCGAGAGAATAGACCTTGTTATCAATTTTGAGGCGTGGGACCCCGAAAAGCTTTACGATAGATTCGGCCTTGACGATGAGGTTGAAAATATTTTGGGAATAGATATCCCCGCGCTTACGATTCCCGTTCATCACGGTAGAAATCTTGCGGTAGTTCTTGAGATTGCCGCTATGAATAACAGACAGAAAAAAATGGGCTATAATACAGCCGAGGAATTTAACAAACGATTAATGGAAGGTATGGGTGAAGAAATATGAAGCTTAGTGTACTTATGAATTTGTATCACGATAAAAATCTTGACGAGGTTCTCGCAAGAATGTCCGAGCTTGGCATTAAGACCGTTGAGGTCGGTGCGGGCGGATATCCGGGTAAGGACCATTGTAATCCCGCAGAGCTTTTGGCAGATGAGGCAAAGCTTGAGGCTTTTAAGGCGGCTTTCGTAAAATACGGAATTGAAATCTGCGCTTTGGCAGTGCACGGAAATCCCTTGCATCCTCAAAAGGAAATTGCAGAGATGTACGATACCGATTTTAAAAATGCCGTATTGCTTGCAGAGAAGATTGGCGTTGACACGGTAATAACCTTCTCGGGATGCCCAGGTGACTGTGAAAATTCAATTTATCCCAACTGGGTAACCTGCGCATGGCCCGACGATTATATGAAAATACTCGATTGGCAGTGGAACGAAAAGGTTATCCCTTATTGGAAGAAGACGGGTGCATTTGCAAAGGAGCATCACGTCGACCATATCGCTTTTGAGATGCATCCGGGATTTTGCGTTTACAATCCCGCAACGCTTCTCCGCTTGAGAGAGGCGGTTGGTGACGTTATAGGAGCTAACTTCGACCCCTCGCACCTTATTTGGCAGGGAATGGACGTAGTAGCGGCTATAAGAGAGCTTAAGGGCGCTATTTACCACGTTCACGCAAAGGATACAAAGATAGATAAATATAACACCGCAAGAAACGGAGTTCTTGACGTTAAGCATTACGGCGATGAGCTTGAGCGCTCTTGGATTTTCCGCACAGTAGGCTACGGAAACGGCGAGGATTATTGGAGAGAGATAGTTTCCAATCTTCGTCTTTGCGGATATGATAAGGTTCTTTCGATAGAGCATGAGGATAGCCTTATGTCGCTTGACGAGGGACTTGAAAAGGCAATAAGCTTCTTGCAGAATATAATTATAAAAGAGCCTAAGCCTACAACTATGGCGTGGGCATAAGTCCGTGTAGCTTTAAATTAAATTTATTTTATGAAAATAAAGAGTTTAAAAAGGAGAAAAATAATCATGAAAAGATTTTTTGGCTTAGCGGTAGTGCTTGTATTGATTTATGCAACTATCCTTACGGCAATTCCTGCAAGCGCAGCTACGGCAGGTCCGTACACTTATGATAAGGGTGTTATCAGAAATATTTCTATTAGCACCAACAAATCCCTCGCCAATGGAAAAGCGACCTACTATAAGGCAAACGTAACCTCTTATATGCACAACGAGTCGGATAGAGAAAGCACCTTCGCTACTCACGTTGTAGTTGGCGGCAAGGATACTAAGTTCTTTGTTTATTCGGGTGAAACAAGTGATAAGATGGGATTTGCAAAGATGTCGGTTCACGATATGGTAGTTGCATTCGAAAAGGAAAATCCCGCATGGCAGGTTGTTGCCGCAGTAAACGGTGACTTCTTCAACACCAAGACAGGTGAGCCCGAAAGCCCGATGATTCAGCAGGGTAATATGCTTAAGCCCTCTAAGCTTGACGATATGAACGGACGCGGTATGGTTGGCGTTGATGACGTTAACAAGAACGTAGTTTATCACACCATAGGCTCTGCATACAAGAATGCAAAGTACGGAACAGATTTCGCGTTTAAGAGCGTTTATCAGGTTCAGGTGCTTGGCTCTCATAAGACCAACGCAATAGCATCCTACGATTGCACGTTGTCAAAGGCTCCTACGACGGCTCAGCTTTCCTTTACCACCGCAGATTACGGTAAGGGTGATTACGAGGGCAAGACCGTTTATGTAGTAGACCTCGAAAGATACCGTATGGATACTCAATCCCATAACGGTAGCGGCAGAAGTAGCTCTTACTACTATGCTTACGGTAAGATTACCAAGACGATGAAGGGTACTAAGAATATGACTCCTCCCGACGGTGAGGTTTATATCGCGGCTACCAGCAATACTCAAGCTCCTTTGCTTAAGACAGGCACTTACGTTAAGGTTCAAAAGCAGCTTATGGGCGATTGGAAGAACGTAAGCAACGCAATCGGATTTAAGCAGCAGCTTGTTGCAAACGGAAATATTTTGTTCCCCGGTGGAACTTATTCAAGATATCACCACAACCTCAGAGGCGGCGGAGATCCTGAAAACGGAAACTACTATTGCTCGACCTGCACTAATTTGATGTCTAAGTCCGAAATGGAAAAGTGGACAGAGGATATTTACGATTATCCTATGTGCTGGAAGCAGAGAACCGCAATCGGATTTAAGAAGGACGGCTCTTGTGTGTTGATGACCGTTGCAAAGGGAAGCAATAACTCTTGGGGCGCAACGTACGCTGAGCTTGGCGCACAGTTCAAGGCTCTCGGATGTGATAACGCATTCTTGCTTGATGGCGGTGGATCTTCCACAATGCTTATCAGAGAGGGCGGTAGCCTTAACACCGTATTCCACGCTGAGGAAGGTAGTGGCGGTGAAGGTCGTGTAGTTGGTAATACCGCAATTATCGCAGTTAGAAAGGATGGCGTAGCGCTTCCCGAAACCGATAAGGTGGTTGAAACCGAAAAGGCAACCGCAAAGCAGACCTCAAAGAAGACTGATAAGAAGACCGATAAGGTTACTGAGGACCTTGGCGAGCTTGCAACAGACTTTACCGAGTCCGATACAACCGCAGTTGACGACGGCGGATGCGGCGGCGCACTTGTATTCCCCGCAATTCTCGCAACAGGCGGAATAGCAGTTGTAGGCTTTAGCAAAAAGCGCGGAGAAAGAAGAAACAAAAAGTAATTAAATAACATTTAAGGGGCTGCGTCATTTAGCGCAGAACAAAAACACAAAAAATAAAAATAATAAAAAAATAGCTTTAACTGTGAATAAAAATCGCGGTTAAAGCTGTTTTTTGTGTAGGAATTTTCGAGATAAA
>JAZRGA010000049.1:0-18413 GCA_045643945.1 Eubacteriales bacterium | reverse complement strand
TTTTGTGTAGGAATTTTCGAGATAAACTCTCAAATTCCATTTTTATATATGTTTTTTAGCCGCGCTTTGGCTCTCTGGCGTACCTTTGTACGCCGACGAGAACCAAATCACGACTTCTGCATCTGAATGACGCAGCCCCTTGTTTTTTATTTATTTAATATAATCAATTAACTTCTTTTCCACGTTCTCGGGTTAAATAGCACGAAGACGGGCAAAATTTCAAGTCTGCCGATAAGCATTAAAAATGAAAGCAATATTTTTGAAAGCACACTGTACTCCGCATAGCTTGAATAAGGTCCAACCGCTTCAAGTCCGGGGCCTATATTTGAGATACAAGCGAGCGATGCCGAAAAATTACTGAAAAATCCGTGTGTTACCTCATATCCCTCTCGATAGGCATCGGATACCACCGTTAACGTGCTACCGTTTATCGGGTCAAAGGAAAGCAAGAATACAGCGCCAAACAGTATAAAGAAATAAAGCGTTATAAAGCTAAACACGTTATTTATTGTCTTTTCCTCAAGCGGCTTGCCCTCGAGCTTGGTTTTCGGAACGTATCTCGGATTGATAAGCTTACGCAGATTTATATATATTCCCTTTGAGGCGATAGCAAGTCGAGAAACCTTCATTCCTCCCGCCGTTGAGCCTGCCATAGCGCCTACTATCATTAAAACGACAAGCACCGCTATCGCCGCCATAGGCCAAAGCGCAAAATCCGTTGTGCTAAATCCCGTAGTGGTTATTATCGACGCTACCTGAAACAGTGAGTGTCTGAACGCCTCCTCGGTTGTATATATCTGAGGAAAGGCTTGAAATCTCGTTACAAGCGATACAAAAATAACCGTCACCGCGCCAACCACAAGCGCTATATAAAGCTTTAGCTCACTGCTCTTAAATACCTGCTTTATCTTTCCGATAAGTAGCAAGTAATAAAGTGCAAAGTTAACACCGAATAATATTAAAAATATCGCTATAACGTATTGCGAAAATGGATTCATCAGCTCCATACTTCCCGCAAGAAATCCAAATCCACCCGTACCTGCCGAGCCGAATGCCGCAAGCAGGCTAAAAAAGAATTTTTCGTTTTCATACCCTGCAATCGGTTGATCGCACATTAATACTATTACCTCTAAAACGGTGAGTCCAAGATATATAAGATAGAGTATTCTTGCCGTAACCTTCATCTTTGAGGTTATCTTACCGACCTGCGGTCCGGGGCTTTCGGCACGCAAAAGGTGCATCGACGAGCCGTCCTTGCCCTCGGGAATAAATATAAGAATGAAAACGAGTATTCCCATTCCGCCAATCCAATGCGAAAATGAACGCCAGAAAAGCGATGAATGTGAAAGCGTTGTAACGTCGGGAAGAATGCTTGCTCCCGTTGTCGTAAAGCCCGACACTATTTCAAAAAATGCATCGACGTAATTCGGTATATCACGGTTTATAACAAAGGGCAACGCACCGAATGCCGCCATAACTATCCACACCGCCGCAACGAGCGCAAAGGCTTCCTTTTGATAAAGCTCCTCCCGTTTAGGCTTTGGAATTTGCAAAAGCATTCCTATTATCGCAAGAGCTGCGATTGGTATAACGTAGGAAAAAATATTAGTCATACTCTCTTGGTATATCAATGCCACAGTCAAAGGCAAAAGCATTAATAAGCCCTCAAGTATCATAATTTTTCCGAGTATTCCGCCAAGTTTTTTATAATTCATAATCTGTCACCAACACAAAGCCGCTTAATCAAAAATATCGGAAAGGTCGTCAAAGTTTTTATGCGTTGTAACAACAACCACGTTATCGTCAAGCTCGATAGTAGAGCTACCATTAGGGATTATTACCTTCTCGCCCCTGATAATACAAGCGATAAGACATTCGCTTTTCAAGGTCAAATCCCTTAAAGGCTTGCAAAGCAGCTTAGATTGCTTTTTAACGGCAAATTCAAGCGCCTCAACCTGATTATTTACAAGTCGGTAAAGGTTAAGAACGTTACTTCCTCTGCTATTTTCAAGCGCTCTTATATAACTAAGTATACGGTTTGCTACGATATTCGTTGGGGACACGTTGTTCTTAATTGCAAGCTCATCGAGCATAGCGTAAAGGCTATCATTCTTTATCTGTGTGATAGTTTTCTTTACACGCATCTTATTTGCAAACATAGAAACTATCATATTTTCCTCATCGATATTAGTAAGAGCGACAAAGGCGTCCATCGCCTCTATTCCCTCCTCTATAAGAAGATCGTGCTGCGTTCCGTTACCCTCGATAACAGTTACCTTTGGTAGAATAGTAGCAAGCTCCTCGGCGCGCTTTTTATCGTTCTCGATGAGCTTTATCTTATATCCCTTATCCGAAAGCATATCTGCAAGGTAAAAGCCGACCTTATCACCACCGACAAGCATAACCCTTTTAAGAGGCGAGCGAACAAGATTTATCTCTGTCAAAAACGCTCCGAGAGAGTTTGCGTCGGCTGTAAAATATATGCGGTCGCCCTCTTTAATTTCAAAATGACCCGTAGGTATAACCACACTTTTGCCACGTTGTACCGCGCATATAAGCACCTTAGTTTTAAGGTCCTTTCCAAGAGAGCTAAGCGTTTCACCTATAAGCATATTTCCGCTTTCAACCTCTATTTCAACCAAAAGCGCACGTCCCTTAGCAAAGCGCTCTATCTGCGCAATCGAGGGAAGATTTATAAGGTGAAAAATTTCTCTTGCGGTATCCATTTCGGGATTAACTATCATAGAAATTCCCAATGAATCCTGCATATCCATTATCTGACTGCGATACTCGGGATTTCTGACTCTCGCCACCGTATTTTTAGCGCCTATGTTCTTTGCAACAAGGCAGGCAAGAATATTAAGCTCATCGCTCTTTGTAAGAACGATAACAAGGTCGGCATTAGAAACACCCGCCTCCTGCTGTATCTCTCGGCAAGCTCCGTTTCCGACAACTCCGAAAACGTCGTAATGCTCTATTACGCTTTCTATCTTTTCCTTGTCCTCATCTATTACGGTTATTGTATGACTCACACGGTCTATGCTCTTAAGAATAGTGTGACCTATCGTTCCAAGACCTATAATTACGATCTTCATTAAAAAAGCTCCCTTTTTAAAATATATCTATATTATAATCTATAAATCATAAAATGTCAAGAAAATCATTGACAAACAAAAATCTTTATGGTATAATTTATTCGTATTTGAATAGACGTACGTTGAAGATGTGTAAGTAGTTATAACGTAACGCAACAGAGATTGGATATCTTGGGCTGGAAATATCCATTGTAGGCGCTATAATGAATTTCAGCATCGGAGTATTCTGCGAAAAGCGTTATGCATTAAGCAGAAATTGCCTCGTCAGGCGTTTTTAAGTGCAGGGCTTATGCCTTGAATGTGGGTGGTACCGCGGATTTTTTCGTCCCTATCTTTAGGGGCGTTTTATTTTTTATATTTTATAGGTTTATTTTTATAATAAGATTTACAATAACTAATCAGAAAAGAGGAAATTATGAAAGAAAAGCTATTGAAACTGTGCGCCGATGCAAAAGAAGCCATAGCTTCGGCTAAAACCGAGCAGGAGCTTCAAACAGTAAAGGTTTCCCTTCTCGGAAAGACGGGAGAATTAACGGGCTTGCTTAAGGAATTACCCAAGGTTGCGCCCGAGCTTCGTCCCGAAATGGGAAAAATGGTAAACGAGGCAAAGAATAGCCTTACCGAGCTTATTGAGGCTCGCCGTGAGGAAATCAAGCTCAAGGCAAGCGAGGTCGCTCCCGACTTCGACTACACCCTCCCCGGCACACTTCCGCAGAGCGGAGGTCTTCACCCCATAACTCAGATGCGCTACGACCTTGACGACGCATTTCGCTCTATGGGCTTTGAAATTTATTCCGAGGACGATATAACAAGCGAATTTTATGCGTTTGACAATCTTAACTTCCCTCCCAATCACCCTGCGCGTGAGAGCATGGATACCTATTGGATAGAGGGACACGATAAAGGAAACGCTGAGGACAAGCTATGCTTACGCCCCCACCTCACGGGAGGAAGCGTTCGCTATATGCAGACTCACAAGCCCCCCTACCGCTTTGTATATCCGGGACGTGTTTACAGAAATGAAACAACAGACGCGCGTCACGAAAGAGCATTCTTCCAGTATGAGGCTCTTATCGTTGACAAGGATTTCACCTTTACCGCAGGAAAGGTAATGATAAAGAGCATTCTTTCCAAGGTATTTGGAAAAGACGTTCCCGTTCGTATGCGCGCGGGCTTCTTCCCCTTCGTTGAGCCTGGATTTGAAATTGATATGGGTTGTCTTGTTTGCGGTGGTAAGGGATGCAGCGTTTGCAAGCAGGTCGGTTGGATAGAAATTATGCCCGGCGGAACTCCTCACCCCAACGTACTTCGTTCGGCAGGTCTTGACCCCGATGAATATACCGGTTTTTACGTTAATATCGGTCTTGACCGCCTTGTTATGATGCGCTACGGTATAGATGACGTTCGTCTTTTCCACAGTGCGGATCTCAGATTCTTGGAACAGTACCGTTAAGATAGGGAGGATATAAAAAATGAAATTATCATTAAATTGGATAAAGGATTACGTTAAGCTTCCCGATGATATGGACTTAAAACAGCTCGCTTTCGACCTTACTATGTCAACCGTTGAGGTTGAGGGTGTAAAGGAGCTTGCACGCCAATTTGACGGAATTGTAATAGGTAAAATTTGCGAGGTTCTTCCTCACCCCAACGCAGACAAGCTCCGCATTTGCAAGGTGGATATTGCCGACGGTGAAATCCACGATATCGTATGCGGCGGCTCAAATCTTGAGGCAGGAATGCTCGTTGTTGTTGCCTGCCCTGGCTCTTACGTTCGTTGGCACGGAGAGGGCGAGCCCGTTGAAATCAAGAACACCAAGCTTCGCGGAGTTCCCTCGTTCGGTATGATCTGCGCATCGGTTGAGGTTGGTCTTGCCGATCTTTTCCCCGCAGGTGACGATCACGAAATTATGGACCTCACATCCTTTGGATTTGAGGCAGGTACACCTCTTGCTAAGGCTCTTGAGCTTGACGATATTATACTTGAAATAGATAACAAATCAATGACTAACCGTCCCGACCTTTGGGGTCACTACGGTATAGCGCGTGAGATTTCGGCTCTTTATAATCTTCCTCTCGTTAAAATAGAGGAATATAAAGCTCCCTCCGATGCTACCGCTTTCCCCGTTGAAATCAAGGATATCGACCGTTGCCCCAGATACATCGGTGCGCGCCTTGACGGTGTTTCGGTAAAGGACTCTCCCTTTAAAATGCAGAGTCGCATTTGGAGAGTGGGTATGCGCCCGATAAATGCTCTCGTTGATATTACCAACTACGTTATGTTGGCGCTCGGTCAGCCTACTCACGTTTTTGACGCAGATAATATTTCCGACGGAATTACCGTTCGTCGCGCAAATAAGGGCGAGGAGCTTCTCCTCCTTAACGGCAAGTCGATAGAGCTTTCCGAGGACGATCTCGTTATTGCGGATTCTGAATCTGCCGTTGCGCTTGCGGGAGTTATGGGCGGTGCTAAGGACTCGGTTCTTGATACTACCAAGAGCGTTATTCTTGAGGTTGCCAACTTTGAGTCGACAGGTGTTCGTCGTACAGCGCTTCGCTATGACAACAGAACTGAGGCTTCATCACGTTATGAAAAGGCAGTCGACCCCGAAAGATGCGACCTTGCTCTTTCAATGACTATGCAGCTTTTCTCCGAGCTTTATCCCGAGGTTAACGTTTCTGCATTTACCGATAAATACGAGAAAAAGCTTATAAAGAAAGAAATCGACGTAGAGCTTAGCTGGCTTGAGCGCAGACTCGGAAAGAAAATTTCCGCAGATGACGTAAAAGCAAAGCTCGGACTTCTCGGCTTCGAGGTTTCCTTTACCGATACAAATATGCACATCACCGTTCCTACATGGCGTTCAACGGGTGACGTTGGAATTAAAGCAGATATTATGGAAGAAGTGGCGCGTATGTACGGCTATGAGAACTTCGAGCCCACCCCCATCGTTACAAGCTTTGAGGGCGCTATAAATCAGCTTGAGGTAGATATCGTTCGTAAAATTAAGGAATATCTTGCTATTCGTTGCAATATGCAGGAAATATTCACATATCCTTGGATGCAGGATGAGCTTGTAAGTGCAATAATCGGTGATACCAAAGGTATTCTCAAGCTTTCAACTCCCCCCTCCCCCACCGAAAGCTATATTCGCTCGACACTCCTCCCCAACATTTGCGGAGCGGTAGCAAAGAACGAGCGTTACTACGGTGAGTTTGCGATTTTTGAGGAAGCGCAGATATTCAAGGATGAAAATTACACCTCTCCCTACGATTCCCGTGAGCTTCTTCCCACACAAGAGCGTCACGTTGCAGGTGCTGTTGCAGGAAATGCGGATAATGTAAAGGATATCTTCCTCCGCGCAAAGGGAATACTCGAAAATATGTCCCGCTATACGCATATGGAGAGCTTTAACTTCCGCCGTGAGCAAAAGCCCTCTTGGGCAGACGCAACCGTTTGGCTCAACGTATATCTCGGTGACGAAAAGATTGGCGACCTTGCGCTCCTTTCAAAGAAGGCATCGCTTGCTTGTGGAATTAAAAACCTCGCAACCGTACTCTTTGAGATAAACACAGATGCATTGAAGCCCTTCCGTTCAAGAACAAACGGATATAACCGTCTTAATGAATATCCCCTTATCGAATACGACGTATCGATGCTCTTTGACGTCAATACCAAGTGGGCAGATATTAAAGCCTCTGCACTCAAAAAGAAGAACAACGAAAGCTTCTTAAAGGATGTTAACTTCGTTGACGAATACAAGGGCGCACAGGTTCCCGAGGGAATGAAGTCGGTAACGATTCGCCTCACGATAGGCTCTAACGAGAAGACTCTCAACGCAAATGAAATTGAAGCCTGCGCAAACTCTGTTCTCAAGGTACTCGCTAAGGACCTTGGCGGCGAAATGAGAACAAAATAACGCTTTATTAAACCAACACACATAAAAAATAAGCCTCGTTTACTGTCAATTACAAATTACTAATTGATAGCGAATGAGGCTTTTGTGTTTTTACTAAAAAATCAAAAATTTTATAAAAAAAGCAGAGCCATAAAGACTCTGCTTTGTTTTTTAAGATTATCCCTCGATTATCTTAATGCTTCCGCCCGCTGCAAGAACCTTCTGTCTTGCCTGACCGGAAATACCCTGCGTTTCGATGTGGAATGCCTTATGAAGCTCCATATCGTTTCTCGCAAGTATCTTAACCTGCGTTGCGCCCTCCTCAACGAGTCCCTTTTCCTTGAGTATCTTCAAGGTAATGGTATCGCCGTTGTTGAATATATCAACGAGCGTATCGATGTTAACGTAAGCCATCTTACCAACAAATCCCTTATTCTTCTTTCTCGCAGCCTTAACGGGTACGGGAACTGCAACGGGTACGGGCTCTGCCTTTGCGTAAACCACAACAGGCTCAGGGTCCTTAGCCTTGCGAGTAATAAGTGAAAGTACAAAGAGTACGATTGCTATAAGAAGGAGTATGAGGAATATGAGCCACCAGAGTATATCGTCAAGACCAAGTCCGAACAATCCACCGTTGGATTCCTTAGAGGTATTAATCTCGGAATGGAGTCCCAATCCTACGCTGATACCTACGGGGCCACCCTCACCGTTACCGAGTGCGGTATCCTCCTTGTCGCCCTCCTCGCCACGGTCAAAGAGCCATCTCCACTGGAACTCATAGGAATCTATCTCATCCTTTAAGAGTGTTGAGGTATATTCGAGATTTTTGAAATCCTCAAACGTTCCCCATTCCTTGGAGCTTCCTATCAAGTATTCCTCATCGGGAGATATCAATCTTATCTCGATGGGAAGCGAGTCAGCGCCTATGTACTCTACCTTCGGCTGGAAGGTATAATCAATAGCTACCTTATCTTCGTTTTTAATTCTAAAGGTATAATCATGCTTTGCACCGGGAGCGATAACAGGATCGCCGTTGCTACTCTTGATAATCGTTTCGCCGGTTTCATTCTTGTACTCTGCCGAGAAGATGTCAAACTTTTCAACGCTATCAGCAGAAATCTCAATCAATCTGCCCTCATCCTTAAGCTTTGCGTACTTATACATTCTTGTTGATAAAATCGCAATAGAAAGAATAAGTAAAAAGATTAGAATTGATAACGCTACCCAGAAAAGTTTTGTAACGTTTGCAAGTGCCGTTACTTTTTCAGGCTTTTCTGATGATTTTGTTGGCTTATTAACCTCGCCGGCTGTTTTTGTTTCGTCTGCCATTGGAAATCACCTCCGTATAAACTATACAGTAATACGTTTAGTAATACGCTTATTCAAATTAAACAATGCTATAACGTCCACTGTAATATTCTTACAGTTATTATACCACACATTTTCTAAAATTGCAACAGTTTTAATAAAATATTTTTCACTAAATATAAATTATAATCTCACAAATTATTTTTCAGCTTTTAATTGACAAATCCTCTGTATAATGATATAATAATACGTAATTGTCACCGCATAAAATATAAAACGCAGGAGCTTACATATGATAAATTGGTTTAACTTAATATTCAGCAGCGTTCTCTTAGGTGTCGGACTTGCTATGGACGCCTTTTCGGTTTCGCTTGCCAACGGTCTTAATTACCCCCAAATGCGCTTACGCAAGGTCTTTACCATAGCGGGAATATTTGCAATTTTTCAGGCTATGATGCCTCTTATCGGTTGGGTAGCGATATCGGGATTTCTTGAGCTTTTCAACAAATTCAAGCCTCTTATCCCTTGGATATCCTTTCTTCTTCTCTGCTTCATAGGCGGAAAAATGCTTTACGATAGCATCAAGGGAGAGGACGATGACGATGGAAAGGTGAAAAATCTCACTATCGGAGCGCTTTTTGTTCAAGCGATAGCTACGTCGATTGATGCCTTGACCGCGGGAATAAATTTTGCAAAGGATTACAGTCTTAATCAATATCCTTACGTATTTTTAGCGGTTGGTATAATTGCTCTCCTCACCTTTGGAATTTGCTTCGGCGGAGTTAAAATAGGACAAAGGGTAGGAACAAAATTTTCAAGCAAGGCAGGCATACTCGGAGGCGGAGTCCTTATCTTCCTCGGCTTAAAAATCTTTGTAACGGATATATTATTTGCATAAAAAAATGGGTTGTCACATTCAAAAGACCTCTAAAGTCTTAAAAACGTGACAACTCCTTTTTTATTCACTTAAAAGCTTTTCACAAAGATAAAATTCCTCGCCGTAAGCCTCTACCTTAATATAAAATTCAAATCCCAAGCGCTTATAAACGTTCATAGCCGCAACATTTTTTGGCGAAACGAGTATCTGCGCCGAGGTGTAGCCCTTTTTGCGCAGCACCGACAAAAGCTCGCTTACCATTTTCTTTGCATATCCTTGATTTAAATATTTTTTTGCTATTGCAACGCGCGCAAAGGAAATTTGAGTTCCGTCATTAACCTTAAGGCAATCAAAGCCTCTTATCTCCTCATCAACTTCGACCGATATCGCTCCAATTACCGCGTCCCCCGATACATAGACGTACAAATTGCCGCTTTCGTAATCGGAAATCAAAATTTCTCTATCGGGATAATATTCATTCCAAACGCATCCCTCATAGCCGCGAGCATCATCGTAAATGCTCATAACGGTATCAAGCTCGCTCTCCTTAGCAAGTCTTAACAAAAGCTCCATAACGCCTCCAAAAAATCAATAAAATGCGTAGTATTTGACTTCTCCGCCAACAGTAGCCGAATAAAGCGAAACGCCGCTCGCATAATCTGCGGCAATCACGTCAAGCCCTACCGTCGACGTAAGCAAAAGCTCGTGAGCAGAATTATAATAGTTATACTCACTCTTTACAAGATTGCAAAGCGCATAGCATCCGATATCCGAATACGCCTCAAAGGCTACCGTTTCGATATCAAAGGCGTTATATCTACATATTTCCTTTTGCTGCGCTCCGTTTATAGCGATAATCGAATAATCGGTGGTGCTTCCCTTTTTAATAAATACCGTTCCGTCAAGATAAGTAATAATATCCGCTCCGTTTGCGTAAAGTGAGTAAACCTCGGTCATATCAAGCGTATATATCTTATTATCGCTCACGATATTTTCACCAACCGTCGCAACGTCTGAATTGTTTATCTGATGCAATATCTTACCGTCTATATCTATAATAGCCATACCGTAGGTGGTAGATGCTATATAAAGGTTATCACCTATGCAAGTAGGAAGCGCGGCATTTTGATCGTCGATTATCTTAAGCGTCTTTTTCAGTCTTGCCTTGTTATCCATAAGGACGATATCGGCGTTTGCCTCGGAATAATCTATTTGACTGTTTTCTATCGGGTAGATATACGCAATATTTTCAATATCATCGCAATACATTCCGTTATTTTCGCTCGTTCTCAAAAGCTCCGCTCCGCAAGTAACCTCTTTAACCATATAATCGAGCTTTATCTCCTTTTCGGAGCGCTTTTCTGGGTCAAGCAAAACCGAATATACGTCGAACTTCTTGGTTTCGCCCGTATTTTCGTCCATTTCATAAATATCGTAATCGTCGACGTTAATGTCAAGAGGTCTTGTGTACTGAACAAGCACGCATCCGTTACTTAGCATATTTTGCGAAATATACTCGCCCCAGGACGGAATAGTCCAGCTGTAAACGTGCTTAAATTCTCTTGTATATACGTTTATTGTTTTATCGTAGGTATAAAAATATTTATCATTCCAATCACTGCACTTCTCGACGTAAAGGTTTTCGGGAATGTCGGCAATTTTAGAAAGCTTACCGCTCTCACCGTCTATCGAATAGGATACGCAATTAAAAAGCAGAGTATCGGCAAATAAAATAGGCTCGGGTCTTATGCCCTTAACACTGTCAACCAAAGCGCCCGTAGCATCGTAAAGCTCGCAAACGGTTTCCTTTGCGCTATTATCCAAGCAAAGCAGGGGCGTACGAATAACGGTAAATGCGGGAGTACCCGAGAAAAGCTTTATTTCTACCGACTCGCCCGAATTTGACTCGGCAACCAAAACAACCCTTTTATTTCTTGCACTGAAAACCGCGTGGCTTATACTAAGGTCATCCTCAATCTTAGCAAAGGTCATAAGCTCGCCCTTAGCTTCAACAAAGCGATATCCGTAAAGCTCCTCAATTTCCTCAGCCTTTTCGGTTTTATCTACCGTAGGCTTATACTCACCGTTAAGAACGGCATTAAATGATTTTACCGCAGGAATGCTCTGAGCGCAGGAATTAAAGGTAATTACCGTCGCTATCAAAAGCGAAAGCAAAATAAAAAATCTCATTTTTTTAATATTCATACAATCTCCAAATCACATTAATATATTTTACCCTTTAATTTTACCACAAAAAAGCAAAAAAAGCAAGAGAACAAGGAAAAATCCTCGATTTCTTGCTTTTTGCTTCGGTGTATAAGTTACCCCGCCGAGCCGTGTAACCGAATTAGAGAGACCCTGTAAAAACCAAGGCGGTGTCCTATCTGCGCTTTACTGCTTCCAACGTCCCCTATAAGTGTGAGACAAGTCAATCAGACGAATAGAGGGAGGCCTGCAAACCACGCACGAACTCTATTTTCGGACTCCTTTAACGTAGTGTAGCTCCTGTGAACGGTTATCACGAACTAAGCAGGTTCTTTTATAGTGTAATCCGACAAATACGATTTTATACTGATTTTATACTATTTTATACTTTTTTATATTTATTTTTTAAAAATCAATCGTTATCGTAATCGGCTTCTGCGGAAAAGAGATCATCGAAATAATCCGCAACATCATCAAGCTCGTCATCGTCGTCAACGCTTACGAAGTATTCGTCACCTGTTTCCTCATCAACTGCAAGCTTAAGAATAACGTATTCAACTATATCGCTATCCTCCGACTCCTCAGACTCGGGCGGAAACATAGCAAAGTATCTGTTGCCATCCTTTTCGTAATCGGTAATTATCTCAAACTCTACCTCTTGACCGTTTTCATCGGTGAGAACTATGATATTATCCTCATCAACGTTATCAAGACCATTCATCTTTTCGTTATCCATAATAAATCTCCTTTAGAAATATTTTTTCGTACTATAAATATTTTATAGCATATATTCAAAAAAGTCAATAGCTTTTTGAAACTTCTTTTTACTTATCGCTATTTATTAGCATTATTTATATTATTCATCATATTCATCAAATACGAGCATTTGAGAAAGTATCGTATTGCTAACAAGAAAGCCTTTTGTTGTAAAGGCAATTTTTTTCTCGTCCTCAACCATAAATCCGCCCTTGATATAAGAGTCTACCGAGGGATATACCTCCTTAAGGCTCTTTTTTGCAAGAGATAAAAATTTTTCCTTGTCTATTCCCTCGGCAAGCCTTAGCCTTAGCATAACGTATTCGTTAAGATATGCGCTATCCGATATTTTTTGCCTCTCGCAGACGATATCGCCACCCGAAATAAAGGCTTTTATATCTCTTGAATTTCCAAATCTCTCCCCCTCAAATCGGGAATGCGCCGCCACGCCAAAGCCTATGTAATCATCAAGCAGCCAATATTTTAAATTATGACGCGACTCTCTGCCCGTCCTTGAAAAATTGCTTATCTCATATCGGGAATATCCGTTTTGCATAAGAGTATTGCAGCAAAGCGTGTAAAGCTCCGCCTCGGTATCCTCATCGGGAAAGGAAAGTGACTCTCTGTTGCGGTAAAACGCCGTCCCCTCCTCTATTTTTAAGCCGTAAGCCGAAATATGCTCGGGAGAAAGCGCAATAATTTCTTCGAGCGTAGCCTTAAAGCTTTCCTCGGTTTGCTCGGGTATTCCGTACATCAAGTCAACGCTTATATTATCAAATCCCGCACTGCGAGCCGAATAAAAGGTTTTACAAAAATCATCAAAGCTATGAAGTCTACCCAAAATATAAAGCTCGTTATCGTTAGCGCTCTGCAAGCCTATGCTTAAGCGATTTATACCTATATTGCGAAGCGCAGAAAGCCCCTCATAATCAATGCTTGCGGGATTGCACTCAACCGTTATCTCTGCGTTTTCGGCAATTTCAAAATTAAAATTCAAGGCGGTAAAAATCCTCTTAAAATGATCAATCGGCATAAGCGTCGGAGTGCCGCCTCCAAAATATACCGTATCGACCATTCGTCTGCCGTGATTTGCCGAGAAAAAATTTATCCTCCTTATCAATTCATCAACGTAGGCACTCATAAGCATTCCGTCGACATCGGGAAAGGAGCAAAAATCGCAATAATTACACTTTCTGATGCAAAACGGAATATGCAGATATATTCCTAAAGGCTTATCATTTTTATTATTTAAGCTCATACGTTATTGTATTCCTTGCAATATTTAAAAGTTAACGCCTTAAGAGCACTCATTTCCTTATCCGACGCAATTATAGCCTCGTGATTGCTCTCTCCGAGAGTATAAAATTCCTCCCCCATAGCCTTAACAAAGGAATGCTCCGCGCCGCTCATATCTCTTTGCGTAAATGCGCAATAGGTTGAAAGAGCGGTAAGATATCCCGTAAGGGTATTCGGATGAAATTTATCATGCTCACGGCAAACCACAAAGGAATTTTTATCATAGTCAAGTGTGCCGCTAAAGTCCTTTGCTCTGTCCTTTATAATATCGTCTATCATATGCCCAAGAGGAATATATACACCTCCCGCATCTCTTATTTTGCTTGCCGCCTCAAAGGATGGCGTAAAGCTATGAAACGCATCGTAGGTCGTAATGTAAAAGCCAAATTTTGTTTCGGGTGTAAAAAGACTCATTATAAGCTGCGCATCCTCATAGGTCTGTGCTATACAGTCCCCCGATTGCTGTAAGACCACCGCATCTTGACGGTAAAAATCCTCTATTTCAAGTCCGTCAGGATTGTTATAATATGCGGGATGAAGCTCCTTCATCTTTTCATAAAGCGCTCTATCGGCAAAGCCGTCGCCCTTATGCCAAAGGCTTGCACCGCCCCATGTAAAATTAGTAACGGTAACGTCATCACCGAAGGCTCTCGCAAGCGAATAAAAATATCCGTCATCGATTGAATCAAATCCGTTAGCTCTTACGCACTTTCCAAAAAAAGTAAAGCTATTACCGACAAAGGCTATTCGTTTCTTGTCAAAATCATTAAAAAGCGCCATTATTCCTTAGTCACCTCGTCAGAAAATCTAAAGCCTGCGGTTTCGGTAACGGGAAGCGAGAATACAAGCGAATGCGCCTTACTGTCTATTCCCGCCTTTTGCATTATTGCCTTCATTATCTCTTTTTTATTCTCGGTAGGCGTAACTATAAAGAGCATTTCCTTTTCCTCGGCAAGTGATAAGCCGAAGAATTTTTGAGCGCCTGCGCCCGTTCCCTTTGCCTTTATCGTAGTTCCTCCGCCTGCGCCCGCCTCACGAGCGGCGTCCATTACCATATCGGTATATCCCTTTTCATATACGGCAACTATAAGCTCCTGAACAGTCTGCATTTTTTCCTCCTCATCCTTAGCCTTATTTAGGCTCTCATCATCAAATTCGGTATCCTGACCTGCGCTATAATACTCAAGCGCCTTTGCTCCACCTATGCTTGCGAGCGGAATTGCAACGGCTATGCCTCTATCGGGAAGGTCTATCTTCATTTCCCTTGCAAGTCCGTTTAATATTTCTTTTAGTGACGGATAAGTAACGAGCGACATAAGCACTGCCTTTTCGTTTTTCTCAATTCCGAGAAGCGCAAGCGTTTTTTCGTGTGCCGTACCGTTTCCAAGCGTATCGTAAACCACCGAAACGGAATGCTTCTCAAAAAAATTATGATATTCCTTAATATCCGCCCGTTTTATTATGGTAATTAATAAACAAAGTCCCTTCATTTAGGCGTGCTCCTCCCTCTCAAAAATCAATAATATCATCGTCATATTCCTCATTGACCTCAACCGCAGATTTATCGGTAAGCTCAATAACGTCGCTTTCCTCGATAATATCGCTCTGCACCGCTCTGCTCTTTACTTTTTGCTTAATAGTATAAACCAAGCCGAGAATTTGTATCGCTATAAGCGGAGTCATAGCAACCATAGCAACAACTCCAAAGGCATCGGTTGCGACGTTTCCGCCTACCGCAGTGCAAGCTCCGACCGCAAACGGCAAAAGAAAGGTCGCCGTCATAGGACCCGAAGCAACTCCGCCCGAGTCAAAGGCTATCGAGGTGAATACGTCGGGAACGATAAAGGAAAGAGCTATCGCTATGAGATATCCGGGTATAATTACATACATTATCGGTATTCCGGTGATAACTCTTAAAAGCGCTATTCCAACCGATATCGCAACGCCAATCGAAAGAGTAAGCGCAAGCACCTTTTGCGGGATTGCCCCCTCGGTTTCCTCCTCGACCTGCTTTTTTAACACCTGAACGGCAGGCTCGGCGGCAACTATAAAATAACCTATTATCATTCCTATCGGAACTATTATCCATTTAAGCGCAGACGAGCCGAGTATCTCTCCAAGCTCGTGACCAAGCGGCAAAAAGCCGACGTTTACACCCGTTAAAAAGAGTGTCAGCCCGACAAAGGTATAGACAACGCCCATCATTATCTTGCCAAGTCCGCCCTTTCCACGTCCTCCCGTCAATAAACGGAATATAAGAAAGAAAACAACTATCGGGCCTACGGCAATCAAGACCTCGCCAGCATATTTAGGCATTTCCTTAATAAACATCCAAAAAAGGTCATCCGAGCTTGTAAAGGTAAGAGTTGGGTAAACGGTTGGCTCAAAGCTCGTGACGTTATTTAAAATTCCAAGGAGCATAACCGCAATAATAGGTCCTACCGAGCAAAGCGCGATAAGTCCGAAGCTATCGTTATCGGCATCCTTGTCGGCACGAATAGAAGACACACCGACACCGAGAGCCATAATAAACGGCACCGTCATAGGTCCTGTGGTTACTCCGCCCGAGTCAAAGGAAAGCGCCAAAAAGCTCTTTGGAACGAAAAACGCAAGTATAAATACTATCGCATAAAAAAATACAAGCAAGTATTTAAGCTTTATCTTAAATACTATTCTGAGCATCGCCACAACGAGCATTATTCCGACGCCTACGGCAACCGACCATATAAGAGTCATATTGCTTATCGTCGATATCTGCTCGGCAAGCACTGTAAGGTCAGGCTCGGAAATAGTTATCATTACTCCTACAAAAAGAGAAACAAGCAAAATAAGCCAAAGCTTTTTTGTTTTCGTCATTTTTGAGCCAACGTACTGACCCATAGGCATCATCGAAAGCTCTGCGCCGAGGGTAAAAAGACCCATTCCGACGATAAGGAGCAGAGTTCCTAATATAAATGAAATAAGAATCGAAGCGCTCACGGGAGCAACCGTTATCAAAAGCAAAAAAACAATTGCCGTAACGGGAAGCACCGAGGAGAGCGATTCTTTTATTTTTTCAATAAGTATCGTTCTTTGAAAAAGCTTCAATTTTCCTTTTTTCTCCTTTACTAAAATTATAACTAAAATATATCTGTTAATTTCTATTACATTATATCATAAAAGGCTCATTTTTACAAGTAAACAGAGCATTTTTCTTCAAGTCTTATTGACAAAAATCAGCAAACCGTGATATAATGTACTTAACTTAAAAATACTCATTTTAGAGGTGTGATATGAATATGAAAAAAGAATACAGAATAACAGAGGGCACGCTCCCCGCATACGTTGGCGGAAAGCAAAGCGTTATGGACGCCGCAGACGGTATCGACCTGCTTTTAGTTCAGGAAACCAACAAGGCAGAATACGAAGGCTTTTGCAATGCTCTTAAAGCAGACGGCTACTCTGTTTACGTTACCCGTATATTAAACGGAAATATCTATACTACATTTACAAAGGGCGGCGATTTCGTACATACGCATTTTGCTCCCTCAAACAATACCGTTAAGGTTACTATGGGCGACGTATCCGACCTTCCTACCCGTAAGGAGGATGCCGTAATTAAAAGCGTTTGCCAGCCGAAGCTTACCTTCGTTGCTCAAAGAGCCGACAAGCCCGAGCATGAGCCTCATACCGATATCGGACTTTCGGTAATATTTACACTCTCCGACGGTAGACTCGTTGTTCTTGACGGCGGTATGCCCAACGAGAAAAATCATTTAGGTCTTCTTGAGGCTATGAGAAACGCATCGCCCGATAAGGACAATATAGTTATTGCGGGTTGGTATCTCTCTCATGCGCATATCGACCATCACGGCGCGGCTTGGCAGTTTATACTCCAGCATCTTGATAAGGTTAAGATAGAGGCGTTCGTGCTTAACTATGCGGCAGACTGTCATTACGAAAATCTTACCGAGGATAGCTGGAAGAAGGCAGACGATGCTCAGCTTTTCCGCGGAGCGCTTGAAAAGATAAGCCCCGATACAAAGGTCATAAAGGCTCACTCGGGTCAGGTATATTACTACGGTGAGGAGGCAGTTGAAATAGTTTACTCGGTTGAGGACTACTACCCCGAGCCTCTTAACTATAACAACTCAAGCTCGCTCGTTTTAAGACTCCATGCAAAGGGTAACTCGGTTATGCTTCTTGCAGATACCACTCATACCTCGGGAGCGAGAATGATGGAGCTTCACAGAGATTCCTTGAAGTCGGATATGGTACAGATAGCGCACCACGGAATGTGGGCAAGCTACTCTCAGCTTTACCGCTACATAAATGCCCCCGTTCTTCTCTGGCCCTCAAATCTTCACGGTGCAAGACATTGGTTTAAGGATAGCGTAGTACAAACCGCGGTAGGTATTGCAAAGGACGTTTATCTCTCGGGAAACACTGAGGATACGGTTATTACCTTCCCCTATGAGATAAAGCACAACAAAGCAGAGTTCTTAACACAGTTCGAGGACATATAAAATAAAAAATATCAAACGGCAGCTGTAAATTTATTTTGCAACTGCCGTATTTTTAGCAAAAAAGCTATTGACAACAAATCCGCTTTATGGTATAATATTTATCGTATTAATTGGGGTGTAGTCTAGTGGTAGGACACGAGACTTTGACTCTCGCCGGGAAAGTTCGATTCTTTCCACCCCAGCCAGAAAAAAGCACTTGCGCAAGCAAGTGCTTTTTTCAACGAAATTTGCCCTGCGGCAAGTGAAATAGCTCCGCTGTGAAATATTTGCTCCGCAAATGTGAAATATTCGCTGACGCGAATGTGGGCAAATTTCATTTCACATCGAACGAAGTGAGATATTTCACAATTTCCGCAAGGAAGTTATTTCACATTCGGCAACGCCGAATATTTCACTTAAAAAGCTAACAAATTTATGATATAATTACGCTAGAAAGGCGGTGTTATTATGGCGGATTCGAAGCTTCGTAATC
>JAZRGA010000048.1:0-7114 GCA_045643945.1 Eubacteriales bacterium | reverse complement strand
CAAAACTTTCCTCCGTGGGTACAGTGCGAACATCTGTTGTTCATCCGTCGAGCGCAGGATGTTCTTTAAAACATCCACCGATTGAAAGTTTTTGGCGCTACCTTTTTACAAAAAGGTAGCAAAATCCTAACACAATCTAACTTCTCCCAACCAGCTCTAAAAGCCGTTCACGAGTATTAATCGTAGGGTCTTTAATGACCTCATCAAGAAGATGGGAGAGCGTTTTTCCGATTTCCCTGCCACTGTAACCAAGCGATATCAAATCTTCGCCGCCAATCGCAAGCTGGGAAATACTGTAAGGCGTGGTATCGTTAAGAAGCGCAAGCGCATCGGTAGTTGAATTTCCAAGCAAAACCGACAGGCGCAGAGCGATATCGGCATCAAGTGAGAGCGACGCGCGAAGGCTTGCCATATCCTTGCGGCTTACATAGCTTTGCTTTGCCGCATCAACGATAGAGGCTGCGGAGCGTTGTCTGCCCGAAGCCTTAAGCAAAGAAAGCTCGGAGCGCGCGGACCTACCGTCTGCATCGCTAAAAAACAGTGCAAGACGTGTTATTTCGTCATTTTCTGCATCACATAAAAGCTCAATGGCTCTGTCTGTGGGAGTATAATCTTTAAAAATATAAGAAAGCACACCGCAGGAGCGCATCTGCTTTAGTGGCTTTTCGGGATAAGGCGAGCATAGAAGTCGCACAAGCTCGGAAAAAATTCTTTCTTTAGCGATAAGGGTAAGCTTATCAGCAAGAGCGCCCGCCGCTTCAAGTGTTTTTTCTTCTATTTGAAAGCCTAACTGAGCCGAAAATCTAAATGCGCGCATTATTCGCAGAGCATCCTCGCTAAAGCGAGCGTATGGGTCGCCAACAGTGCGTATTATTTTATTTTTTAAATCGTTTTTTCCGTCAAAAAGGTCGATAAGTCCCTCTCGCTCGTTATATGCCATAGCATTAACGGTAAAATCCCTGCGAGAGAGGTCGTCCTCTATCCGACGTGTAAAGCTTACCGAGTCGGGACGGCGCATATCGTGATATTCTCCGTCAACTCGAAAGGTGGTAAGCTCGATAGGCTGACCGCTCGAAAGCACTGTTACAGTTCCGTGGGCAAGTCCCGTTTTTATAACTCGCATATCGGAAAATATTTCGCACGCGCGTTGCGGCTCTGCCGAGCTTGCGAGGTCAAAATCGTGAGGCGTTTTTGAAAGAAGCATATCGCGAAGCGAGCCGCCGACAACGTATGCGTTCTCACCGTTTTCGTAGAGTCGGTCAAGCACCGCTCGGACGTATTCGGGAATATTGAATTTATATTCGCAAGACTCATTCATAATTGCATATCCCCGCCTTTTTTAATTTTGACATACTATCACATTCTACTATATATTATATACAAAATAACGCTTATTGTCAATAATCTGCCAAAACCTTGTATAATTAACCAAAAACTAGGGGGCAATTTTAGTGAAAATCTCCGTTCTTTGTGAATGTTTTGCAAAAGCCCTTGACATAAAAATATAAAAATGATAAAATTATACAAATAAAGGGCTTCGGTTCTAAAAAAATATAAATAATAAAAGGAGAAATTTTTATGAAAAGAGTTATTTCTACTTTGCTTTTAATAACCCTTCTTCTTGCTTCGGTTATCGCTATGATACCCGCAAGCGCAGCAACCCCCGAGGAATTTAACCTTATGGGAAATTCCGATAAGAACAAGCAGTGGAAAGGCGACGGAAACGTATTCTACTTCGACTACTACAAGTATCTTGACCTCGGAAACAAGTTTGAGATGACCGATTACGGTAACATCGACTATATGATTCGTTTCCCCAACGCAGGTAGCGGAAGCGCAAGCGTATCCGACGGTGAAAAGACCAAGGGCGGCGTTGAGCATAATCCCGACCCTACACCTACCCGTGAAATTAACGGCGAAAGCTATAATCAGTATTTCGGTTATTCCTTCAAGGAAAGCGTAGTTGCCGATGCAGTTACACTTTATATTCCCGCAGACACCGTAATTACTCAGCTTGACGTTTACGGTGCAACCATCGATAAAGAGGCAAAGATTTTTGCTAAGGATGCACAAAAGACCCTTCTTGCAAGCTTCAAGGACGTTAACACAACCGCTACTACCCCCGTTGAGGAGGGTGGCGCAACTGCTAACCTTATAGTTCTCAACTCCGAGCTTAACGAGGCTTTCAAGCTTGACTACATTTATTTTGCAGTTAAGGTAAGCACTAAGGCAAATTACTATATTTACGAAATCGAGCTTAACGGTGTTCTTGCTAAGGACGCAGCAGACTTTAGCGCTCTTAAGGCAGAGTACGCAAGATACGCAGAGCTTACCGAGTCCGACTGGACAGAGGCTACCTGGGCAAATCTCGAGTCGGCTCTTGCAACCACCGACCCTGTAAATAAGAACGCAACCTCTACCGAGGCAGAAATTGCAAGCGCAGCTGCTACCTTAAAGGCAGCAATCGACGCATTGGTAGCAAAGCCCGCAGACAAGACCGCTCTTGCAGAGGCTATCGCAGAGGCGGCAGAGCTTGTTGAGGAGGATTACACTCCTTCCTCTTGGGAAGCATTTGCAAATGCCCTCTCCGAGGCTAATATAGCTAACGGCACGCTTGAGATTTCTCAGTCCGAGGTTAACGCAGCTCTTGCAAATCTTAAGTCTGCAATCGAGGCTCTTGAGCTTCTTGCTGATAAGACCGACCTTGCAAAGGCAATAGCAGACCTTGAGAACCTCAAGGAGGCAGATTACACTCCCAAGTCTTGGGAAGCGCTCCAGACTCCCATAGCTAAGGCTATTGCGGTAAACAATGACGAAAGCGCAACTCAGGAGGAGGTTGATGCCGCTTTGGGCGCACTCAATATGGCAATCAACGACCTTGCAAAGCCCGGTAACAAGACTGCTCTTACCGCCGCTATCACAAGCGCAAAGGCTCTTAAGCAGGCAGATTACAACGTAACCGCTTACAGCTGGAACATCTTTAAGTCTGTTCTTGCAGATGCAGAGGAGATAGCAAACGATCCTAACTCCACTCAGGCAGATATGGATATGGCTCTTGAAACACTTAACGAAAAGATCGAGGGTCTTGGCAAGCCTGTTTCTAAGGACGATGACGATAAGGATGTAACCGTTGACGAGGACGAGGACGCAGATGCAGACGAGGATGAGGAGGACGAAACCGCCGCTCCCGCAACTCAAGCGCCTGCAACTCAGGCTCCCGCAACTCAGCCCGCTCCCGCAGATAAGAAGGGATGTGGCTCTGCAGTAGCTACTACCGCGGCAGTTCTCGGACTTGTTGCAGCACTCGGCACTGCTCTTGTTGTTAAGAAAAGAGATTAAAATAGAGTGATTAAATAATTAATATTGGCTAATATGCGGGGAAGGCTTTCTTCCCCGTAGCCTTTTATGTGGCAGAAAAGGAGAAAATATGGAGCAAAATTTAGATTTTATTGCAAAAGCCTTTGATATTGACGGAGAGATAATATCGTATGAAAAAATAAGCAACGGACTTATTAATTTAACCTATGACGTAACCGTTAGCAACAACGGTAAGGAAAACAGATATATTTTTCAATGCATTAATCCCACAGTTTTTAAAAATCCCGTTCAAATAATGGAAAATATCAAAAAAATAACCGAGCATATCTCGGCAAAGCTTGAGGCAGAGGGCAAGAGCCGTGACCGCGTTATGCATTTTCTTTCTCGCAAGGACGGTACAAGCTATTATGAAAACGGTGAGCAATTCTGGCGTATTTCCGAGTACGTTCCTAACTCTATTGCTTATAACTCTTGCGACAATTTGGAGCATCTTTGCTCAGCAGGTAAAGCCTTTGGCGAATTTCAAACTATGCTTTCGGACTTTGATGCAAGCGTTCTTTTTGAAACGATACCGAATTTTCATAACACAAGACATCGCATAGAAGCCCTTATGACACACGTCGAGGAGGACCCGATAGGCAGAGTGTGTGAGGTTGAGTGTGAAATTCAAAAAATACGCAATTACCGCAGATTTGCCGAAAGGCTTAACGAGCTTCTTGACGAGAAATTTATTCCGCTTCGAGTTACTCATAACGATACGAAGATAAATAACGTGCTTTTTGACAGGGATACGGGTGAGGCAAAAACCGTTATCGACCTTGATACCGTTATGCCCGGACTTGTTGCACACGATTTTGGCGATGCTATACGCTCTGCCGCAAGCACAACGAGCGAGGATGCCGAGAACAATTTAACGGTAAGGCTTGACGTAGAGCGCTTTTCTGCCTTTGCTGAAGGATTTATCGGCTCTGTTGCAGGCTCGCTTACCCATACCGAGATAAGAACGCTTGCGCTCGGTGCGTTTACGATGGCTCTTGAGCTTTCAAGCCGTTTTCTTGACGATTACATAACGGGGGATAAATATTTCACTCCGAAATACGAGGGGCATAATCTTGTCCGTGCGCGTACACAGCTTGCGCTCGCAGAGGATATTTATATGAAAATCCCCTTGCTTAATAGCATAGTCGAGGAAATTTACGCTAAATATGCAAATTAATAATTAAACAAAAATTTACAAAAAAATATTTACATAAGTATAATTTTGTGATATACTAATATAGTAAATTTTTAGATTTAATCTAAGCGCTATGGCTTAGAGAAGGAGTTTTTTATGAGTCGTATGGTCGGTACAATTTCAAGAGGCGTGCGCGCCCCTATTATCAGAAGCGGAGATGATCTTGCAAGCATCGTAACCGAGTCTGTTATTACTGCCGCTCGTGAGGAGGGGTATGAAATAAGAAACCGCGATATAGTTGCTATGACCGAGGCAATCGTTGCTCGCGCGCAGGGTAACTATGCAACCGTTGACGATATAGCTGCTGACGTTAGAGCAAAATTTGGCGGTGAGGAGGTTGGAGTTATATTCCCGATTCTTAGCCGTAACCGCTTTGCAATCTGTCTTCGCGGTATTGCTATGGGCGTAAAAAAGGTAGTTCTTATGCTTTCTTATCCGTCTGACGAGGTTGGAAACCATCTTATCAGTCTTGATCAAGTAGACGAAAAAGGAATCAATCCTTACAGTGACGTTCTTGACCTTGCAAAATACCGTGAGCTTTTCGGATATGAGAAGCATCGCTTTACGGGTGTTGACTACGTTGAATATTATGAGTCGCTTATTAAGGAATGCGGCGCAGAGGTAGAGATAGTTTTTGCAAATGATGCGAGAACGGTTCTTAACTATACCAAAAACGTAATTAACTGCGATATTCACACCAGAGCGCGCACAAAGCGCATACTTTTGGCGTCGGGTGCGGAGAACGTTTACGGTCTTGACGAAATTCTCAATGCTCCTGTAAACGGCAGCGGATACAACGAGCAGTACGGACTTCTCGGCTCTAATAAGGCAACCGAAACGCAGGTAAAGCTTTTCCCCCGCGACTGTCAGGCACTTGTTGAGGATATTCAGGATAGAATTCTTAAGGAAACGGGCAAGCTTGTTGAGGTAATGGTTTACGGCGATGGCGCGTTTAAAGACCCCGTAGGAAAGATTTGGGAGCTTGCAGACCCCGTTGTTTCTCCCGCTTATACGTCGGGACTCGAGGGAACGCCTAACGAGCTTAAGCTTAAGTATCTTGCGGATAATGATTTTGCAGACCTTTCGGGCGAGGAGCTTAAGGCGGCAATTAAGGAAAAGATACAGACAAAGGATAATAACCTTGTTGGAAATATGGCATCCGAGGGAACAACTCCCCGCCGTCTTACCGACCTTATAGGCTCGCTTTGCGACCTTACGTCAGGCTCGGGCGACAAGGGTACGCCTATCGTTCATATTCAGGGTTATTTCGATAATTATACCACTGACTAAAATTAAAGATAAAATAAAAATAAAAATAAAAAGAGGGGTAACTCCCTCTTTTTCACCAAAATTATTCAATATTCCATCATTTATTATTCATCATTTATTATTCATTAATTAAAAAGGACGTGTTTAAATGAAACGAATCAGGATAGTTGCGGACAGCACATGCGATCTTTCGGGTGAGCTTATAGAAAAATACGAGATAAGCATTATTCCGCTTTGTATTATGCTTGGAGATAGCACCTTTCTTGACGGTGTTGATATAACCCCCGAGGAGATATATAAGTGGTCCGACGAAAATAAAACTACGCCTAAGACCTCGGCAGTTCCCTTTGATAAGATAGAGGAAACGCTTAAGCCTATGGTTGAGGCGGGCGACGATATAATATTTATAGGTATTTCCGAGGAAATGAGCAGTACCTGTAACCGAATTCGAATTTTTGCCGAGGACGTGGAGTACAATAGAATTTTTGTTATAAATTCAAAAAATCTTTCAACGGGTATAGGCTTGCAGGTTCTTCGCGCGGCAGAGCTTCGTGATGCGGGTAAGAGCGCAGAGGAAATCGTTGCCGAAATAGAAAACTCACGCGACCGTGTGAGAGCGAGCTTTGTAATTGATACTCCGACCTTTTTGGCTCGCGGCGGACGTTGCACTACGGTTGAGGCTTTTATGGCGAGCGCGCTAAAGCTTCATCCCGAGATACTTGTAAAGGACGGAAAAATGGGTGCGGGACGTAAGGTTCGAGGTAGACCCTCGCTTGCGGTAAGCGCTTATGTTGACGGACTTATGCCGATAATAAAAAACGCCGAGCCGCATAGAGTATTCGTTACTCATTCCGGCGCAGACCGTGAAATTATCGAATCTGTAAAAGCAAAGCTTGAGGCTTTGAATTTATTCGATGAAATCCTTGAAACACAAGCGGGCGGTGTTATTTCGAGTCACTGTGGACCGAATACGCTTGGCGTGCTGTTTTATGAGAAATGATTTTGATTTTATTATCGCAAAGCACTTGACATTTCAAAAAAAGTATGTTAATATAAATATACAAAGGGTACACCGATGACGGTCACTCCTTTCGCAATTAAAAGATAACCGCGAGCTTTGGAAGGTGCAGGCGGTTATCTTTTTTCTTTAGCTGCGCTTCTTGAGAAACGCGGCTATTACCATAAAAACTATGATTGCAAAAATTGCATCTGTAGTTATCATAAGTAATGCATAGGTGCTTGTGAATATTCATAGGCACCACTCCTTTCGTTTAAATTAGCGAAAGGAGTAAA
>JAZRGA010000047.1:0-7293 GCA_045643945.1 Eubacteriales bacterium | reverse complement strand
TGTTAGGCTTTTTTGCTACCTTTTTGAAAAAAGGTAGCGCCAAAAACTTTCAATCGGGGAACTTCAAATAACATAGTACGCTCGACCGACGAGCCACAAATGTTCGCACTATACCCACGTAGAAAAGTTTTGGTCAAGCTTTTTCAAAAGCTTGCGGGTCTGGGCAGAGCCCATAAAAACGGCGTTTCTTTTTGCTAAGTCTTTTTCTTTGCGCCTTTTGTGTCAAAGAAAAAGCGGATAAGGGGGTTAGCTTGTGTTAGGCTTTTTTGCTACCTTTTTGAAAAAAGGTAGCGCCAAAAAATTTCAATCGGGGAACTTCAAATAACATAGTACGTTCGACGAATGAACGCACTATGTTCGCACCGCACCCACGCAGCAAAGTTTTGGTCAAGCTTTTTCAAAAGCTTGCGGGTTTGGGCAGAGCCCATAAAACGGCGTTTCTTTTTGCTAAGCCTTTTTCTTTGCGCCTTGTGTGTCAAAGAAAAAGCGGATAATGGAGTTAACTTGTGTTAGGCTTTTTTGCTACCTTTTTGAAAAAAGGTAGCGCCAAAAACTTTCAATCGGGGAACTTCAAATAACATAGTACGCTCGACCGACGAGCCACAAATGTTCGCACTATACCCACGTAGGAAAGTTTTGGTCAAGCTTTTTCCAAAGCTTGCGGGTTTGGGCAGAGCCCATAAAACGGCGTTTCTTTTTGCCAAGTCTTTTTCTTTGCGCCTTTTGTGTCAAAGAAAAAGCGGATAATGGAGTTAACTTGTGTTAAGGATTTTTGTTACCTTTTTTCAAAAAAGGTAGCGAAAAATTTAAAATATAAACAACTAACAAAAAGGAGGGATAGAATGGAAAATCAAAGGCTCGAATTTGGAGCGCGTGATAATTACGGACTCGAAAAGCTTGAGGGAACGGTTGAGCAGATAATATATTCGAATGAAGAAAACGGATATACCGTTTGCGATATGTCAACCGAGGACGATGTTTTTACCGCTTGCGGAATAATGCCGATGCTTAACGAGGGCGATTCGCTTTGCGTTTACGGTAAATGGGTTCATAATGCTAAATACGGCAGACAGTTTTCGGTTGAGCAATACGAGAGAACAATGCCTGCGGATACAGCTTCTATCCTTCGATATCTTTCATCAAGAGCAATAAAGGGAATAGGACCAAAGACTGCAGTAAAGATAGTAGAGGCGTTTGGTGAGGATACCTTTAACGTAATAGAAAATCATCCCGATTGGCTTGCCGATTCGATAAAGGGAATATCCAGAAAGATGGCTCTTGCGGCATCCGAAAGCTTTAAGGAGCAGGCGGGAATAAGAAATGCGATGATGTTTTTCAGAGACTATTTTGGAGCGGCTACCACAGTTCGAATTTATAAAAAATGGGGTAGCGCTGCCGTTGACGTTGCAAAGAAAAATCCTTATAGGCTTTGTAACGAAATAGACGGCATAGGCTTTGAGCGCGCAGATGCTCTTGCAACGGGAATAGGAATGAAAAACGATAATTTTGATAGAATACTTAGCGGTATTCATTACGTTTTACAGAGAAATGCAGGACAAAACGGCCACGTTTGCCTTCCCCGAAAGATGCTTTGCGAGAGTGCGTCCGAGCTTTTGGGAGTTGATGCCGAGATATGCGACAACGGTATATCCGAGCTTCTCCGACTTGAAAGGCTTAAATATCTACTTGATGATGACGGCACGCAGTTAATATATACAAAATACGATTTTGACGATGAAAAATATATTGCTCAAAAGCTTGTTTTGCTTGATAAGATATGCGCATCGATTGACCTACGCGATATAGACCGATTTATTACGGGCGAGGAGGAGCGACTTGGCTTAAGCTATGCTTCGCTTCAAAGGGAGGCTATACGCGATGCGCTTCGATACGGAGTTATGGTGCTTACGGGAGGTCCGGGTACGGGAAAAACAACGGTAGTCAGAGCGCTGATGCGAATTTTTCAGCGAATGGACTTTTCTGTTGCTCTTTGCGCACCGACGGGTAGAGCCGCAAAGCGACTTTCAGAGGCTACGTCAAGCGAAGCAAAAACCATACATCGCTTGCTCGAAATGACTTATGAGGGCGATGGTAGACCTACCTTTAAGCGTGACGAGTTCGACCTTTTAGACGAGGACGTTATTATCGTTGACGAGGCGTCAATGGTTGACAATGCGCTCATGTGCGCACTTCTTAAGGCGATTAAAACAGGCGCTCGAATTATTATTATAGGCGACTCGGACCAGCTTCCGTCGGTTGGAGCGGGAAACGTGCTTCGTGATATTATCGAGAGCGACCGCTTTGCCACCGTTTGCCTTACCGAGATATTCCGTCAAGCCGAGCAGAGCCTTATTATAAGAAACGCTCACGCAATAAATAAGGGAATGATGCCCGAGCTTGCAATTAAGGATAACGATTTCTTTTATCTGCGCAGAGGCGATGACCGACAGATATCGATGACAGTAACCGAGCTTTGCCGAGAGCGATTGCCAAAGGCCTACGGAGATATCGCAAGGGGCGGATTGCAGGTTATCTGCGCCTCACGAAAGGGCGAGGGCGGAACTGAAAATTTAAATATTATTTTGCAGGGGGCGCTTAATCCGCCACATAGGGCAAAGCGTGAATATAAATTCCGAGAGAGGATATTCCGCGAGGGCGACCGAATTATGCAAACGAGAAATAATTATGACCTTACTTGGGAGCGAACCACCGACGGCAAGAGTGGAAACGGTATTTTCAACGGTGATATAGGTACTATCGTTTCTATTGAGGCGGCGGACGGATATATCGAGATGATTTTTGACGATAGGAAGGTTATTTATGACGTTTCACTGCTTGAGGATATAGAGCATGCTTACGCAATAACCGTTCATATGAGTCAGGGAAGTGAATATCCGATAGTCGTAATGCCGATGTGCTCTGCGTCTTATATGCTTCAAACCCGAAATCTGCTTTATACAGCGGTTACGAGAGCGCAAAAAATGGTTGTTTTGGTTGGTAGAGAGGAAGTGATTTCTCAAATGGTTAACAATAATCATCAAACACTGCGCTATACCGGACTTGCAAAAAGATTGAGAATAAAGCAAGATAATACAATTGATTGATTTTTTAGAATAAAAGGGTAAAAATAAAATGAAAGAGCTTTTAAAGAGAATTTTTATCGTTCATAAATGCGTAAGCTGTCGAAAAATACTTGATTTTAAAAGCTTTAACAATGCGCTATGCTCGGACTGTCGAGAGGGTTATCTCGGTGCAAGAATGGATATATGTCCCGAATGCTCGCTTGAAGCCGAGCGGTGCAGATGTATGACGCCACTTCTTAAAAAGGATGGGGCGCTGTCCTTGCGTAAATTGTTTTTTTATTCAAAAAATAAAGCGGGAGAGCCGCAAAACCGATTGATATATTATTTAAAAAGGCATAAAAGCAAGAGAGCCTCTTTTTTCGTTGCAGGTGAGCTTTTGCCTCTTATAAATGAGGAGATGGCAAGGCACAACATAAACGAAATGCCCTTGCTTGTAGGTGTTCCGAGGTCGCGAGGCGCATTTTTGGAGTATGGATTTGACCAATCCGACCTGCTTTGCCGTTCACTTGCCGAGCGCTGCGGAATAGAGTATTGCCCTGTGCTTAAAAGGCGCTACGGAAGGGCACAAAAGGGGCTTACTGCGGGCGAAAGACGAAAGAACATTAAAAACGTCATATACCTTGATAAAAATTCGGTTGAAAAGATAAGAGGAAGATACGTTATACTTCTTGACGACGTGGTTACAACGGGAGCGAGTATGGCGGCGTGCATAGACGTTTTGCGTGAGTGCGGAGTTAAAGGTGTTCTTTGTATTGCAATAGCAAAGGATGAAAAAATATAAAAAATATATGTAGATAGTGTAAAAGTCTAAAGAAAACTATTGCATTTTTTAAATATTCATAGTATAATAATGTAGATGTGCTTGTTGAGTCAGGCAATATTATTTTATATAAATTTATAAAAAACGTAAAAAACATAAGAAACGTAAAGGAGGACGGTATGGGCTTTTCAAGGCTAAGACAAATGTTTTCGCGTGATATCGGTATAGACCTCGGAACTGCTACCGTTCTTGTTTTTGTTGAGGGAAGGGGAATAGTTCTTAGCGAGCCTGCGTTCGTTGCGGTTGATACCGAAATCGACCAGATAACAAAAATCGGCAAGGATGCTCAGGCTATGCTTGGCAGAAGCTCTAATAAAATAGAGATAGTAAGACCCTTAAAGGAGGGCGTTATAGCAAAATATGACGTCACCCAAAAAATGATACAGTATTTTTACCGTCGTGCATGCGGAAAATCCTTTATTCACCCGAGAATGGTAATTTGTATTCCTACGGGTATAAGCGAGGTAGAGGAGAGAGCGGTAATTGATGCGGGTATTCAAGCGGGAGCAAGAAAAACCTATCTTATCGAGGAGCCCGTTGCGGCGGCGCTCGGCGCAGGAATAGATATTTTTAATCCCGTTGGAAATATGATAGTCGATATCGGCGGCGGAACTACCGATATAGCGGTTACGTCTATGGGCGGTGTTGTTGTTTCGGAATCGGTAAAGGTTGCGGGAGATAAGTTTAACGAGGCTATCGCACGTTACGTCAGAAGAAAATACAACGTCGCAATCGGAGAGCAGACCGCAGAAAAGGTTAAAATACAGATAGGCGCGGTTTACGAGCATAAGGACGCTATGACTATGGACGTTAAGGGTAGATGCTTAATTCAAGGACTTCCCAAAACGGTAACTATAACGTCAAAGGAAATGCTTGAGGCTATGATGGAGCCTATCTCGGCAATACTTGACTCTATTTGTACGGCAATCGAAAAAACTCCTCCCGAGCTTATGGGTGATATTCTTAAAAACGGAATTTACCTTGCGGGCGGAGGAAGTATGCTTATGGGACTTGATAAGCTTATCGAGGACGTTACGGGTATAAAGACTCAAAGAGTAAAGGACCCGATAAAATGCGTTGCTATCGGCACAGGCAGACTTCTTTCACTGCTTGACCAATTCCCCGATGGCGGAAGAATAGATTTGTCAAGATACAGAGGATAATAATTTTATATAGCTTTGCATAATTTTGCATAACAAAGAAATTCACCGCTTTATTACTGTTAATTTGATAGTAGAGCGGTGATTTTTGTATATTAATATATATTTTGAAAGGGAGGATATTATGATTGCTAAAAATTTTAAATACAGAGGACTTATAGAGCTTTTCGAGGCGGTGTCGGCAATTCCGCGTCCGACCTTTTCGGAGGGAAAAATAGCCGATTATATTTGCGAATTTGCAAAGGAACGCGGATTTTTCTTTTTAAAGGATGAATATAACAACGTATTCGTTCGTATGCCCGCAAGTGAGGGCAGAGAGGGAGAGGACGCAATTCTTTTGCAGGGGCATACCGATATGGTATGCGAAAAAAACGCAGGCGTTGAGCATGATTTTTATAATGACGGTATCGAGCTTTATGAGAGCGGTGACTATATCCGAGCTAAGGGAACAACGCTTGGAGCGGATAACGGAGTTGCGGTTGCGATAATGCTTTATGTTCTTGACGGAGCAGAGGGGCTTCTTTCAAGTCATCCTACTATCGAGTGCCTCTTTACCGCCTCTGAGGAAAAGGGACTTGTTGGAGCGGGAAAATTCGATTATTCGATAGTTACCGCTACTAAAATGATAAATATGGATAGCACCGACGAAAGGGAGATAATAGTCGGATGCGCAGGAGGTCAACGCTCGGACCTTGTTTATTCGGCAGAGGTCGAGCCTTCAAGAGGTCAGCTTTTTAAAATATCCGTAAACGGACTTTTTGGCGGACATTCGGGCGAGGATATAAATAAGAGCAGAGCAAACGCAAATAAGCTTATGGGCAGTTTGCTTGAGTTCCTTTACAATTCTTGTGAAATAAGAATTTCCTCGATTTACGGTGGAAGTAAGGATAACGCCATTCCGCGAGAGTGCGTGGCTATCGTATCGGCAGAGAGGGGAAGCCTGCTTCCTCACGCTTGCATAATTAAGGAAAATGAAATAAAAGAGAGATTGTGCGCAGAGGATGGGGATTTTTCGATAACGGTTGAGCCTTGTGAGGATAACGAGGCTTTAGTCTTTGGCGGCGTGGATACGAGAAAGATAATATTTTTGCTTTCAACGGTTGGCGACGGAGTTTTTTCAATGTGCGAGGGACTTGATTCGGTGGTTGAATTTTCGAGAAATCTTGGCATTGTCGAGGTCGATGCAAGCAAGGGCGACGCATCCTTTGTGTTTATGACGCGCTCGGCAAAGGATGAGCAAATAGAAAGCTCGAGTCTTGAGCTTGAAGCCTTTGCAAAATCTCTTGGAATGGAGCATAAAATTGTAAGCTCTTATTCGGGCTGGGACAGAAGCCCCGAGTCACCGCTTTGCAAGCTTTACGCAGAGTCTTATAAGGCGCTTTACGGTGAGGAGTGCAGTGTAAACGTCATTCATGCGGGTCTTGAGTGCGGAATTATTAAAAAGCTTTGCCCGAAGCTTGACATTATTTCCTGCGGTCCTATGATACTTGACCTTCACTCTCCCGACGAGGCATTGAATATAGCATCATTCGAGCGGTTTTTTACGGTTGTATTGTCAATGTTAACAAAATAAAAATATCCTTACAAAATCTTTTGTGAAACTTGACAATGCTTGCACCTTATGATATAATATACGAAAGGTAAATTGTAAAATTTTTGAAAAAAATCGAAGGGAGCTTTTATGAAAAAAAGACTTTTAGTAATTTTAAGCTTGATTTTGACTATGGCGCTTGTTTTTGCACTGCCCGGTTGTAAGAGCAAGAACATTCAAAATTCGGGTGAGAGCGATACCGAGGTAACTGAAATCGACCAAACGCTCGAAAGCGGTGATTCAAATGATGATAACGGTGATGTTACCCAACCGTCTGATGATTCAAATGATGATTTAAATGATGATTTAAATGATGATTCAAATGATGACAACACAGGCGATGACAACACAGGCGACGATAACACCGGTGATGATAACACAGGCGACGATAACACAGGTGATGATAACACCGGTGATGATAACACAGGTGATGATAACACAGGCGACGATAATACCGACGGCGGCGATAACGATGATATAATCCCACCCGTTGAGAATGTTGCGCCAATCCGTAACGGAAATAAGGTGACGTTTGGCTCTTATCCTCAAAGCAAAGTGGGCGACTCAACTCTTAGCGCAGAGCTTAGCGGACTTGCAACCGAGTGGATATCAAGTAAAGGTCTTTGGTATTCCGACGTA
>JAZRGA010000046.1:0-56401 GCA_045643945.1 Eubacteriales bacterium | reverse complement strand
TATATTTTATTTGTGATATAATAATTAGTAGTGAAAAATCACTGTCAACCAAATATGTTGAATTTAAAAAACGTTACTTAAAATCAAAGGGAGAATTATTATGAAAGACTACAAGAACGTTATTATCTTCGATCACCCACTTATCCGCCACAAAATAGCACTTCTTCGTGATGAAAAAACAAGTATGAAGGAATTTCGTGAGCTTGTTGAGGAGATTACAACGCTTATGACCTATGAAAGCTTAAAGGAAGGAGTTCCTACAACTGAGATTGAGGTCAAAACTCCGCTTGAGGTATGCACGCAGAGAGTCGTTGCCGACAACTCTATAGTAATCGTTCCCATTCTTCGCGCAGGACTTGGTATGGTTAACGGAGTCCATGTTCTTTTCCCCTCTGCAAAGGTCGGTCATATTGGTATGTACCGAAACGAAGAAACTCTTAAGCCCGAAACCTACTACTGCAAGCTCCCCGTTGGAATTGAGGAAAAGCTTGTCGTTATAGTTGATCCTATGCTCGCTACGGGCGGCAGCGTTTGCGATGCTATCCAGCTTTTAAAGGAAAAGGGCTGCAAGCATATTAAATTTATGGCTATTATCGGCGCTCCCGAGGGTATCTCAAAGGTAGCCGAGGCGCACCCCGATGTTGATATTTACGTTTCTACGGTTGACAGATGCTTAAATGATGACGGCTATATACTTCCCGGTCTTGGTGACGCGGGCGACCGTCTTTTCGGTACAAAATAATTTTTAAAATATATTACACAAATTTTAAGGAGAAACATTATGAAAATCACTGAAATTCTTTCAAAATGCGATCACACTCTCTTGGCTCAGGGTGCTACTTGGGCTGAAATTAAGGCAGTTTGCGATGACGGTATCAAGTACGGCACTGCTTCTGTATGTATCCCCGCATCTCATGTAAAGCAGGCTAAGGAATACGTTGGCGACAAGCTTGCTATCTGTACTGTTATCGGCTTCCCCAACGGCTACTCGACCGCCGCTACTAAGGTTTTCGAGTGCAAGGATGCTTTGGCTAACGGTGCTGACGAAATCGATACCGTTATCAACATCGGTCACTTGAAGGACAAGCGCTATGATGAAATTTTAGACGAGCTTAAGGCTTTGAAGGAGGCTTGCGGCGAAAAGATATTAAAGGTTATTATCGAAACCTGCTTACTTACCGACGAGGAAAAGATTAAAATGTGTGAGATAGTTACCGCTTCGGGCGCTGATTTCATCAAGACCTCTACCGGATTTTCCACCGCGGGCGCTACCCGTGAGGACGTTGCTCTCTTTGCAAAGCATATCGGAGAGGGCGTACAGATAAAGGCTGCGGGCGGTATCTCCTCCTTGGCAGACGCAGAGGACTTCATCAAGCTCGGTGCTACCCGTCTTGGCACAAGCCGTATCGTAAAAATTGCTAAGAACGAAGAAAGCAATTCCGCATATTAATTAAAGCACAAAAATCAAAATTTAACGAAACCTAAAAGGAGAAACATATATGGCTAACACAGCACACATCAAAGCAAATCCCTCTGATTTCGCTAAAACAGTATTAATGCCTGGAGATCCCCTCCGTTCAAAATTCGTAGCAGAAACCTTTCTTGAAAACCCCAAGCTTGTAAACAACGTTCGTGGCGTTCAGGGCTACACCGGCACATATAAGGGTGTTCCGATAACCGTTATGGCGAGCGGAATGGGTATGCCCTCAATAGGTATTTACTCCTATGAGCTTTACAATTTCTTCGGAGTTGAAAATATTATAAGAATCGGCTCTGCGGGCGCTCTTGCAGACCACGTTAATCTTCGTGACGTAATTATCGGTATGGGTGCTTGCACAAACTCCTGCTATCAGGACCAGTACAACCTCAACGGAAAATTTGCGCCTATCGCAAACTTTGAGCTTCTTACTCACGCAGTTGAGGCGGCAAAGGAGCTTGGCGTAAACTATCACGTTGGAAATATCCTTTCCTCTGACGTATTCTATCACGCAGACCCTGCATTTAACGATGCATGGCGCAAAATGGGCGTTTTGGGAATTGAAATGGAGGCAGCCGCTCTTTATATGAACGCCGCTGTTGCAGGTAAGCGTGCGCTTGCTATCTGCACTGTTTCCGACCACATTATAAGAGGTGAGGCGTTGGATGCAGATTCTCGCCAGACCTCCTTTACCGATATGATGAATATCGCTCTCAACGTGGGGGTAGCAATGTCATGATGCGCCGCGTATTTGTAATTGTACTCGACTCCTTCGGTATAGGAGCTGCTCCCGATGCCGCAAGCTTTGGAGATGCGGGTGCTAACACGTTAGCAGGTGTTAATAAAACCGGAAAATTAAACATTCCCAATATGACCGCTATGGGTCTTGGCACTATCGACGGAGTTGAATGTCTTACTAAGGCTTCCGCTCCCACTGCTACCGTTGCCCGTC
The DNA here is from genome assembly GCA_045643945.1 of Eubacteriales bacterium. GTDB lineage: Bacteria > Bacillota > Clostridia > Oscillospirales > CAG-272 > HGM12713. The sequence goes on along the minus strand of JAZRGA010000046.1, from coordinate 53,972 downwards.
TTCAGGAGCGCAGTATGGGTAAGGACACGACCACAGGTCACTGGGAAATGGCAGGAATTATTTCCGAGTCCCCCATGCCCACGTTTCCTAACGGCTTTCCCAAGGAATTAATCGAGGCTTTCGAAAAGAAGGTCGGCAGAAAGACACTTTGCAATCTTCCCTATTCAGGTACTGACGTAATTCGCGATTACGGCAAGGAGCAGGTTGAAAGCGGCGCGCTTATAGTTTACACCTCTGCGGACAGTGTATTCCAGATAGCCGCTCACGAGGACGTTGTTCCCGTTGACGAATTATACGATATATGCCGCACCGCGCGTGAAATGCTTTGCGGCGAATACGGTGTGGGTCGAGTTATCGCACGTCCCTTTGTCGGCACTTATCCCGACTATAAGCGCAGTGAGAACCGCAAGGACTTCTCTCTCGTTCCTCCCAAGGACACTATGCTCAACTACCTTTCAAAGAAGGGCTTTGACGTTATCGGCGTTGGCAAGATTGGTGATATTTTCGCTATGTCGGGCTTAACTGAAACTCACCCCACTCACAACAATACCGAGGGTATGGTAAAGGCGTTAGAGCTTATAAAGAAGGACTTCAACGGTCTTTGCTTTGTTAATTTGGTTGACTTTGATATGAAATACGGTCACCGTCAGGATGCAAACGGCTATGCAGAGGCGCTTAACGCATTTGATGCTTGGCTTAGCGAGGCACTTCCTCTCCTTGGCGACGAGGACGCTCTTATAGTTACCGCCGACCACGGCTGCGACCCGACCGATAATAGCACCGACCACACCAGAGAATACGTACCGTTCTTGATGTACGGAAAATCTATCTCTGCTAAAAACCTCGGAACTATTTCGGGATTTGATTATATCAGTCGCACTGTTTGCGACCTTTTAGAAAACAATTGAGGTGAGCATATGAATAGCGAAACTGTTTCTATGCTTGTCGAAAAAGCTAATGAAGCAAGAGCAAAAAGCTATTGCCCCTACTCCGGATTTGCGGTAGGGGCGGCTCTGCTCTGCTCTGACGGCACTATTTATACGGGTGCGAACATTGAAAACGCATCCTATACTCCTACTATATGCGCAGAGCGCGTTGCTTTTTTCCAAGCCGTTCACGAAGGACACCTTGATTTTAGCGCTATTGCAATCGTAGGCGGTCCAAAGGGTAGCGAAATCAGCGCTCTTTGCACTCCTTGCGGTGTTTGCCGTCAAGTTATGAGTGAATTTTGTAAGGGAGATTTTAATATTATTCTCAGTGACGGTAAAACTAACAGTGTATTTACCTTAGACGATATGCTCCCACACAGATTTTCACTTTAATTTTGCGACCTCAAACAAAAAAGAAAGGAACAAGCATAAATAATGTTTGAAGCAATAAAAGAACTGATTCTGCAATATCCGCGCATAATAATTCACCGTCACAAAAATCCCGACGGCGATGCGTTAGGCTCACAGTTCGGACTTAAGCAGATATTAATAGACACCTATCCCGACAAAGAAATTTTTGCCGTCGGTGATATGACTCCAAGATACGCCTTTATGGCAACGTCCCCTTTAGATGAAATCGAGGATTCTGCATATGAGGGCGCTCTTGCTATCGTGTTAGACACGTCTGCAAAGGCTCTTATAAGTGACGAGCGTTATGCAACCGCAAGCGCTACGGCAAGAATCGACCACCATATATTCTGCGAGGAGATAACTCAAGTCGAGATAACCGATACCTCCTTTGAAAGCTGCTGCTCTATGATTGCCGCTATGGCTATGGAATGCGGATTTACCGTTTCACCTGAGGCAGCTAAATCGCTTTATACGGGTATGATTACCGACTCGGGAAGATTTAGATATGACTCGACCTCTGCACAGACCTTCCGCTTAGCATCATTTTTGATGGAGCGCAAGTTCAGCACCACCGATATTTATCAAAATCTTTATGCGGACGAGCTTTCCTCTATCCAGCTCCGCGCAAAGTTCACTCTTAAAATTCAAAGCACGCCTCACCGTGTTGCTTATATCTACACGCCGATTGACGAGGCTCAAAGCTATGGCGTTGATAACTTTACCCTTTCGCGCGGTATGGTAAACGTAATGTCTGAAATCAAAGGCATTGACACTTGGGTAAACTTTACCGAAACCGAAAACGGTGTTTTGTGCGAAATTCGCTCTAACCGTTATAACATTAACCCGATAGCCGTAAAATACGGTGGCGGCGGTCACCAAAAAGCAAGCGGCGCAACCTTAAAGGATAAAGACGAGGCTATGGCTTTGCTTGCCGACTTAAATGCTCTTGCGGAGGAAAATATATGAATAACGTAAATATGGCGCGCCAAGTGCTTGATACTATAAAAAAATATGATAAAATCATCATTTTCCGTCACTTCAGACCCGACGGAGATTGCGTTGGCTCAAGCAAGGGACTTCACCGTATTCTTCAGCTTACCTTTCCCGAAAAGGAAATCATACTTCAAAACTGTGATTTCTCGGACTATTTATCATTCCTCGGCGGTGAGCCTGAAATAAAGGACGATGATTTTTACAGTGATGCATTGGGAATAGTGGTTGATACCGCTACTACCAAGCGAATTTCAAACCAAAAATATCAGCTTTGCAAGTATATAATTAAAATCGACCACCACATTCCCGTTGAGGACTACGGCGATATAAACTGGGTTGAAGAAAACCGTTGCTCTACTTGCGAGCTTATTACCTCTTTTTACGATTCGCTCAAGGACGAGCTTAAAATCGACACCGAGGCGGCTACCTACCTTTATGTTGGCTTAGTTACAGACTCAGGACGCTTTAGATTTCGCTCGGTATCGGGTGACACTATGCGACTTGCAGGACTTTTGCTCGACCAAGGCGTTGACACCGATCACCTTTACGCAAACCTCTATATGAAGGATTTTGCCGAGTTTAAATTCCACGGCTACGTTCTTAACCATATCAAAATTACCGAAAACGGCGTTGCATATATCTATATCGATAGCGCCGCTATGGAAAAGTACGGACTTTCCTTTGAGCAGGCTTCTGCTTGTGTTTCCTATATGGATTCAATCAAGAACAGTCTTATCTGGGTAGCCTTTATCGATACGGGTAGCGGTGACATCCGTGTTCGCTTACGCTCTCGCTTCGTAACGATAAACGATCTCGCAATGCGCTATGAGGGTGGCGGTCACGATTGCGCGGCAGGTGCTACCGTTCACAGTAAAAAACAGATGAAAGAGCTTTTACTCGAAGCCGATGCGCTTCTTGCAGAGTACAAAAAAGCAAACGAGGGTTGGTTATAATGAAAATTCTTATTACTAACGATGACGGAATACAGTCCCCCGCTCTCCCGCTACTTGCAGAATGGGCAAAAAAGCTCGGCGATGTTACTGTTGCCGCGCCTAAGGTTGAGCAAAGCGGAAAAAGCCAAGCGATAAACTTTATGCATCCCGTAGAGATAGTTCCCGTCGAGCTTGTTGAGGGCGTAACCGCTTATGCTGTTGACTCTACCCCTGCTGATTGCGTGCGCTTTGGCGTGCTTGGTCTTAACCAAAAATACGACCTTATTTTATCAGGTATAAACAGAGGCTACAATCTCGGTGACGATATCGTATATTCGGGAACATGCGGTGCTATTTTCGAGGGCTCTCGACTTGGAATCAAGGGATTAGCAGTTTCTACCGACCCCGATAATCTCTTAGAAGCGCCCAAAGCGTTAGACGATATTTGGGAATATATCCAAAAAAATGAGTTATACAGCTATAACGACCTCTACAACGTAAATATTCCACCTAAGCCCGACGGATTTAGAATTACCAAGCAAGGCGGAATGTTTTTCCACGATACCTTTATTCATCACGAGGGCGTGCTTTACGTTCAATCAGGTGAAATCTTGCAGGATTGCGGAAGTGATATGACCACCGATATTAATACCGTCAGACAAGGCAAAATTTCAGTTTGTCCCTTGATTGCTTCAAGAACAGAAATGTCTGTTTTTGAAAAATTAAAGAATTTATAAGGTTTAATTTTTTTGAGGAATAGACTTTCTAAACAGAAAGTTTTCTTCCCCATCCTCAAAATCTTAAAGTGGTATTATTTAATATAACACAAAAACACGGCCCTTGCTTTTACAAAGGTCGTGTTTTTATTTCTTTATGCCACGTTAAGCCAATACTGCTTGGGATCGTAAAAATAGTAATAAGCGACAGCTTCGGTTTTGCCTGCTTGAGGGAGTTCCTCTCTTACAACCATTACATAAGGTGTAGGATTATATTTTTTCTTACTTGAAAGCTCTCCTCCACCCGTAATATTGCCAAACATCTCGCCCCAACCGCCATAATAATTCAAATATTCTTGAAAATCGTTATAATGGTTATAGGTGTAAAATACGTGATGCTCACCAAATTCATAGACGCCGTTTCCGTTGATATCAAACTTTCCGTAAACAATTCGAGCCGCGCCACGCGTTATACTTTGACCGTTATTATAAGTCTTAACGATAAAATTATCGTCGCAGTCCGTTCCCGTTGTTCCAATATCAATTTCATAATATCTCAATTCACCGCCGCATCCACTTATATTCGGGAGCTTTGGCTCATATGGATACTTTTGAGTATTACCGCTAAACTTGGTATGATTCAAGCGCAGATACTCGCCCCAGATGCTATTTTCGGGCTCCATATTCTTTCCCTCAACGTAATTTGCGGGGATATCGCCGAAAGCATAAACGTAAGCGGCTACCTCCTCAAGAGTGATATATCCGCCGCCACGGTAAACGCGAAATACCTCGTTACCGTTTACGTCAACAACTGAATATGTGTTATTATCTATGAAATTTGACTTAGTATTTAAAATGTACTGACCGTTTTTCATAGGTCTGTTTTCAGCTAAAACAGGGGCTTGATCGGGTACCTTTAACGAGCCCGACGGAATTCCCTTTTGCGAGCGCTCCAAGGCTTCTGCATAGCTTTGTGCGTAAGTGTGTGTGCTTTCGTCTATTGCGGGATTTTTAGAGGCTTCTGCACCCACCTCAATCATTACTGTATCCGAAAGATTTCCGTGTGTTGCGGTAACTGCCGACTTACCCTCACGGCAAGCGGTAACAACACCTGTTTTATCGACGAAAACCGCATCATTTGACGCCGACCAAGTGACGTCCGCATCCTCTTGAATTTCAAGCTTAATGGTTTCTCCGACCGCCATTTGAACTCGGTCCGCGCCCTTTATAGTTATAGTCTGCGGAGCATTTGCCGAATTGCATCCGATAAGCACCGCTAAAAGCAATAATATGCTAATTATAGATAGTAGCCTTTTTCGCATTTTTATTTCCTCTTATACCGTCTTTATAATATATATATTATACTATTTTTTCCCTAATTTGTCAAGCATAATATACAACAAAAAAGAACCGCACCCGAGGGTGCGGTTCAAATTTATTGAATTAGTCAACTACTGTAAGAGTGAAGTTTGCAACTCTAATCTGAGCGCCAACTGCATCAATCTTAAGCATTGTGTAACCAAGTGCAGAATCAACCTCTACAACATGGTCAGCGTAAGCCGAGGTGGTAGCAACACCCTCGATAAGTGTCCAAGTTTCGCCACCGTCCTTAGAGCCATAAACCTCAAGAGTTGCTGCCTTATTACCTGCGTTAACAGTAAAGCCTGCAATAGTCTTAGTCGAGGTTATTGTAGCATAACCATTGTTAGAAGCACTGTCGTAAAGTCTAAGCTGAGTGTTAATATGGCATCCACCATTGTGAGTAGATACGCTAACAACATCATCTACGGTAATAGTTTCATCAGCATACTGTGTTCCAGTAGGATATGTACTGAAATCACAGAAGATGTCAGTCTGGCCTGCAACGGGCTCAGTAGCTCCACATACAGAGCAAGTACCGTCTACGTAGGTGTGGTTGTCACCGTGAGCAACAAGCTCGGTTACCCAAGCATTCTTTGCCTGAGGAGTACCATTGTAATTACCGATAACAGTGTAAAGAGTAACTGTGTCGCCCTTTACATACTTTTCAGCCATTGCATTGTACTGATTAGCACCAGTTGCATCAAATACAGTATAAACGTAAATCGTGCTATCGTCAGCAAGTAAATCAAAGTGACCCTTTGTAGCGTTAGGATTGCTTGAAACGATACCAGTGATGTAGTACTTAGCCTCGGTGTACTCATTCTCGCCAAGAACTGCGGCAAGAGCAAGTGCCTGCTTTACTGTGAGAACAGAATCTGCAGCAGGAAGAACTGCCTTATCGCAATCTGCTTCATCACAAGTGAAGTCACCGTTTTCATCTACGCAGGTGTGGGTAGGAACGTAGTCAGGATCAGCTGCACCGCAAGCGCACTCGCCGTTCTCGAAAACGTGGGTATGCTGAAGGTCAGTCATATCAGCGTTCTTCATCTGAGGTACGCCGTTGTGAGAGCCGATTTCAGAATAAACGGTTATAACGTCACCTGCAACGGGCTTCTCTGCCATAGCAGAATATCCGTTTACACCGTAAACAGTGAACTCAACACCGTTAGCATCCTTAATATGCATATTACCGTACTGAGTGTTGTAAACATCCTTAATAGTACCTGTTACAGTGTACTTATTAGCGGAATAATTACCCTTCAAAGCTACGCCAAGAGCGTTAGCCTGCTCGATAGTAAGAACAGAATCAGCTGCAGGCTCAACAACTACGTCACAATCTGCGGTATCGCAAATGAAGTCGCCGTTAGCGTCTGCATGCTCTGTGCAAGCGGGAGGAGTGGGAACTACGGGAGTATCGCCACCCTCGCCCTCAACTACTGTATAGAACTTACAAGCAAAAGAATCAGCCTTTGTTACATTAAATGTGCTTATAGATGTATAAGTACCATAGTTACCAAAAGCATACTGACCGGACTTGGCCGTATCCTCTGCAACAGTGATATCTGCTACCAAGGTTTTAAGTGTTGCATCAAGTGTATAAACAGTAGATGCAGTAGCTTCATAAACAGCGTTTACATGAGTTCCGCTAACTTTCATATTGATATATGTTTTAGCATCGCCCTTCATGCAATAGAGGTAATAACCACCGGTAGTTTCCTCGAGATATACGTCGATAGCAGCAGCTGCATTCTCGGTTGTACCGAAATAATAAGTGCTTACCATTTCGCCGTTAGCAAAGAAAATCTTGTTATCCTTGTTGGGTTGAAGCATACCAAACTTGTATGCAGTTCCAACAACGGGAGCCTCAACAAGCTCAGTGCTTACGGAAGGAGCTACGGGAGTGTCACCACCCTCACCAGCGTTAGCACCGATAATCCAACCGTTCTTCATCTGAGGATTGTTGTTGTAATTACCGATTACACCGTAAACCTTAATCTTATCGCCAACTGCGGGCTTAGTTGCCAACTTATCGAATCTGGTCTTGCCGTCTTCGCTATAAGTACCGTAGATAAGAAGGTCATTAGTACCGTCGGTAATTACAAGGTTACCGTACTGGTCATTCTGAATCTCCTTAACAGTACCCTCAACATAGTACTTGCCCTCGGTGTAAACCGTGGGAGCCTTAGACTTACCAAGTGCGATTGCATCTGCAATAGAAAGTGTGCTATCTGCCTTGGGGTCATTGTTAGCGGGCTTCTCACTGGGAGCGAGAGTGTCAGCGTGTGCCTTAGTCATAAGACCTACGGGGAACTGACCGCCTGCAACGTTGATGTTATCCTTCTTGAAGTAGGTTGCATCAGAAAGAGAAATTGTTTCGAAGGAGTTGTAAGTACCAACACCGTACTCGCCGCCATTCAATGTAATCTTGAATACGGTAAGCTCCTTGTCGTATGTGAATACGCAATTACTATCAGCCTTAAGACCGATATACTTAGACATCTTACCGCCATCTGCCTCTTTAAGCTCAGCATGGAGGTAATTCTTTACGCCGTTAATTTCAGTGTAAAGCTTGTAACCACCGTCAACAACCTCAACGTAGAAGACAGCAGCTGCCTTGGGGTCCATGGTTGTTTCGATGTACTTGTTTTCACCGTTCTGTGTAGTGTTAAGTGCATAAACGGTGTAGCCGAGGTTAGCCTGCTTCATAAACATTACATAAGCAACGCCTGCCTCAAAGTCGCTTGCAACACCCGCGTTATCAACAACGGGGAGCTTAGGCGTGAAGGTTACGTCAACGGTAGAGCCGTCAGCAGCCTTGATGGTAGCGGTGAGCTTGTACTCAACCTCTGCCTCGTTTACATCAGGAACGTCAACAGTCCAGAAATCCTTCTTGGAGCTTGCCTTGATCTTGATGTTTTCCTTGTCGGTCTTCCACGTTACTTCGAAAGTGGTTTCGCCAACAGTAAGCTTGCCTACAACATCATAGTCGTTGGGAGTAGCCTTGCCGTTCTTGTCCTTCATCATGGAGTTAAGTAATTCCTTAGCCTCGTCAAGAGTAGCAGCCGCAGCATCATCTGTATTGCCGCCACAAGAAGCGAGAACACCTACACACATAAGAAGTGCAAGCAAAAGTGCTAAAAACTTTTTCATTTGTGTAAATCTCCTTATATAAATTTTTTAGGAAACAAAATGAGTTTTTTAATCTCTTGATAAATCAAAAGATGATTAGTGAACTGTAATATCACTTGCGGACATTACACGAATCTGATACTTCTCGTAATACTTATCAACGATTCCCTTTGCATCAATTGTCTTGCCCTTATAGGTATCTGCGGTTACCACATTACCGTCGGCATCAATCAACTTGCCAAGGAAGAACGTTATCTTTACGCCCTCGCTCATGCAATAAAGAGTAACCTCTCCGTTTGCATTAGCCTTAGTATCAGTAACGCTCAAATTCTTCATCGAAATCGAGGTATCAAGTGCCATAGCGGCATAGTCAACCGACTTAACGGTTTCCTCCTCGCCCTCGGTAACGGTTACATTTATCTTCTTCGTTGTGAAATCAACGGGAGAAGTGAGCGTGAATGCAGGGGTATGACCCTTGCTTATAAGCTTAAAGTTTGCAGGATCATCAGGCTTCATTAACGAGTAAGTAAGTCCTGATACCTGCCAAATATCACCGGGCTCGAAGTAAGTTACAGAACCAACAACGCGAACTCGGTTACCTATTCCGATGTTCTCCATAGCCGCACCGGGAAGACCTGCGGTTTCATAATAAACCGAAATTCCCTGATACATAGCATTTTCCTCATCGAACTCCTCTACATAGAACGAGCCCTCGGAAACAGCGGAAATTACTCCCTCGAAAGCAACCTTCGAGCCATTGTAAGACGTGATGTTTGCGCGAAGCTCCTTAAGAGTCAACTCCTGCGCTGCGCCGTAATGGAAGTCGGGGTCCTTATCTGCGGAGTAAACGTAAAGCTTTTCAGACTTTGCCTGATCGATTGCCTTCATACAAGTTTCGCCGTAGCGATTCTGTGCAGAGTTAGATGCAAGCGCCAAGCCGTTTTGCAAAATCTCTACGTTAAGATTACGATAATCTGTCATATCGGCGGTCTTATACCATACCCAAACGAGGTAACGTCCGCCCGTGGAATCGGCATTCCAAGAACCCGTATCCGACTCCAAAATAATGGATGTAGCATCCTTAAGCTTCGACTTAGTGAAGTTCGAAGCGGCTTTTCCCCAAGGCTCGATACGGCCTGTGGATTCGGGAGTATTGATAGAAATGTATCTCGCCTTAATAATTCCCTCGGGCATTACCGAAGTGGGAACCTTGAAGTGAGTTGTATCTCCGTCAATGTAAATGTGAACCGTCGCCTCCTGCTTAACAGAGTCGGAATTCATATCCAGCTTAAGCTCTGCCGCATAGTCAACGTGCTTAGGTTCATCTGTTTCATCGTTGTTGCCATTGTTGCAAGCGACAAGGCTGCAAAGCAACATCGCCGCTAACAACAATACTGCAAGCAAACGTGTAAATACAGTCTGCTTCATAAACATTATCCTGCCTGATACTCACATTCTGCAACTGCATCCTCAAATGCCTTCTTGATCATACCGTCAACATCGTCGGTCTTACCTGTAAGGCACTTCTGCATCAAAAGACCAACCTGGTCACGAGCAGCGGAGGAGCCGTTAAATGCGGGAGAAACGTAGTAAGCCTTTTCCTGTGCAAGACCTACCTTAGCAGAGAGAGCGGTGATATTATCGCCACCGTCTGCCTTTGACAAGAAGTCTGCGGTGTAAACGGGGTGATCGTTTACAGACTTGATTACGGGAATATAACCCGAAACGATGGAGAACTCTGCCTGGAAGTCTACGTTAGTTGTAAGGAACTTAACGAACAACCAAGAAGCCAAAACCTCCTGAGGATTGCTCTTGTTGAAGATACAGAGCGAAGGACCCTGAGAAATTACCTTGGGGTTAGCTGCATCCTGCTGAGGAACTGTAGCTATACCTACCTCGAAGGGATACTCGCCGTTAACCTTTGTAGGACGCTGGTGAGTAGCACCTGCGGAAGAACCTATAGACATATAGCTGTTACCCTGCTCGCTTTCAGCCTTTGTAAAGAGCGAGGAGGTATAACCACCGGAGATTTCCTGAGTGGTTACATAACCCTTCAAGTACCAATCACGGAACTTCTTAACGAAGTTACGGTTAACCTCGTTATCAAAGAGGAAGTGATCGTCGGTTGCGCTGGTGTAAGGAGAGTTCATCTGCTCACACATAGTGATAAACCAGTTGCTTTCGGAGTCGTATCCGAGAGGAATACAATCGGGGTCGATTTCCTTAATCTTCTTGCAAACAGCCTCAAGCTCATCCCAAGTGGTGGGAACGCTCAAGTTGTGCTTATCGAAGAAGGTCTTGTTGTAGTAAAGAACCTCGGTTGACTTGGAGAGAGGCAATGTGTACATCTTGTCATCTCCAAATGCCTTACCTTCATTGTAGTAACCCTGAATGAAGTTATCGATCTGAGCCTGAGTAAGTCCGAGAACCTCCTCAGAGCCATCTGCGCCTGCAACCTTGATATCACTTGCAATCAAGTTATCCAAGGAAGCGGTAGCCTTTGCAAGATTGTAAAGAGCTACGTGGTCGGGATAGCAGTATGCGATGTTAGGCTGACCGCCAACTGCAATCTCAGTCTTAATCTGGTCACGAACGTCATCATAACCACCAACCTGCTCATGGTTAACGGTGATGTTGGGGTAGATCTTGTTGAACTCAACGATATAACGGTCGAGAACGTCACGCAAATTCTGTCCCATGGTGTGATAGAACGTGATAGTTACGGGTGTGCTGGTGTCAAAGCCTTCTTCAGGCACTACGAAATCTGTATCCTTTGCTTCCTTTGTGCAAGAAGACATAGCGAATACGTTAAGACAGAGCGCCAACAAGAGGATGACTGAAACAATAATCTTTTTCACAGCAAAATTCCTTTCTTATAATATAAATTTTTTATAACAAGCGGCAAAGCCGACTTATTAACCCTTAATACCGCTACGCGATACACCCTTCATAATGTACTTACGCAAGAATACGAATACAAGGAAGAGCGGGAATGATACGATAGCAACGGCTGCCATCTGTACCGGGATATTAACGTCACCCGTGGACTCGGTAAATGCGTTACGCAAACCGTTTGTAATCAAGCGGTGCGCTTCGTCGTTTGCAACGAGTCGAGGCCATACATAAGAGTTCCATGCACCCATCATCTTCAAGATGGTGATAGAAATCAAGGTAGGAAGTGACAAAGGAATCATAACCTTCCACAAATACTTAATATCGCTTGTACCGTCAACCTTAGCGGCAAGGTAAAGCTCGTTGGGTATCTGTAAGAAGTTCTGACGCAACAAATAAATGTAGAATACGCTTACCAAGAACGGTATGATGAGCGCCGTAAATGTGTTCATCCATCTGAAGTTATAAACCGTTACATAGTTTGTAATGGTAAACAACTCACCGGGAATCATCATTGTTGCCAAGAGTGCCGCAAACAAAGCATTCTTACCCTTGAACTCGAGTCTTGCGAAGGCAAACGCCGAGAGAACGGTGATAACCAACGAAAGAGCGGTAGATACAAGACCTACGAACAATGTGTTCATAAACAAGCGTCCCAAGCTTGCAGTTGTAAATGCTTCAGCGTAGTTTGAGAACAAAATCTGTCTTGGCCAAAGCGTAGGAACTGCGAGCTTATATTCCTCCAAGGATTTTACCGAGGAGATAAGCATCCAATAGAACGGGAAGATTATTATGATTGCCATAATAATCAAGAAGGCGTAAATTAAAGCCTGAACGAGAATTTTAACAACTCTCTGCTTTGAGGTGACCTTTTGCATATCACGCTCTTGCATAGTTTTTGTAGCTGACATACGGTTACCTCCTTAATAGTGTGTCTTCTTCTTGCTGACGTAGAGGTTAATCATCGTCACCACAAAGATTATACCGAAAAGAATTATTGCGGCTGCACTCGCACGGCCTTCCTTAGTTCCGAGCGCATCGTAAATAAATCCTACCATAGTATTGAGCTTGCCGGGATCTCCCGCAGGGCCCATATCGTCACCAAAGATACCGACGATGCTGGAATACTCCTTAAATCCGCCGATAAATCCGGTAATGATTACATATGCGAGCATAGGAGAAAGAAGCGGAACTGTTATACGAGTGAATACTCGAACACGGCTTGTTCCGTCAACCTTAGCTGCATCGTAATACTGCTTGTTAACGCTCTGAAGACCGCCCAAAAGAATCAATATCTTAAAGGGCAATGCATTCCATACGATGTAAATTACCATAACGGTAATATTAGCCATATAAGACGAGCCTGTGTTAATCCAGTTGATCGGCTGACCGCCAAAGAACTCGATTACGTTGTTTATAATACCTGCCGTCATTATAACCTCATTTTCGCCACCGAATGCAGTACCTACCATATTAAACATAGCAGCAAATACCATACCGATTGCGATAGAGTTTGTAACGTAAGGTAAGAAGAAGATTGTTTGCAACAAACGCTGCAAAGGCTTAATTGCATTCAAGCAAACCGCAATCAACAACGCAAGAAGCGTAGAAACCGGAACTGTAAGAACGCAAAGCAACATTGTGTTTCCAAGGCACTTCAAGAAGTCCTTGTACTTCAAAACGTCAATGAAATTTTTTACACCGAAGTTGTAGGTTATACCGCCTGCGGCACCCAAGTTACTGTAGTTGTCAAGCAATGACATGCGAACGGTGTTGATAATAGGCCAAACCGTAAAGATCAACAACAGCACGATGGCAGGTGACAAATATAACCACGCCTTCCAAGATTGCTTACTGTCTACCATAATTATTTCACCTCGAAGCGAATACGTGTTTCATCGTCGGCATTAAACAAGAATACCTTATGGGGCTTAAGAGTGTAACGAATCTTTTCCATAGAAGAACTAACCTTGAAGTCCGCATCAATAATAGAACGAACTGTGGGATTAATAGAAGCTGCGTTAGTAGAAACAACGCTAACGTCACGTCCCATAACCTCTACGTTGCTGATATCGCAGGTGAGCTTACCGTTCTCGTCGGGAATAAAGCCCTCGGGACGGATACCTACCGAAACTGCCTGATCTGCAACTCCGGGAACGTCCATAACGCATTCCTCGCCTATGTAAAGCTTTTCGCCCTTAACCGAGCCACTGAATACGTTGATAGGAGGAGTACCCAAGAATTTTGCAACGAACAAGTTTGCGGGATCGTCATAAACCTCCTGAGGCTTACCGATCTGCTGTAATACACCAAGCTTCATTACAACGATCATATCGGAAATGGACATAGCCTCCTCCTGGTCGTGAGTAACGAAGATAGTGGTGATTCCCGTTTCCTTCTGAATACGGCGGATCTCCTCACGGGTCTGCAAGCGCAAGCGTGCATCGAGGTTAGAGAGCGGCTCGTCAAGCAAGAGAACCTTGGGAACCTTTACAAGCGCACGAGCAATAGCAACACGCTGCTGCTGACCACCCGAAAGCTCACTGGGCTTACGGTCCATAAGGTTATCAATCTGAACAAGCTTAGCTGCCCAGTATGCCTTCTCGACCATCTCCTCCTTGCTCATACGGTCCTCGCCGCGCAAATTCTGCAACGGGAACATAATGTTCTGCTTTACCGTCATATGAGGATAAAGCGCATAGTTCTGGAATACCAAGCCTATGCCACGGTTTTCGGGAGTTAACTCGGTAACGTCCTCCTCACCGAAAAAGATCTGCCCACTTGTAGGCTTCTGGAGTCCGCTGATCATATACAGCGTAGTACTCTTTCCGCAACCGGAGGGTCCGAGAAGTCCGATCAACTTACCATCGGGAATAGTGAAGGTAAAATCGTTGACCGCAATTACTTCCTCATTGGACTTCTTATTACGGCTGGGGAAAATTTTAGTCAAATTTCGCAACTCAACTTTCATATTGTCTTCCTTTCTTTATATCCAGCTTTTCAGCTTTATTGACTTTAATTAAATTAGCTTCTATCCGCCTCTACCTGCTCGGCGTGAATTCTCTGCTTATATGCTATCATCGCCTCGGGAGAATCGAACATCATTTGGCTTGCGTAATCCACCGCAACGGTGTGCGCAAGCTTATCATGCAAGGGTGTACGAGCCTTTGTTGCGGCTACCAATACTATTTGCGCTATCAACATAGCGATGATAACAACCGTTCCGACAATTCCCATTATGCCAAAAACTATCATTACTATAATCATAACGGGTATCATTGTTTCAACGGTATATTTTCCTAAAATCGTGCGAGCAAAGAGCAGCATCGGAGAAATTCTCACTCCGTCCTCTCTCATAAGCGCAACTCCAAAAATCTTTTTACCCAAGGTTTGTCCGTTTTTGAAAATCAACGGAACTATAAGCTCAAGCAAAACGTATCCCAATAAAATACTGAAGATAACCATAATGAGGGATTTGTTCATAATCATACCGTAAATGTAATTAGCCTCGCTATCCTTAGTGAACGCCTCATTTGCCTCGTCATACTTAGCGCGCTCCTCCTCGGTCAGTGCTGAGTAATCCTTTTCAATAATATAATTAGCACGCTCCTCAGCGGGTAATTCATTATACATCTCCTGTGTAACGATGCCGTACTGCTTCTTATAAGAGGTCTGCAGCTCGTCGAATTGGGTAACGTATCCGTTAAGTCCCAGAACAGATGCCAACAAAAAAGCAAATCCAACAACTACTATCGCGAGCAATATCAGGTCGCAAAGAGCCGCCGATATACGCTTCCACATATTAGCTTTTTGAAAATCGTACACTGCAAATTCCTCCTTGATTTTTCAATACGCATAGTAACTCTTTTATATTATACATTACAAACGCAAAAAAATCAAGTTTTTTCGGCAAAAATTTTTATTGTCAATTTGCCGATTTTATAAAACCGCATAATTAATACTCCATCACCAAAAAAGGGAGTTTTTTGAGTTAAATATCAATAATTAATGTTTATATTCTCGTCACAATATACATTTTTGACCCTTTCAAAGCACTATGCACAAAAAAACAAGCCGTTTTTTTCTCCCTTTTGCACAAAATTACACTATTTTGAAAAATACTATTGATTTTTTCCAATATTTGTTGTATAATACATATACGGGCAGCTTTACGTGTTTCTGTATCAAACACGAAGGGCTGTTTTTTTATCCGGAGGACTTAGACAAAAATGAATACCCAAAACAAAACAAAAAAGCTTACATTTTACACAGAAATCGCATACTTTATCGGATTATTTTTCTTAGCGTTCGGAACAGCGTTGACCGTTTACGGCGGATTTGGAATTTCAATGGTGGTTGCTCCCGCATACATTCTACATTTATTTGTATCGCAATTTCTCCCATTCTTCAGCTTCGGAATGGCTGAATACACGCTTCAAGCGCTTATACTTATCGTATTATCAATTATTTTAAGAAAAGCAAAGTGGTCCTATCTTCTTTCATTCGGTGCGGCTCTGCTTTACGGCCTTGCGCTTGACCTTTCCTCAAGGCTTACCGCATTTTTTCCACAAATTCTTCCCTTGCGAATAAGCGTATATCTTATTGGAATTACCGTAATATGCGCATCTATTGCCCTGCTCTTTTCGGCATATCTCCCGCCCGAGGCATACGAAATGTTCGTAAAGGAATTCTCGGCAAAATTCAAAAAGCCAATACCTAAGGTAAAGCTTATCTACGATTGTGCGAGCCTTCTTATTGCAATCATTCTCTGCATTGTATTATTCTTCCCCTTTAAGGCTGATAGCTTTATGGGTGTAATAAACAACTTTATGGCGTGCGGAATAGGAATCGGAACTGTTGTCTGCGCCTTTATAAACGGTCCTATTATAGGAGTTTTCCAAAAGCTCTATTCTAAAATCTTCACCTTCAAGGACGGTCTTAAGCTTCGTAAATATTTCGAGGACTCCTCCGCATCTGAAATCGAAGAAGATAAATAAAAATAATTTTAAAGAAAGTGAGTAAATACTATGAACAAGAAATACAGATTATCTACTGCGTTGGACATTGATGACCTTTTAATGGAATGTACCGGTTACGCAATTAAATTAGCAAACGAAAAATACAACTTTGATCCGCCCTTGACTATTTACGAAAAGGACCGTTGGGGCGAGGTTGGAACTCGAATAGACTGCATTTATCCCTATTTCAGTGACCCCGACTTTTACCGCACTCAGCCTGTTTACGAGGGCGCAAAGGAATTTGTACGCAAGCTTTCGCAGATGACCGAGGTATTTATTTGTACCGCAGTTCCCCCTCAGTTTATGGGTATCCGCGCTCAGCGTATTATGGAGGAATTCCCCGAAATCCCTGCAGACCATATTTATATGGGCGCTCGCAAGGACAATATCCACACCGATATTCTCTTTGACGATGCTATGCACAACATTCTCAAGTCGAATGCAAAGTATCCTATACTTATGCGCCGTCCTTGGAATCAGGATTCGACGGGTATGCTTGCGGTAAATCATTATGACGAATTCTTAAAAATCGTAGAGCTTATCGCCGAAAGCTATTCGGTAACCTCTGAGTCCGATAACGCAGACAGTGCCGATATCGTAGTTTTGGTCGGTACGTCGGGAAGCGGTAAATCTAAGATTGCAAACCACTTCCTCTCGCAGACAAAGAACTTTGAAAAGCTCCCCAGCTACACCACAAATGACCCTACTGCGGTTGAAAAGAACAAGTGGTACAACTATATTTCTCTTGATGAATTTAGAGAAATGTGCGATAGCGGAGAAATTTTCCAGTCAACAATGTACTCGGGTCACGGCTACGGCTCAAAGAAATCCGATATTGAAAAAATATTGGCAAGCGGCAAGCGTGTAATTACTACAATGGATATCTGCGGAGCGATGTCCTTAAAGACCCACTTCAAGAACGTCACCACCGTCTATATCAAGCGTGACAAGAAGGCACTTATGACGAATATTCTTAAGAAGAACTGCTCTATTCAGGATAAGGTCAACCGCTTGACTGCAATTGAGTATGCGGATAAGAACTCGGCTCTTTGCGATTACATTATCAGCTTTGACAACTACGATGATGCCGTTAAGCAGCTTAAGGATATCTTAATAAAGCCCAAGAACAAGTAAACGATAAATTTTATATAGGACTCGATTTGCACACCGCAGGTCGGGTCCTTTATATATTAATTTTTTATTAATTTACAAACTTTTAAAGGAAAGGCTATTGACGAAAATATAAATTCGTTATAAAATATAATTAATATTTATAATGCTCCAACGAAAGGAATTTACTATGGCAGAAAAAATAAACAAGGGCGGAATATCGGTTGATACCGAGCATATATTCCCTATTATAAAAAAATGGCTTTATTCGGAAAAGGATATATTTTTGCGTGAAATAATTTCTAACGCATCCGATGCTATTACAAAGCTCAAAAGACTTGAATCTCTCGGCTTGCGTGAGGCGAACGATGAAAAATACGCCATCACCGTAAAGCTCGACACCGACGAGGGCACACTCACCGTTAGCGATAACGGTATAGGTATGAGCGCAGAGGAGGTTGAAAAATACATCTGCAGCATTGCTCTTTCGGGCGCTGTCGACTTCATTAAAAAATACGAAAGCGAATCCGAGGAGGGCGCGTTAAACGGCATCATCGGTCATTTCGGTCTTGGTTTTTACTCAGCGTTTATGGTAAGCTCATCAGTCGAACTTGAAACCAAATCATACACCGATGCTCCCGCAGTTCATTGGATATGTAACGAGGCGGGCGAATACGAAATGAGCGAAGGCACGCGTACAGAGCACGGTACGTCGGTTATTATGCATATAAACGATGACGAGTCGGAATATCTTAACAAATCAAAAATACTCGAAATACTTAATAAATTCTGCGCATTTATGCCCGTTGAAATATATTTTGAGTGCGGTGACGAAAAGGATGATGCTCCAATAAACGATACGACGCCTCTTTGGCAAAAGCAGCCCTCCGAATGCACAAAGGAAGAATATTTCGAATTTTACCACAAGGTTTTCGGCGACTATCGCGACCCGTTATTCTATATACACATAAACGCAGACTATCCGCTCAACTTCAAGGGTATTCTTTACTTCCCTCCTATCGCTAATGAATATGAAACGCTTGAGGGCGAGGTTAAGCTTTACTATAATCAGGTATTCGTTGCCGACAACATCAAGGAGGTAATACCTGAATATCTCCTTATGCTCAAGGGCGTGCTTGACTGTCCCGAGCTTCCCCTTAACGTATCAAGAAGCTATCTGCAAACAAACACATACGTTTCCAAGCTTTCGGCTCACATCGTAAAAAAGGTTGCCGACAAGCTTAACTCTCTTGCGCTTAACGAGCGTGAGGAATATGCTAAAATTTGGAAAGACGTTGCTCCCTTTATTGAATACGCATCTATCAAGGACAGAAAGTTCTACGATAGAGTAAAGGCTTCGATATTGCTCAACTTAGTTGACGATACGGCGCTTACGATTGACGAGTATCTTAAGAATGCCGAGGGCAAGCACGAGGGAAAAATCTATTATTCAAGCGACCGTGCGCTTCAGGCTCAGTATATTTCAATGTTTGAAGCAAAGGATATAAAGGTTGCGCTTTTCGAGCGTGCTATTGACGTACAGTTTGCATCCTTTGCAGAGGGATACAGTAACGGCGCTCTTAAATTCCTGCGTGTCGATTCCAACATAAACGATATCCTTACAGACGGTGAGGCAAAAGAAAGCGATGCTCTTAAGGAAGCCTTTTCAAGCGTTATAGACGAGCATGTTACGATTGAATTTGGGGCGCTTTCCGACGAATCAACTCCCGCGCTTCTCAGTGTTGACGAGGAGGTACGCAGAATGGAGGAAATGATGCGTATGTATGGAATTTCACAGCCTACTCCTCCCGATAAAAAGCTTATTCTAAATAGCGCATCCCCGCTTATTTCAAAGCTTGAGGGGCTTTGCGAAACAGACAAGGAGCTTGCCGAGGCGCTTGCGAGCCATATTTACAAGCTTGCGCTTCTCTCACAAAAGAAGTTTACCGCAGAGGAAATGAAGGAGTTTATGGATAGCAGCTATAAGCTTCTTATGAAGCTTTAATATGGGATTTGCAGAGTCCTTTGAAAAAAGAGAGGACATACTCATTCAAAATCTCGGTGAGTTTGCAAAGAAGCAAAATTTAGCAAAGCAGCAAAAGGAGCTTACCGTCCTCGAGCTTGCGAGGCTCTACTGTGAGCATTACAAAAGCATTGACGGCATACTTGACGCATTAAAGGAAATCGGCTCTGAATTATCGGTAAGTGAGCTTATCGTGTTTTTATCTGAGATATGTCACTCCGAGCTTGCGGAAAATATTAAAGCTATGCTATTTATCGGCTCGACTGACCCTACAACGGCAGGCGCTCATTCAAAAATAGCTTATTCGAGAAATAAATATAATGACGCCGCCTTTGAGCATTTTTCGCGTTTTGTGGCAAACGCCAAGCCCGATTACGCCTCAAGCTTTACCGAATGCTGCGAAAGCGTTTACGACGGACGTTGCGAGTTTTGCATTTTACCTATAATGAATTCAAGCGACGGCAGACTTATGAGCTTTTATTCCCTGCTTGACAGATACGAATTAAAAATCTGCGAAACGGTTGATATTGACGGAGATGACACTACGTCAAGCTTTCGACACGCATTGGTCGGACGCGGCTGCAGAGAGCAACGAAATCGAATAAGCAAAACTCAAAGATGGGTATTTGAATTTTCAATAATCGAGGAGAACACCGACTTTTTAGCTCCGCTCTTTGAAGCAGCCTCAAAGTCCGAGGCAAGGCTTATTTGCGTAGACTCTACTCCCGTAGAATATGCCCCCGATATGCAAAAATTCTTTTTTAGCTTTTCACTGCCTACACAAAGCGCTCTTGCGTTTCGCCTTTTCGTTGCATTAAAGCATCAAACTCACACACCGATAGGCATTTACAAAGAAACAAACTAAAGATAAGGAGTCATTATTTATGGAGAAGATAACCTACATTCCGCGCGGAGTATGCTCGCGAAAAATAGACATCGAAATAGATGACGGAATAATCAAATCGGTTAAATATACCGGTGGTTGCGCAGGAAACACTCAAGGCGTTGCCGCTCTTATTGCGGGAATGAGCGTTGAGGAGGCTATATCCCGACTTTCGGGTATTCACTGCGGCTTTAAGCCCACCTCCTGCCCCGATCAGCTTGCAAACGCGCTCAAGGAATATATCGAGAAATAATTTAATACAGATCTAAAAATCAAGGACGGAGATTGCAAAATTTTCCGTCCTCTTTTTACGGTTTTTTATAGTATTTTGGTAATTTACTCAATATACTTGACAAATTTTCTTTTTATGATATAATAAAATATATAATTATATTTATATATAACAATATGAAAACGGTTTATTTTTGGAAATATTTTTTTCAAGTATTTACACGTTAATTTATTAATACTATTTTAAGGAGTAATTTTTATCATGACTTTGCCCGATGGGAGTACCTTAACCTTTATTTTGATGTTTGTTTTAATTCTGCTTTCCGGCTTTTTCTCGGCAAGTGAAACCGCTTACACATCCTTCAACAGAACGAAGATGAAAAATCTTTCCGCCGAGGGAAATAAGCGCGCGGCATCTGCGCTAAAGCTTGCAGAATCCTACGATAAGGTTCTTTCCACGCTTTTGGTTGGAAATAATATAGTTAATATCGCCCTCTCGTCTATCTCGACGGTTTGGTTTATCAATGCGATAACTAATCCCAACATCGCCGCTTTTTCTACGGCAATTGCAACCGCAGTGGTTACTGTCGTTGTACTTATATTCGGTGAAATATCGCCTAAGAGCCTTGCTAAGGACCACGCCGAGGGATTTTCTATGGCGGTCGCTCCGATACTTCACTTTTTGGTTATAATACTTACACCTATAAATTCAATATTTATGCTTTGGAAAAAGCTTCTTACTAAGGTATTTAAAGCGAAAACCGTTGATACCGTTACCGAGGGCGAGGTGCTTACACTTATCGACGAGGCTCACGAGGACGGCAGCATTGACGAATACAACAAGGAGCTTATTGAAAATATTTTCGATTTTGACGATCTTTCTGCAGGCGAGATTGCAACGCACAGAACAGACCTTACCTTTCTTGATTATGCCGACACAATGGAGGAATGGGATACCGTTATTAACAATAGCCGTTATTCCCGCTACCCAATTTGCAAGGACGGAATAGATAACGTCATTGGAATTCTTGACGCAAGACTTTATCTAAGACTTGACGATAAAAGCCGTGAAAACGTTATGAAAAACATTGTTTCCACGCCCTATAACGTCCCCGAATCGGTAAAAGCAGACGTGCTTTTCAAGAATATGCGTGACCATAAGGAATCTATGGCTGTGGTTCTTGACGAATACGGTGGATTGTTCGGAGTTATCACTATGACAGACCTTATTGAATGTATTGTCGGTGATATCAACAATGAAACCGAGGATGGCGAGGAGGAGCTTCCCCCCGTTGAGCTTTTATCGGAAAATTTCTGGAGAATTCTTGGAAGTGCATCTATCGACGAGGTTGAGGAGGCGCTTGGAATTAAGCTTGAGGATAGCGATTCCGATACCTTTAGCGGTTATGCGCTCGGAATTTACGGCTCTGTCCCCGACGACGGAACGAATTTTGAATTAACAACCGAAAATCTCAATATCGTTATCGAAGAAATAAAGGATCACCGTATTGACCGTGCTACGGTAAGCATCAAGCACAACGAGTCCGACGGTGACGAAGAAGCTAAAGCAGAATAACTTTTTATTTCGAGGCTTATAAAATGAAAAAAATACCAAGAGATCCGAATTGGCACTATTTAAAATGGCTCGGTATCGGAGTTATTTTAATAGTTCTTTTCGGAATAATAAACAACATCGACAAGTCACTGTCGGTGCTATCGCTGATAATGAAAATACTATCCCCTATTTTTATAGGAATTTTCATCGCGATAATCTTAAACATCCCTGTAACGGCATTTGAAAATAAAATATTTGGAAGACTTACTCAAAAAAACGGTAAAATATGGTCGAAAATCAAGCGCGCCGTTTCTATCTCGTTAAGTATATTTTGCTTTTTCCTCGTAATCACCATTCTTCTCTCCTACATTCTTCCCGAATTTGTAAGGACCTGCCAAGGATTTGTCGAAAAAGCGCCGAAGTATTTAGATGACCTTACCGCCACACTTCGTGAATGGGTTATCAATTTCCATCTCCCGCTCGACCCCGAATCTATCGACCTCTCGTATGACGTGGTTACCTCGTGGCTTGCCTCTTTCCTTGGAGATAATACCGACGACATATTCCACAATACCTTAAATACCGCATTGTCATTCTTTTCCTCGATGTGGAACGTGGTGCTTGGATTTATCTTGGCTATATATATCGTCGCAACCAAGGAGTCGCTTGCAAAGCTCGTCAAGGGAATGCTTTTCTCGGTTATGTCGAGTGAAAAAGCAGGAAACACAATATTGGTCTGCCGCCTTGCCAAGGATGCCTTTGAGGGCTTTGTTGCGGGACAGTGCATTGAAGTTCTGATTATCGGTACTTTTACATTTATAGGTATGTGCATTTTCCGCTTCCCGTATGCTCTTATGATATCCTGCATAGTTGCAGTAACTGCTTTCGTACCGATTTTCGGCGCAATAACAGGCGCTATAATCGGAGCGTTTCTCATTCTTTTGGTCGACCCCATCAAAGCGCTTTGGTTCTTACTGTTTATCATAATTCTTCAGCAAATCGAATCCAACGTTATCTACCCGAGAATAATGGGTCACCAGATAGGACTCCCAAGCCTTTGGGTTCTCGTTGCGGTAATTTTGGGCGGTGAGTTCTTTGGAATAATGGGAATAATTATAAGCGTACCTCTTTGCAGTGTTATCTACACACTTCTTCACGAATGGATATTAAAGCGCTTACGCGAGAAAAAGCTCTGCAAGCAGGATGCAACTCACATCCCCGCAGACCCTACTCCGCTCTCCGATGAAGAATTTTTTGCAACAGAAGAAGCCTCCGAGGATAAGATAGACGGTGACGTTGATTCGCCAAAAGCAAGCAAATCAAGGATAAAAATAAATCAAAAGCTTTCTAAAGCGCCTAAAAAGAAAAAGAGTAAAAAAAGCTCTAAAAGATAATCATTAGGCTATTCCCTTTTATTTACGGAATAGCCTTTTAAAATGAAATTACTTAAAATCGCACGCATTTATATAACGATAATCGGGCAAACTAACCGAAAGGACAAGGCTTTATAATGGAACTGAAAAAAATATTTAAAAAAATGCTTAACTCTACCTGCATAATATTCACAATTGTAACTGCGACTTATATGCTCGTTTTGCAATTAATTAATATTTCGGATGCCGAAGCGGCAGTTGAAGCCGGCAGAGTTTTACTGTTTTTTGTTTTTTCTCTTTTACTTTCCCTTGCAAATGCGCTTCTTTCTATCGAAAAAATCCATTTAGCGTTACGTTATATTTTTCATTACGCAATTTCCACCTTCGGCTTTTGGGTTTGCTTTTGCGTGCCAAACAAAATGAATTTCTCGCGAACGCTTGTCGGAATCGTTATATTTACGTTAATCTATGCAATTATAATGTGCATTATCGGAATATTTAAACGAAGATTCAAAAAAGTGCAAAAGAGCGAAAAAAAGTACGAAAAGCAATTTTCGGTTAAATAACACTAAGCAAAATTTAAATAAAAATACTCCGTTTATAGAGCCTTGCAAAAAGCTTTACAGACGGAGATTTTTTATGTTAAAAGCATTTATTTGTTTATCTGTCGCATCACTTATTATAGCAAATATTTTCGGATGCTCACAGCCCAACATTCCCGATGAACCGATTCAAGTGATTGTAACGGACGGCAGTGACGAAACGGTAACGATTGAGAACCAATCCGAAAGCATTATCGACGATATCATTTTTCTCGGCGAATCGACGACCTATCATCTGAAAAGCCGAGGTGTCCTGAAGGATGGCAAAAATACAAAGCAGGTATGGTCGCCAAAGAGCGGGACTCTTATGCTTGATGCCTCTACAAGCGATTGCAGGATAGTTTATCCCGAAACCAACGAGGAAATATCCTTAAGCGAGGCTCTTAAAAGAAAGCAACCG
Source organism: Eubacteriales bacterium (assembly GCA_045643945.1). Lineage (GTDB taxonomy): Bacteria > Bacillota > Clostridia > Oscillospirales > CAG-272 > HGM12713. Next base: position 29,413 of record JAZRGA010000046.1, on the reverse strand, counting down.
AAAATAATGACTCTCACCTTTGGTCTTAATGGCGCTCCAAGCTTTATTACACGAGGGAGGGACTATTTTAAATTTTGCTATAAAAAGCTTTTAGATACTATAAAGGAAGTATCACCAAGCACGAAAATTATAATAAATTCCTGTTTTCCGATAGCTAAAAATATGGATATGAGCAGATACACCGTAGACGCAAAAACGCTCAATCTCTATATAGATGCACTGAACGCTTGGGCGTGTGAATTAGCAAAGGAAAACGGCGCGCGGTTTATTGATAGCGCATCTGTTCTAAAGGACAGTGAGGGATATCTCGACACAAGATTTCAGGTCGAGGACGGATATCACCTGAACGCAGACGCCTACAAATTAATATTAAAATATTTTAAGGAAGAACTTAAAAACGAGGAGAATTAAAGCTATGAAGCATCTGTTTCGCATTACTCTTTTAGCACTTTCAATACTTTTTATTACGTCTATTTTTTCATCCTGCTCGCAAAAGGAATATAGCTCTACTCTTAGCTGCAAAGAGCTTTCAAGGGGCTTAGAGCGTGAAATTTCCGTTCCTCAAGGGCAATTCAAGGAATACACCTCCGACGAGCTTGACTTTTTGTTTTCCACGCCTAAGCTATACGACGATATATGCATCGTTTATTCCACAGACTCTACCGACGTGTGCGAGCTTGGAGTTTTGCACGCCTCAAGCAAAGAAAACGCCAAAAAGCTTTTAGAGGATGCCAAAGGATATATTAAATCTATGCAAGAGCAAAAAAGTGAATTTTTGCGCAACTACTCCCCTGCCGAGCTAACAAAGCTCAATTCCGCAGAGGCAAGATGCTTTGGCGAATATATCGTTTTTACGGTTGCCGACCCTTATGACCGTGACGAAGCCTTTAAAAAAGCCGAAATAATATTATCCAAATAAACACAAAACGAAAAACCGAGTTATCCGAATACGAAAGATTTTCTTTTTCGTATCAAACAACTCGGTTTATTCTTAATTATTCCTGAACGTCGTCGGTATTAGCTTCGATAGCAGGTGCGCTTGGTTGCTCATCTACCTTTTTGCCAAGCATTGAGGGCAATTGCATTCCCGCAAGGGCAAAAACCTCATCAAGAGGAGGAACTGATTTCATCATTCCCGAAATAAAATTAGCCGTGGAGGTCTTTCCGTCACCGTTCTGACCGCCGTCCCAAACTGTAACCTTATCAATCTTAATATTCTTAACTGCATCAACCTGAACACGCATAAGGTCCTCAAGCTTATCTGCAATAAGAAGCTTAAGAGCCGCATCGGGATCTCCGCCCGCAGACTTCACGATTTCCGCAAAACCTGCCGCTTGCTTTCTGAGTATTTCCTCTGCACCTCGAGCCTGAGCCTCCATTTTAGCATAGATAGCATCTGCTTCACCCTTTGCTTTTCTGCGTATCTGCTCTGCCTCTGCCTCTGCGGCAAGCTCTAACTCCTTCTTTCTTGCCTCGGCGCGAACGATTATGTCTGCCTCGAGGGTTGCCTGCTCCTTATCACGTCTTGCCTTTTCTGCCGCCTGCTCTGCCGCATAGGACTCCTCAAGCGCCTTAGCCGCCTGAGTTTTTTCTGCGGTGGTTGCTATCTTACGAGCCTCTGCCTCTTTTTCCTTAAGAGCAGCCTCGGACATAGCAATCTTCATCTTAGCCTCGTTTTCACCCTCTATTGCAAGCGAATCCGCCTTAGATACCTCAATTCTCTGTTCCTTCTTAGCATTTGCCTCACCGATAGAACCCTCTCTATCCTGCTCTGCAACGCTCTTTTTAGCATCGTTAATAGCCTTTGCAGCCGCCTCTTTACCAAGTGCTGCTATGTATCCCGATTCATCACTGATATCGGTTACGTTAACGTTAATAAGGCGAAGACCTATCTTCTTAAGCTCGCTCTCAACGTTTTCGCTTACTGCCGCAAGGAATTTATCACGGTTGGTATTGATTTCCTCAATATCCATCGTAGCGATAATAAGTCTTAACTGACCGAAAATAATATCCTTAGAAAGCTCCTGAATTTCCGAAAGCTGGAGTCCTAAAAGGCGCTCTGCAGCATTCTGCATAATTCCGGGCTCTGTTGAAATTCCAACGGTAAATCTCGAAGGAACGTCTATACGGATATTCTGCTTGGAAAGTGCGTTTTTAAGGTCTACCTGAATAGATATAGGCGTAAGATCCAAATACGCATAAGATTGGAAAACGGGAATTACGAACTCTGCGCCACCGTGGATACACTTTGCGCTACGGTTAGAGCCGTCGCCGTTTTTACCGATAGAACCGTAAATGACCATAATCTTATCCGAGGGACATTTTTTATATCTTGAGCATATCCACACGATAAATGATACAACAACGAGAACTACGGCACATACTAAAAAGATGATTGTTGGATTCATTATTTTTTCCTCCGTTTAAAATAATTTATTTGCGTTTAACGACTAAGCTGGTCTGTCCGCTTATTCCGACAACGATTATCTCACTGCCGGTAGGGATACTCTCAGCCTCATCGGTAACGGCATTCCTTTCAACGTATGCTCCTTGAAGCATAATATTTACCTTTCCCTCGCCCGTTCTCGACGGAGGAATGGTTAAATAAACCTTACCCGCAACACCGATTGCGTTTCGGTTATCGGCAGTTCCGCTATTTCTAAGTCGCATAACAAATCTAAGCAAAAACGCTATACCAAGCATCATTGCAAATCCGCAAAGCGCGGCAATCGGAATAGTTATCGCAAGATGCACCGCAAAGGATTCCATTACAACTCCGACCCATCCGAATATAACAAAGAAAGCAACTATACCTCTAAAGGTAAAAACATGCAAGCTTCCCAAATCAGAGGTCGGCTCAAAATCTTCAAGGCTATTATCTCCGAAAACTCCGTCGGTATCGCTTCCATCGGATATATCAACCTCGACGTCGCCATCCGCTCCCTCGTCAAGTCCCATAAACATAAGTATCGTCTGTATTAAAAGCACCAATGTTGCGGGAATAGCGATACAGTAAAATATCTGCGAAGCCAATCCCAAAGCATTCCACCATTCAATTAACATAAAGTATTTTCTCCTTTCTTATATTAACAATTATTGAAACGTCGAAAGCAATTCCTTTGCCAAATCGCGAAGCTGCGCCGCTCTGTGCGCATAAAACATTATTTCAAGTATTCTCACAAGCTTAACTCTTACGTCGGGAGAAGAAGGCTCAAGCTCCTCTACGGCTGACTCGGCAATTTTTCTGACGTTTAGCTCGTTTGAAGCATCTACCTCTCCGTTGCAAAGCATATCAACGTATCGATGATAAAGCTCGTCGTCCTTAATAAGATCGTCAAATTGGTCGTCAACGTCGCCGCCTATAATTTTTATCAAATTACAAATAGACTCGATTTGCAAGGATTCTCTAAGCATATTTATAATAATTATTCTTGCAAACTGCTCCTTTGAATACATTTTTTTCGTCGGTGAGCTGACAAATTTTCGTTTTACCCAGTTTTGAATGAGATAAGGCTCAAGCCCCGTCATATTCGAAACCTGAGAAAGTGTTATTCCCCCGGTGGCAAATATTCCGTCAAACAAGCTTCTTGAGCTTCCCTGCCGCAAATTAACGACCTCTATCGTAGTTCCGGGATATCTTGTTACCATCCTATCACCTCGCTTTTCTTTATCTATTAATATAATATCACACGGTCGCGTGATTGTCAATAGTAATCTTGCGATTTTTTGAATTTTTTTCAATATTTTTATTAATATTCTTAAAAATCACTTCACACAAAAGAAAAAAACAAGAAAGGACGTCCGCAGACGTCCTTATTCCTGTATTGTTGAGCCAAGGTTAGATCTTCTCTTTAACCTTAGATGCCTTACCTACTCTATCACGGAGATAGTAAAGCTTTGCTCTTCTAACCTTACCCGAGCGAATGATATCAACCTTAACAACGTTAGGAGAATGCACAGGGAAAGTCTTTTCAATTCCACAACCGTAAGAAACACGTCTTACAGTGAATGTCTCGGAAATTCCACCGCCATGCTTTGCGATGATAGTTCCCTCGAACATCTGGATTCTCTCGCGGTTACCCTCTTTGATTCTGTTGTGGATACGAACGGTATCACCAACGTTAAGTACGGGAACCTCGGTCTTGAGCTGCTCGTTTGTAAAAGCCTGAAGCAAATTATTCATCTTTCAGTCCTCCTTAAAAATCCGAGTGTTCATGCAGAGCTGCGCAGCGGACCACTCTCTATTTATGCTTTGCGCACATTACGAATTATTATAACATATTATTCGAAAAAATGCAATAGCTTTTTAAAACTTTTTTATATTTTTCGATTATTTTTTTATAAGCTTCAAAACAGAGCGAATTACCTCTCTGCCGTTGAAAACAAGGATTACCGCTACAAAGCCGATTTGGTAAGCCCACCAATACGGAAGGTCAAGCACCATAACTACAACCTGCGCTACAATAAGCACTGTATTTATAACCGTCTTTGCAATAGAGCGGTCAAACTTGATATATTTTTGAGTATCCGCAAGTCTTATTAAAAATACTAACGCATAGCATATTGCCGTTGCTATTGCCGCTCCGCTTGCTCCCCAGAAAGGAATTAAAGCAAAATTTAATACGATATTGGTTATTGCGCCCACCGCCGCAGTTCCGAGCGATTTTAAGCTCTTTTTGCGCACGAAGTAAACGCTTCCCAAAAATTCGGTGAAAACCGAGAATATCATCGCTATGGCAAGTATCGGAACGTATTTCCAGGAATCGTAATACGACTCGTTAAGCAATATCCTTGTAAAGAGCTTTGAAAAAGCAACAAGGCAAGCCGCACCCGCAAACATAAGGCAAATATAATTTTTATATACGTTACCGAAAAACGTCGCTCTCTCCTGCTCATCATTTTCACTAACCGAGGAAATATGCCACGCCTTCATAAATATTCCGCCCGCTATCGTTATGAGCGTTGGAAGCTTATATGCGGCGGCGTACAATCCATTTATTGCGGTCGCATCCTCACCAAGTGTAGCAAGTATAACAAATCGGTCGGATACCGAGGTTATAGTCCACATAATGGTAAGCGGAATATACGGAACGCTAAAGTTCAAAAGCTCCTTTATAAGCGTTTTACTTATTCCCTTTACAGTTATATCCCTATAAAGCCTACAAAAGATTATAAGCCCGACGGAAACCGTAAAATCGGCTAAAACGACCGAAAGGAGATAACCTGTAACGCCCATATCAAATACCACTAAGAATATGATATTAAAAATTATTACGAGCGCCGTGTTTATTATGCCCTGCACCGCAAAGGTCTTTGTTTTATCGCATCCCCTTACATAATTTGCTACGATAAGATGCAAATTAGCGACGCAAATATAAAAGAATACGAGCCATATATATCCGTCATAAACCGAGAAAAATCTGAAAACCTGCATCAAAAGTGCAAGCGGAACCATTCCCACAAGCAAGGTAATGATTGAAAACGTGAATATTTGCTTTCGATTATTCCCGTCCGCATCTATAGTGAAGCGAAAGAGTCCGTCTGCAACGCCTATTATGGCTATCGGAATTATAAGATTTGCCGTTTGCATAAGTATATCTGCAACACCAAACTCCGATTTTGAAAGGCACGCTGTATAAAGCGGCATCAAAAGGAAGACAAGCACCTTAGAGATAAAAGTGCCTGCTCCTAAGATTGCCGTATTTGAAAGAAGTTTTTTAAATCTTCCCATACCGCATCAAATATGCGAATTAATCGCAGTTTTCCCAGTTGTGATATACGTTCATAACGTCATCGTCATCCTCAAGATGCTCGATGAGAAGCGACATAAACTTAATATCATCCTCACTGTCAAGAGTTACGTAATTAGAAGGAACCTTATCCTGCTCTGCGGAAAGTATAGAATATCCCGCCGCCTCGATTGCCTCCTTTACCGCAAAAAGATCGTCAGGCTCGGTGAATATCTCAAATATACCCTCGTCGGCAACGAAATCCTCTGCTCCCGCCTCGAGAGCGGTTTCCATAAGCTTATCCTCATCGATATCCTCATCCTCATTGGAGATAACTATATGACCCTTATCGGTAAAGAGGTAAGAAACACAGCCCGTCTGACCCATATTTCCGTGATATTTTGAAAAGTAAGAGCGCACGTTACCTGCGGTACGGTTACGGTTATCGGTTGTAGTTTCAACTATTACCGCTATACCTGCGGGACCATATCCCTCGTAAACTATCTCCTCATAGGTTTCATTTGAAGCGCCGAGCGCCTTTTTGATAGTTCTTTCGATATTATCGTTAGGCACGTTATTAGACTTTGCCTTAAGAATAAGGTCACGAAGCTTTGAGTTATTATTAGGGTCACCGCCGCCTGCTTTTACCGCGATAGTGATTTCCTTACCTATCTTTGTAAATATTTTTGCCTTCTGGGCATCGGTTTTTTCCTTTTTGTGCTTAATATTCGCCCACTTGCTATGTCCTGACATTGTTTTTTCTCCCTTAGATTTATTTGATTTAATTATATTTTTTTAAATTTTTTCGGTTTTTTCGAGGCATATAAGCTCGAATGCATTACCAAGCACCGTCTTGGTTGCCTCGGTGATTGCAAGACGAGTATTCTTAATATCCTCGTTTTCTGCTCCAAGTATCGAGCAATTGTGATAGAATCGGTTATATGCGCCCGCAACGTCGAGAATATATCTCGTTATTACCGAGGGCTCGTAAACCGAGATAGCCTCACGCACTACCTCCTCGAAGCGAGAAAGTGTTTTAAGAAGCGATACCTCCTCATCGGCACTTACCGTAAGAGGCGCACTCTTATCATAATCCGAGGACTTTGAAAGCACCGAGCAGGTTCTTGCATAGGTGTACTGAACGTAAGGTCCTGTGTTACCCTCAAAGCTCAATGCGTCCTCTATCATAAAGTTTATATCACGTATTCTGTTATTTGAAAGATAATAAAATACTATTGCGCCAACGCCTACCGCCTCGGCAATCTTATCCCCATTTTCAAGATTGGGGTTTTTCTCCTTCATAATACTTTCTACCTTTGCAATAGACTCGGCAAAAAGGTCACGGAGAAGAATTACGTTACCAGTACGGGTTGCAAGCTTTGCTCCGTTTATACTAACAGTTCCGTAAGGAACGTGAACGAGCTTATCAAACCAATCGTAGCCCATAAGCTCAACCACCTTGAACCATTGAGCAAAATGCAAGGACTGACCTGCGCTTGTAACGTATATCATCTTATCAAAATCATATTCGCCCTTGCGATAAACCGCCGCCGCAATATCACGCGTGGGATAAAGCGTAGAGCCGTCACGCTTAAGTATAAGACAAGGGGGCATTCCGTATTCATCGAGGTCAACTATGGATGCTCCGTCGTCTATCTTAAGAAGTCCCATATCACGGAGCTTCTGAACCTGAGCGGGCATTTTATCGGTATAAAAGCTCTCGCCCTTATAGCTATCGAACTCAATATTAAGCTGCTTGTAGGTCTTTTGATACTCTGCAAGGCTTACGTCAACAAACCAACGCCAAAGAGCAAGATTTTCTTCGTTGCCCTCCTCAAGCTTACGGAACTCGGCTCTTGCCTCGTCACCAAGCTCGGGGTTTGCGGGTATTCCCTGCTCCTCGTTACCCGAAATAGCGTTATTAATTTTAACGTAAAGAGCAACCAAAGCATCAACTCCGCCTGCCTCTATCTCCTCACGGTTACCCCATTTCTTATAAGCCACGATAAGCTTACCGAACTGTGTTCCCCAGTCACCGAGATAGTTTATGCCAACGCACTTATATCCCGCAAACTCGTGAAGCTTCTTAAGCGAATGACCGATAACGGTAGTTCCGAGGTGTCCTATATGGAAGGGCTTTGCAACGTTGGGGGAAGAATAGTCGAGAACAACCGTTTTTCCCTCTCCAAGCTCAACGGGCGCACCGTACTTGTCGCCTTTTTTGGCTACCTCACCGACAACCTTTTTAGCAAGGTACTCTCCGTCAAGGTAAATATTCAAGTATCCGTTAACCGCCTCTACACGCTTTGCCGCGGGCAAATTAAGCTCTGCCGCAATCGTTTCGGCAATCTTTACAGGTGCCATTCTAAGGGTTCTGCTAAGCTTAAAGCACGGAAGCGCAATATCACCCATTTTTTCGTCGGGGGGATATTCGAGCATACCCAAAATCGACTTTGAATCAAGCTCTGCCTGATCGTTTATCTTTTTAATTATCTGCGCAATATTCTGCGCAAGCTCTCCTTTGATAACTAACATTTTTTACTCCTTTATTTATAGTCTGTTCCATCTCGAAGCAGCTCCTCTGCCGCCTCTCGTTGAACCTTTGTTATTTCTATTCCGCCAAGTATTCTGGCAATTTCTCCAACGCGCTCTCCGCTATCCAACGCTCTGACGGCGCTTTCCGTTCTGCCGTTGTTTTCGGTTTTTGAAACAAAAAGATGATTATGCGCAAGGGATGCTATCTGCGCCGAATGAGTAACGCAAATTACCTGTGCGCTTCTGCCTATTTCCTTAAGCTTCATACCGACCTTACGCGAGGTCTTACCCGAAATACCCGTATCTATTTCATCAAATACAACGGTATCTATTCCGTCGCATATATTTATTTCATTTTTAAGCGAAAGCATTATTCTTGCAAGCTCTCCGCCCGAGGCTATCTTTGCTAAGGGCAAAAGAGGCTCTCCGGGATTTGCAGATATAAGAAATTCGACGTTATCGCAGCCGGTTCTTGAAAAATCGTCAAGCGGTGCAAGCGACGCCTCAAATCTAACCTTTGGCATATCCAAAAATGCAAGCGACTCGCACACCTTCTTTGTGAGCGCATGAGCCGCCCTTCGTCGCGACTCGGTAAGACTTATAGCCGCCTTCCTTGCCTCCGACTCGGCTTCCTTTAATTCGTTTTCGATATCAACTCTTATGTCGTCGGCATTCTCGATAAATTCAAGCTTCGACCTTGCATCATCCCTGAATGCGATTATTTCCTCGACCGTGCTACCGTATTTTCTCTTAAGCTTTAATATTGCGTCAAGTCTTGCCTCTGCCTTGTCAAGCATTACCGACGGGTCCCCGTCAAGCTCGCACAATCCCGAAATCGAGGCGGCAATATCCTCAAGCTCATATTTTACCTCGTTAAGCCGTGCCGCAAGCGCATCTGCATCGGGTAATGACTCGGATACAGAAGCAAGCGCCGCAGACGCTCTATCTACAAGATAAATTGCTCCCATTCCCTTTCCTCCCTCAAGCGCACGGGTAACCAACGAGCAGGATTTATTTATTTTATCAAGTCCCCGAAGTCGCAAAACCAAGGCTTGAAGCTCATCCTCCTCGCCCTCCTTAAGCTTTACCGAATCGATATCGCTTATTTGAAAGCGAAGCACCTCTTGAAGTCTGGTTTGCTCTCTAAGGTCGTCCGAAAGTGTCTGTAATTTTTTTCTAAGCTCTGCTACCCTTTGATATTTTTCGGTATAGCAATCTCTAAGACTCTTATTACCTGCATAAGTGTCAAGTATATTTAAATGATTTTTCGGCTCGGAAAGCAAAGCGTTATCGTTTTGTCCGTGAATACCGAAAAGCAACGCTGAAAGTCTTTTAAGCATAGAAAGCGTAATCGGCGCTCCGTTTACTCTCGCAGTCGACGAGGTAGCGCTAAAGGCTCTTGATATAAGCACAGAGCCGTCCTCGCACTCAAAGCCAAGCTCTCTTATTTTTTCTGCGGTATCCTCGCTAAGTCCCGAAAATATCGCGCTTACCTCGGCTCTTGATTCACCGCTTCTGATAAGCTCCTTATCCGCTCTTGCGCCCGATATAAGATTTAAGCTATCGACTATAATCGACTTTCCCGCTCCGGTTTCACCCGTAAGCACAGTCATTCCCGCGGAAAGCTCTATATCTATTTTCTTTACTACCGCAATATTTTCGATATGCAATACCTCTAACATAGCTATCTTTCCTCTGCAACGTCAATATTTTAAATTCTTAAAAGCTTTTCATAAGCTCGGTTATTTTTTCGCTAAGCTCTGCCGATGCGTCCTCATTAGCGGTCACTATAATAACCGTGTCATCGCCCGCAACGCATCCCAATATGCTCGGCATACTAAGCGAGTCGACCGCAAAAGCAACCGCAGCCGCAAGTCCGGGATAGGTCTTGATTACTACATTATTAAGCGAATATTTAACCTCTGTTATCGAATCCGCCATTGCGTTATTGAGCTTTACGCTTCCCACGCTTTGTCTTACCTGACCGACGGCATATCTGTATGTGCCTCTCGCGGTCTGTACCTTGGTAAGCTTTAGCTCCTTTAAATCTCTTGAAACCGTTGCCTGAGTGACCTTAAAGCCCTCTGTTTGCAATCGGCTCATCATATCCTCTTGAGTTTCTATTTCATACTTTGAGATAAGCTCAAGTATTCTTTGTTGTCTTTGTGATTTCATTCTCGGCTCATCCTTTAAATAAATTTTTTCATACGTATTTTTGAATAAAAATTATCGTCCTTAATTCTGAGCAGCTTTGTGCATATATCCGCCTTAGTTACAACCACTGTATCTCCGAAGAAAAGGTCAAAGGTCGCTTTACCGTCCACCGTAAGGTGCAAAACCTTTTCTCTTACGCATATATTTTTAATTTCAAGCCTTGCACTATCGGGGAAAACAAGCGGTCTTGCCACGAGCGAATGGGGGCATATCGGCGTTACGCAAAAGCATGAAAGCTTTGGGTCAACAATAGGTCCGCCCGCAGAAAGCGAATATGCCGTTGAGCCTGTTGGTGTAGCTATTACTATTCCGTCTGCAAGGTACTCGCTTACAAGTCGACCGTTATCCGAAAGCTCAAGGTCTATTATTCTTGCAGTTGATCCGTTTGCTATAACCGCCTCGTTAAGAGCATAAGCCGAAAAACGGCTCTGTCCCTTGCTCGAGCGAATTTCAACCCTTAGCATCGCTCTTTCGTCGAGATAAAACTCATCGGTAAATATCTTTTGAAGAAGGTCAAGCTCATTCATTTCAAGCTCGGTCATATACCCGACTCTGCCCATATTTACGCCCAAAATCGGTATTCCGCAGGGTGTCGAGCGTCTTGCCGCCTCAAGCATAGCACCGTCACCGCCTATGACGATAACCAAATCGCAGCTTGAATATATAACGTCATACTGTGCATATATAAAGCCCGATTTATGATTATGGCTTCTAAATATTCTTTCCTTGAAAATCTCAGGAATATAAATCTCCTGCGTATATGCGAGAAGACTTTCGGCAACCGTCATAGCCGCCGCAAGCTTATCGGGAATATTATAATTTGTAACAATTGCAATTTTTTCTATCTTCACGTCAATACCCCTCAAAGCGACGTTACTCGCTTTATAATTTTATCATCAATCTGTGGCTTTACGCAGCTTTTCTTAATAAAATGCGCAAGATACTCCACGTTTCCGTCGCCGCCCTCTATTGGTGAGCGTATAAGTCCTACGCAATCAAATCCGTTTTCCACTGCGAAGCTTATAACACGCTTTGCGGCAAGAAATCTATACGCGGAATTAGTAACCACGCCATTTTTTCCAAGTGCGGCTCTGCCTGCCTCAAACTGTGGCTTTATAAGACTTATAAAGCTTGCGCCCTCACTTAAGCAAGAGGCTATCTGCGCTATTATATAGGTTTGAGAAATAAAGGAAACGTCGGCAACCGCAACGTCGCACGCACCGTCTGTAATGCTCGGATTAAGCTCACGCGCGTTAAAATGCTCTATCGAATGAACCCTTTCATCGTTGCGCAGGCTTTCGTGAAGCTGACCAATGCCCGCATCTATTGCGTAAACCTCCTTTGCTCCTCTCTTAAGAAGACAGTCGGTAAATCCACCCGTTGAAGCGCCAACGTCAAGCGCCTTCTTACGGTTTACGTTTATTTTAAATGCATTAAGCGCGGCTTCAAGCTTTACTCCTCCCCTACTGACGTAAAGAAAGGGCTGCTCTATAACCACGTTATGCTCGACCGACTCATTTATTACGAGCGACGATTTTTTTACGGTTACTCCGTCAATTTTTACAACGCCCGCATCTATAAGGTCCTGCGCTTTTTTTCGGCTTTGAGTATACCCAGCCGCCGCAAGATAAACGTCAACTCTCATATCATCTTACCGAAAAACAAAAAACATTATAATTCCGACGATAATACCAAGCACCGCACCTACAAACACCTGCAACGGCGTATGTCCTATAAACTCCTTAAAGTGCGTTTCGGCATTTTCAGTATCGGTAAACATTTCCTGCACTATCTTATTAAGCATTTTCGATTGCTTACCTGTCTCGTATCGAACTCCGCAAGCATCGATTATAACTATTATAGAAAGTATTGCGCTTATAGCAAAGGTAGTAGAGCCAAATCCGTCCTTAAGCGCCGCCGCTGTCGTAAGTCCGAGAACGGTTGCCGAATGTGAGCTTGGCATTCCGCCCGTTGAAAAGAGCAATACCGAAAGGTTTACACGTCTGTCACGGTAAACGCCTGTAAATATTTTTAATATTTGCGCCACAAGCCACGCAATTATAGCCGTCATCAGCACATAATTACTGAAGAAAGCCTTTAAATTAGCTAAAAAAAGTTCCATTTAATCCTCCGCTTAAATCTAAAAGTGTGGACCTATTATTTATTTATTTCTTGTCACCAAATATTCCGCAAGAGCGCAAAGCGTTTCGCTATTGTCTATTTTCGATATCTCAATTTTTGCCTCCTGCGTAAGGCTTTGAGCATATCTTTTAGCCTTTTCTATATCAAAAAACGATAAAAACGTCGTCTTTTGATTTTCCGCATCGGATTTTAAGGTCTTACCAACAGTAGCCTCATCACCCTCGACGTCGAGTATATCATCAACGACCTGAAAAGCAAGTCCAATTTTTTGAGCGTACGTCCTTACACACTTAAACTCGTCGCTTTCCTCACCGTATCCTGCCGCAAGGCAACCCAAAACCGCGGAAAGCTCTATCATTTTACCCGTTTTATGACTGTGAAGCATAAGAAGCTCCTCAAGAGAAAGTCTACGCATCTCGCCCTCAAGGTCGATAAACTGTCCGCCTATCATTCCCGCATCACCTGCCGCCTCAGCTATAAGCTCGACCGCCCTTGCCGTAGCTTTTGCATCGGTAAATTTATTCGAAGCCGCAACCGCAAAAGCATTTGTCAAAAGCGCATCGCCCGCCAAAAGCGCATAAGCCTCGCCAAAAACCTTATGATTAGAGGGCTTTCCTCTACGCATATCGTCATCATCCATACAAGGAAGATCATCGTGGATAAGCGAATAAGTGTGTATCATTTCAACCGCCATGGCAAAAGGCATAGAAGCGTTTATATCTCCGCCAAGCATCGAGCAGACCTCGTTTGCAAGAAAGGGTCTTATTCTCTTTCCTCCGCCAAGCAAGGAATATTTTTCGGTTGCGAGAAATGAGGCTACGCCCTTTTCAATATTCTTATTTTCAAAATAATCAACAAATGCGCTCTCAAGTATATCGCTGTTTTTTTGTAGCTTCAATTCAAGAGCTTCAAAGCTTTGTAAACTACTCATTACATCTCCGTTTTTAATCTATCTAATATGTTAATATATTTATTTGCCGCTTATACGTTTAAAGCTTATCGGGAAAGTCCTTTTCCTCTATCTCTCCGTCGGCAGAAATCTGCAAGGTCTTTATTTTACGTTCGGTATTTTCAAGGCATTTATCGCACATTCTCGCTAAAGCAACTCCCTCCTCGTAAAGAGCGAGCGACTCCTCAAGCGTGATACCCTCACGAGAAAGCTCAACGGTTATTTTTTCAAGGCGCTCCATTGCCTGCTCAAAGTTCATATCTTGCATTTTTATCTCCGTTTTATTTTAATTTATATCGATTTATATTAATTATTTTCATTTACCGAAATTATCTCGGCGCTTGCGCTACCGTCGGCAAATCGAATATTCACCACGTCACCGCTTTTAATTTGATTTACCGATGAAATCACCGTTTCTTCCCTTTGCGTATAAGAATATCCTCTTGAAAGCACGGCTAACGGATTTATAGCGACAAGCTTTGCGGAATATACCGAAAGAGCCTCACGGCGTTTTTGAACGATGCGCTCAATTCCTTGATTAAGCTTTACCTTAACACGCTCGAGGTCCTTTTTTTCCACCGCAAGTCTTCCGCTTGGTGAAAGAAGCTCGAGTCTTTTTGCAACGCTCGAAAATTTTTCTCTCTTAAAATTCACTATACGCATGCTTGCGTTTTCAATTCTACCCAAAAGCTCGTCAAGGCGTATACGCATTTCATCTCTATCGGGAACTGCAAGCTCTGCCGCCGCCGAGGGTGTCGGTGCGCGAAGGTCTGCCGCAAAATCGCAAAGCGTAAAATCGGTTTCGTGCCCCACCGCAGAAATTATAGGTGCTTCGGATGCCGCAACCCGTCTTACTACACGCTCATCATTAAAAGCCCAAAGGTCCTCTATCGAGCCTCCGCCTCTGCCTATTATAATTACGTCGCACTCCTCGGTTGCGTTTAAAAGGTCAAGTCCTGCGCAAAGCGATGCAGGGGCTTGCTCTCCCTGAACTAATGCGGGATAAAGCAAAATCTTAGCGCTCGGCCATCTTCTGCCCGTGACGTTTATCATATCCCTTACTGCCGCTCCCGTGGGTGATGTGATAATTCCTATACATTTAGGAAATTTCGGGAGAGGTCTTTTTTTATCATTATCAAAAAACCCTTCGGCTTCAAGCTGCTTTTTTAATCTTTCATATTCAAGCTGAAGCGCACCTATACCGTTATCAAGCATTGCGGAAACGTAAAGCTGACACTTTCCGCCCTTTTCGTAAACAGAAACTCTACCAAAAGCGACAACCTGCATTCCGTCTCTTGCAACCATTTTTAAGTTCATAGCCGCAGACCTGAACATAACCGCGGATATCTCAGCCTCGCCATCCTTAAGAGTAAAATAAAGATGGCCGCTTGAATGATATTTTAAATTTGAAATTTCGCCTCGGACACTCACCGCCGACAAAAGCGCATCGTTATCCATAAGCATTTTTACGTATCGGTTAAGCTCACCGACCGTAAGCGTATTGTCACGCTCCTTAAGCATTTTTCTGCTCCTTAATCATTATCCTTTATATAAGCAAGTCGGCACAAAAGCGCAACGCCTGCGGCATTATCCGCAGAAAATTCAGGCTCGGCAAAATAAGCCTCGAAGCGCCTCGATATCGCTCCTCGCATAAGCCTATTTGACATTACGCCTCCTGCAAAAAGAATAGGCATCTCTCCATATTTTTCGATTGCCTGCTTTGCCATTTCGCACAAGGTTCTTTGAATAAAATCAAAGGTAAACGCCGCTATCTTTTCTTTTTTCTCTCCTGCCTCATAAAGCTTTTTTGCTATATTTTCTACGCCCGAAAGATTACAACGGCAATTCTTTACGCTTATTTTTTTCCTTTCAAGCGAGCCTTGATAGCTACTTGCAAGCGCTTCAAGCTCTCTGCCCGCAGGAAAATCAAGACCAAGCATAACTCCTATTCGGTCGATTGCCTGACCTGCATTTATATCCTCTGTTTCACCCACAAGCTCGATATCAAATATCTCTCCGTCCTCTCTCGGTGTCACAAGCAATACCTCGGTAGTTCCTCCCGAAACGTGAAAGGCTAAAAATCTGTTTTTCAAAAGCCTCTCCGCTTCTCCCGACGAATACATTGCCGCCATAACGTGACCGTTTTGATGAGCGGTTTTATATATCGGTATCTGCCTTGCCGCCGCAAAGGAATGAGCCGCCGCCACTCCGCTTAAAAAGCAAGGCATATAAGAGCCTTCAACAGCTCTCGGTGTAGCGGATACGCCAATTGCGACCGCCTCGTACTCCTTAAGCAAATCCGAAAGCTTGTCCGTAAGCGCGGGAAGATTTTTTATATGCGCAAAAACCGCATCGGATTGGCGAAGTCCTCGCTCACCGCTTTTTACCGTCAGTGGCGCTTTGAGATTTGCAATTATTCTACCCTCAAAATCGCAAAGAGCGACCGACGTAGTATAATTGCTTGTATCTATGCCGACAAAGCATTTTGCTTGCTTAGTCATTTTTTTCGCCGTTTCCCTCTATCTCGTTTTTAACCGAGTTAAGCACTCCGTTTACGAATGCCTTTGCCTTGGGGTCGTCAAACTTTTTCGTAAGCTCAACCGCCTCGTTGATAGAAACGCTATTGGGTATCTTATCCTCAAAAAGCATTTCATATACCGCAAGGCGCATCACCGAGCGTGAAAGTCTTGTTAGTCTATTGGTTCTCCAGCCATGAGCTTTTTTGCCTATAAGCTCGTCTATTTTTTCTTTGTTCTCGCAAACACCGAAATATGCTCTCTTAATATAGCTATCATCGGGTATTTCTCTGTTTTCTGCCGAAAGCTCGTAAATTTCCGACACGTCTTCTCCGTCTTTAAATTCAGTTTCAAAAAGTAATGCGATAACAAGCTCTCTTGCTTCTCTCCTCTTAATTTCGCTCATTTTAAGTGGCTTTCCTTTCTTAAATGCAACTTTACGTTAGGCAAAAATAGCCATAATAATATTATACTTCCAAACGCCGAAAAAGTCAATAAAAAATGTATATTTTTATTTATAATTATGCATTTTTATACCTGATTTTAGACACAAAAAAGCGACCCGCAAACGCGAATCGCTCTTTTGTATTAGGAGAATCAGTTTCCGCCTGCGAGCTTTGCAATCTCTGCTGCGAAATCTTCTTCCTTCTTCTCAATTCCTTCGCCCTTCTCGAAACGATAGAAGCCGGTGATCTTGATGCTTCCGCCAAGCTCCTTAGCGGTCTTCTCAACATACTTACCAACCTTAAGGTCATCGTCCTTGAAGTACTCCATATCGAGCAAGCAATTGTTCTCATAGAACTTGCCAAGCTTACCAACAACCATCTTTTCAAGAATGTTCGCGGGCTTGCCTGCGTTCTTAGGATCATTTGCCATCTGAGCAAGGATTATAGCCTTCTCGTCCTCGAGTACCTTTGCGGGAACAGAATCTCTGTCAAGGTAAGGAGTGGTGAATGCGCCGATCTGAAGCGCTATGTTCTTTGCAAACTCTGCAAATGCATCGGTTGCAACGATAGCTGCGTCAGCGTCAAAGCTTACAACAACACCGATAGAGCCTGCGCCGTGAATGTACGTGCTTGTGCATCCCTCAACGATAGCAAAACGGCGAACTGTAATCTTCTCACCGATAACGAAAATCATTTCCTTAAGCTTAGCCTCAACGGTAACGTCGCCGTCAACGTAGGTAGAAGCGAGAAGCTCCTCAACGCTTGCGGGTCTGTTTGCGATAATTGTCTTAAGAATGTTCTTAACGAACTCCTGGAACGATGCGTTCTTTGCAACGAAGTCGGTTTCGGAGTTTACCTCAACGATAGCGGTAACGTTGCCATCCTTCATAATGTCAACTATACCGTCAGCTGCGATTCTTGTAGCAGCCTTTGCGTCTGCCTTAAGCTCGCCTCTCTTGCGGAGAATCTTTATTGCCTCCTCTGCGTCACCGTTAGCCTCAACGAGTGCCTTCTTGCACTCCATCATACCAATACCGGTCTTTGCGCGGAGAGCCTGTACGTCCTTTGCGGTAATGTTTGCCATAATTATTCTTCCTTTCTGATCCTTTTGGTTCCTTTTGGTTCCTTTTGTTTTAGAGTTGATTTTAAAAATTACTCTGCGTCGGTAGCCTCAGCCTCTGCCTCTGCGGGAGCATTCTGCTCGCCCTGCTTACCCTCGATAACTGCATCTGCAAGTGCCGAAGAAATAAGCTTAATAGCGCGGATAGCGTCGTCGTTACCGGGAATTACGTAATCTGCATCGTCAGGATCACAGTTAGTGTCAACGATTGCAACTACCGGAATACCGAGTCTCTTTGCCTCGAGAACTGCGTTTCTTTCCTTCTTAGGGTCAACTATGAAGATAGCTGCGGGAAGTGTATCCATAGTCTTGATACCGCCGTAGCTCTTTGTGAGGTCGAAAATCTCCTTCTGCTTTGCAGCAACCTCCTTCTTAGGAAGAAGATCGAAGGTTCCGTCCTCCTGCATCTTTTCAAGTGCGTTAAGACGTCCAATAGACTTCTTAATGGTCTTGAAGTTGGTCATCATACCGCCGGGCCAACGAACGTTAACGTAGTACATTCCGCAACGGGTAGCCTCCTCTGCGATAGCATCTGCAGCCTGCTTCTTAGTACCAACGAAAAGTACGTTGCCACCCTCTGCTGCGATGTCACGGATGAAGTTATAAGCCTCATCAAACTTCTTTACGGTCTTCTGCAAGTCGATAATGTAGATACCGTTTCTTTCTGTGAAGATGTATTCCTGCATCTTAGGGTTCCATCTTCTTGTGTGGTGTCCAAAATGAACACCTGCCTCAAGCAACTGCTTAATTGAGATTACAGGCATATTATGTCCTCCTTCGGTTTTTTCCACCACGCGGTACGAGGACGGTTTATTACTTGATTTTTGGGTTAAAAATATGAAAATCAAGCAACACCGAACCGTCATTTCTACGGCGTGTGTGTATTATTTTATTTTTACGCGCTCTTTGCACGCAAATTACGATAAATTATAACATACTTATTTTATAATTTCAAGTATTCTTTCGCAAATTTACAATTTATTTACAATTTACCTATTATTTTCATTAACGAGTTTTACTTTTTCTCGTCCTGCCATCAGCTCTCTCGCCCGTTGCAATCATTACCGTATAGCACACCGCAAAGGCTACCGCAGGTACTACCGTTAGCAGAAAATAAAACGGAGTCATCGTTACAAATCCGCTTTCAAGTCCCAGAAAATTACCCATTGGCGTAATCAAAAACGACAATGCCGTAAATAGCACGAAAGCTATTATTTCTGCAATAAAAATTCTTCTTGTAAACAAATTTTTAAGCGCCTTCTTATTTCGCAAATCAAACGTATAAAGCGAAGCGAGCGTAGCAATCTGAATAAGCATCAACGAGAGGTAGGTAAATTCCTCCTTATACTGATATCCTCCGAACAAATTAAAGGTATCAAAAATCGAGGGGAGAACAACAACAAGCACTCCGCTGAAAATTGCGCATGCAAAAACACTTCTGTATTTTTTAATAATATCTCTGACTCGCTCCTCGGCATACATTCGTTTAACACTCTTGACCGATGCCCCCGCCCTTCTTGGATTCATCATAAACAGAGCAAAAGCGAAGGTATCGAACACTATTCCAAGCATAACGATATGTCTTGCGTCAACAGTAGCCGCTCCGAAAAGCATAGGAAGCATTATAGCAATAGCTCTCGTTATCTGTACGCAGAATATATAAATAAGGAAGCGATTTAGATTTCTATACGCAATATTGCAATATTCCATTACTCGCATAAGCGGCTCAAGTCCGCCCTTACCGTTCTTAGGTCGCATCAAAATCACGTCTGCGTTTGCCTTTACTGTCTGCAAGCAGCTTGCACTGCTCTCCTCTCCGGGAACCTCAAGCGTGGTTATCTCCTCGGCAAGTCTACCCGAGCTTTGAATACTTATCGGCGCGCAGCTGATAAAGACGTCGGCAATCTCAACGGTTTTTTCGGCATATTCCGAAAATCCGACCACCGCAAGGGTTCTTCCGTGGCTCTTTACATATTTAGCAAGCTCATATATTTCATTAGCGCCAAATCCGCTATATTCATTATAGCTGCCAAAATCAAAGGTAATAGGAATATCACGTCTTGAAAAATCTATAAAGGTTGCTACGTTCTCGCTCTTAAGCAGGTCGGGAATCTCGGGAACAGACTCGCCTCTGTCATAGCAATTTGAGAAAGTCAAAACACTGATACCGTTTTTACGGAACTCGTTTATCGTATGGACCGTTGTATAATCAAGACCCTCACGAAGAACAAGCATACCGACAAAGCAAAGCTCTCCGCCAATCAAAGAAACGAATGCTATCGGCTTTTTGCCTGAATTTACGTTTGAATAAAAAGCTCTTTTCAAGTCCTTCATTCCGTCCTCGGTGAGTGACTTAACCTCTCCCGAAACGTAAACCGACGAGCATTTTTCTATCATAAGACTCGACGTAGAAACA
The DNA here is from genome assembly GCA_045643945.1 of Eubacteriales bacterium. Lineage (GTDB taxonomy): Bacteria > Bacillota > Clostridia > Oscillospirales > CAG-272 > HGM12713. The sequence goes on along the minus strand of JAZRGA010000046.1, from coordinate 9,346 downwards.
TACATTACCTTACTCACACCGTACTCGGTATATTTAACGGTATCGCCCACAATTTTATCGGCACTTGGAATATATGAATCGACGGTACATCTAAATTTTAGCGCCTCGCGGTCAAAATTAGACTTTTTCAAAAGCTCGTCTATTGCAACGTCAATCATTCCGTTTGATCTTACTGCAACGCTCGGTGCAGAGGTACGCGCCTGAGCATATATTGTTGCCATATTAAACAATTCTTGCGCGCTACCCGTGATATTTTCAAGATTTTTAAGCGCTCCGTCTGCCGTTTCAAGGGCTTCAAAATGCAATATACCGTCGGTTGCAACGCTTCCGTCAAGAATAAAAATGCAATCTGTATCGGCAAGCTTATCAAGCACTCTTGCGGAACGTAAAATACAAGGATTATCGGATATTGCCGCCTTTCTTAAATATATGTTAAAAAAGGCAAGGAACAACGTCGAAAAGCTCGAAAGCCTGAATGATGCGCCAAACGCAAGCGCCACCATAAGCGTTTGAGAAAGCAACGACGTACCGCCTATAAACTTTCCAAGCAAAAGGCTTATCAAGCAAAAAGGCAGAAGCGCTATAAGCAAAATCATACTGAATTTAGAGCATTTCTTTTGAAGCACCTTTAAAGTTTCGGGAAGCTCGTTGTCGGTTGTCTGCGAGAGTCCGCCTATCATTGAGCCGAGATATGTATAGCTACCCGTTGCGATAACAATAGCTCGTCCGCTACCCTCTTGAACTGTTGAGCCTGCGTGAACCATATTTACCATATTTTCGGCATATAGCTCGTCGGGCTTCACCGCTCCGTTTGCGTACTTTGAAAGCTCCTTTTCGGTGCTTCGGTCAACTCGCATACTAACCTTTAAATTTTCGGAATAAACGAGTCTTGCATCAACGCCTATTATATCGCCCTTTTCTATCATAATCACGTCGCCTACAACTACGTCCTTATAATCAAGAACGTAAAGCTTACCGCCTCTTATTACTCTTGCAGTTGGTAAAAAGAGCGCAGATAACGACTCTACGCTTCGTTTATCTCTAAAATGAAGCAAGAAAATAAATATCAAATCGAGAACGATAAGAACGAGAGCCGCTCCGCCTATTATTCTGTCACCGTCAAAAAACAACGCAAAGAATGCGGTGAGTGTGAGGAGTAATAAGAAGAAATCGGCAAAAAGGTCAACTATTAAAACGCCTATGCTCTTTTTCCTTATCTTGAAGAATGGGCTATCCTTTCCGATTCGTGCGTGAGCCGCCTTTTGGGAAAGTCCCGAGGCGGCATTAGTTTTCAACTTTTTCTCTATATCGCCAATTGACGATAAAAACCATTTTTCACTCATATCAAATACACTCTACCGTTAATTCATCTTCTTTTTCGGAATATCCGAGAGATGCCCCCGTGATGCTTCTCGAATAATCCGCAATTATCAATTCGGCAAGCTTATCCTCGACGTGGGAGCGAATAAATCTTCTCATATTTCGAGCGCCGTACTTGCGAGAATAAGAGCTTCTCGCTATATACTCAACGGCAGACTGAGAATAGATAAAGGCTATATTCTTTTCCGAAAGTGCCGTCTTAAGCTCGTTAAGCATTATTTTTGCAATCTCGCCGAAGTCCTTTTCATCAAGTGAGCGGAATGTTATTATCTCATCGACACGGTTGATAAATTCGGGGCGCAAGAACTTAGACAATGCCTTCATTGTTGCGTTTTCGCTCTGCTCGCTCTCGCTGGCGGAAAAACCTATTGCCGCTCCCGAGCCGTCAGAGCCTGCGTTTGTAGTCATAACTATTACGGTATTTTCGAAATTAACGGTCTTTCCCTGCGCGTCGGTAACTCTACCGTCATCAAGAATCTGCAAAAGCACGTTAAGAACGTCGGGATGAGCCTTTTCTATCTCATCAAAGAGAACTACCGAATAAGGCTTACGGCGTATTTTCTCGGTAAGCTGTCCCGCCTCGTCATATCCGACGTATCCCGGAGGCGCTCCGATTATTCTCGAAACCGAGTGCTTCTCCATAAACTCAGACATATCAAGTCTTATAAGCGTTTCGGGAGAATGGAAAAGGTCTGCCGCAAGAGTTTTTACAAGCTCTGTCTTTCCTACGCCCGTAGGTCCTGCGAATATAAACGACACAGGCTTTCTCTTATAAGATATCCCCGCTCTGTTACGCTTTATTGCCTTTGCTACGGCAAACACCGCTTCATCCTGACCGACAATTCTGCCCTTAAGTCTTTGAGCAAGCTTATCTATCTGCTCAAACTCATTTTCGGTAATATCGGTTGCGGGAACGCCCGTCCAAAGCTCGATAACCTCGGCTATATCCTCCTCGGTAAGCTCCAAGGAATCACACTCGGGCTCAAGCTCGCGCAAGCGCTCGGAAAGCTTTATTTCCTTTGATTTTATCTGCGCTATCTCCTCATAGCATTTTTGTGCCGACTTATCATCGGTTGGAGAATCTGCCTCAAGAGCCTCACGCTTATCACGCAAGGAAAGCAGCTCCTCGCGTATCTCCTGCGTTTCGTTAAGCGCAGAGCTTTCAAGTGACAGACGTGATGCCGCCTCGTCGAGAAGGTCTATTGCCTTATCGGGAAGATATCTGTCGGTTATATATCTTTCGGAAAGCGTAACCGCGCGCCATATTACTCTGTCGGGGATTTTTATTGCGTGGAAATCCTCGTAATAATGCTTAATTCCCTCAAGCATTTTTACGCTATCGGCAATCGAGGGCTCTTCCACCGTAACGGGCTGGAATCGACGCTCGAGAGCGGTATCCTTTTCTATATGCTTGCGGTACTCATTGAGTGTAGTAGCTCCGAGAACTCTTATCTCGCCTCTTGAAAGCGCGGGCTTTAATATATTTGCCGCACTCACACTACCCTCCGAGCCGCCTATACCTACTATATTATGAATTTCGTCGATAACAAGAATTACGTTACCCGCCTCTTTAACCTCATTTATAAGTCCGAGTATTCTCGACTCAAACTGACCTCTAAACTGAGTTCCCGCAACTATTGCCGTCATATCAACGAGATATATCTGCTTGCCCTTAAGCTTAAATGGAACATCACCGTCGGCAATTTTCTGCGCAAGTGCCTCTGCAATAGCGGTTTTACCGACTCCCGGCTCACCTATTAGGCAGGGATTATTTTTTTGACGTCTGCAAAGTATTTGAATAACTCTCGCAAGCTCACGCTCTCTGCCGATTATTCTGTCAAGCTTGCCGTCTGCCGCTCTTTTGGTAAGATTACGGCAATAGGTATCAAGATATTTATATCTTTTAGGTCTATCACCGCTATCCTTGCTCTTACGGTTATTCTTTGCCGGCTCAAAGGGCATAGGCATATCCGCATTCTCACCGAAAAGCTTCGGTATATCGATTGCGGGAGCGCCACCGTCCTCAAGATCATCGTTTTCGGTGGGAATGAGTCCGTTTTGCATAAATCCTCCCAGCTCGTCCTCCATCGATTCAAGCTGATCGGGCGACAGTCCAAACTGATTCATAACGTCACCAAGCATATTATCCATAGGAAGTCCAAGCTCCTTTGCGCATTTTAAGCAAAGTCCCTCGTTAGATTTATTTCCGTTTTCCATTTTAGTAACAAATACCACTGCCACTCTTTTGTGACACTTTGAACACATTACCATAGTAATTATTTTTCCTTTCGGGAATTTTTGAGTACGTCTTTAAGCTTACCGTGCTCTATCTTTTCCTTTGAAAGCTTAGAGTAAAATCCTATATAAGCTCCAAAGGCAAAAACTGCCATAACCGCGGCGGGCATAAAGAGTAAAAGCTGCTGCCAATCATTCAAATCAATACCTAACGCATATTTTATAATAACCGCAGCAAAAATAGTTGCGTAGAACAAGCAAACCGACGCCTTGCCGTACCATTTGCTCACTACCACCACGCTTCGTCTTCTGATAGCGATAAATCCAAGTAAAAGCGTTAAAAGCTCCTTGGCGAAAAATATAATAAGAAACCACAACGGAACTACCTTTTCAATGCAAAGGCAAACGAGCACCGTGCATTGCATAAGCTTATCGGCAAACGGGTCAAGAACCTTACCGAGGTCGGTTATCCAATTGTTTCTTCTTGCCAAAAATCCGTCAACAACGTCAGTAGCGCCTGCGCTCAAAAATACGATAAGCGCCCATAGCTTACTAAGCGGAGAAAAGAAAACCGCCACAAAAACAAAAACTAAGCATATTCTTATTACAGATAAAATATTAGGTATGTTTTTCATTTTAACTTCTTCGTTCTCTCTAATATATTAACCAAAATCAAAGAGAACCTTCCTCCAAAAATATAGCAATTATTTCTTGATTTTCAATCTTTTTTACTTTCTTTGACTTTTTAAACCTTTTAGTTTTTGAATAAATACATCAATCGAACACAAGATATTCCGCCTTTGCCTCGCCGCAAACGATAGCGGTATCCTCACTGTAAACAAGCATTGAGCCGTTATTTGAGGATAAAAACTGTCGGGTTTTAGCATCGGTATCTATTCTTATAACTCCCGATGCGGTCTGTAAAAAGAGATATTTTCCAACTATGTCGGTTTTTGTTATATTTTCACCTATCGGCTTATTATATACGATATCTCCCTTTGAATCAAATGCGTAAACCGTTCTTATCGAGCCTGAGCTTACAACCGCAACCGCTCCGTTTTTTGAAGCGTTAAAGGCTGTAACCGTTGCCTCATAAAAGCTTTGACTCTTATTTTGCTTGAACGATTTATCAAATATTCTCACCGAGCGATTTGTAACAACCGCAAGCTCACCGTTTTCAAGATATGCGCAGGAAAGCGGAAATTCACCGTCAATTGCGTGCTCGGAAAGCTTCTTTGCACTGTTTGAGCTTCCAATATCGTAAACGGTTATAATAGTTTCTCCCGTTCCCGAGCCTACGTCATATGCAATAGTTGCAAGTCTGCCCTCTGCGCTACTCAGAGCCATATCGAAAACATAATCGCTTTGCGAGATATATCCTCGCTCCTTTATGCTCTTATTATAAAGATGTATAACCGTTTTTATATCGGCTTGACGTGTTGCCACGGCAAAGGAGCCGTCGTCTGCAAACGCCGCATCGGTTATCGGGTCTTCAAGCTTTTGATTGTAAACCTTAGAAAAGGAATTATAAAGTGAGAAGGACGAGCTTGCCGAATCATAAACGAGAACGTATTTATCGCAAGCAACGAGATTTGGAGAATAATACTCGTTATTATTTCTCAGGCTTCTTCGTCCGCTCGTTGTAAATACCGAAACGCTCGACGGTGAAGCACTGACTATTCCTCCTCTGAACAAAGCAAATTTCTGACGCTTATCCGAGTCATATGAGAGTATCTGATAATTAGAGGTTTCACTGTCTACCGCGCTTGAAAAATCCTTTAGCAAATAGAAAAAGTTATTAAAGGTTATTTCCTTATAATTTGTGAGAAGTGAAAAAACAAGGAAAAGTATAAGCAATACCCACAGTATTCGCTCTATAACCTTATAAAACGCCGATATCGAGGCGAAATAAACGTCACCCGCTCCCTTAAAGTCCTCCTTACTGAGAACTCGCTCCTTTTGTGGCTCGGGGTCGAAAAATCCTCCAACCTTATCAAAGACCCTCTGCCTTTGGCGCTTCGAGCGAGATTTGCCCTTTTTGCCATTATCAACATCTTCGCCATCATTCATATTATTCATATCATTCAAGCTATCAAGGTCTTCCTCACGCACTACATCCTCGTCGGGCGCACGCTTTCCGATATTATTCTTTATTTCCTTTAATAATTTCTTTGCGTTAAATTTTTGTTCCTTCACAAATACTCCTCCTTTCCTCTGTTAATCATTATATCAATTACTTTAAATTTTTAATTATTTATAAACTACTTTATTTAAAAACAGTCCCTCGGGCGGTGCGGTGCTTCCCGCTTCGCTACGGTCGCACGCCTTTATTATACGCTCGATATCGTCTACGTCTATTCTTCCGTATGCGACGTCGATAAGCGTTCCCGTAAAAATTCTTACCATATTATAAAGAAATCCGTCGGCGCTCACCCGAAAAACGATAAGGTCGCCCTCTCTCGTTACGCTTGCATCGATAACTGTTCTTACCGAGTCCTTTATTTTTGAATCTGCCGCCATAAAAGAAGCAAAATCCTTTTTTCCGACAAAGACTCTTGCCGCTATCTGCATTCTTTCAAGCGCTTTACCGTCAATAGGCTTTGGACAGTGCCAGCTTCGGTCCACCAAAAAGGGATTTCTTGCTCTGCCGTTCCAAATTTGATAAACATATTCCTTATAAATCACGTCATATCTCGGATGAAAGCTATCCTCTACCATGCTTGCCGAAAGCACCGAAATATCATTCGGAAGCCTTACCGAAATAGCCTGCGGAATTTTTTCAACGGGGATAGAGGTTTCTATAAATCCCTCTCCCTTTTTAGACACCGCAACGTAAAATTCGTTTGCGTGAACTCCGCTATCCGTGCGACTGCATCCAACTATATCACAGTCATATCCGAAAAGGTCCTTTGCCGCTTCGTTAAGTCTTTGCTGAACGGTAACTCCGTTAGGCTGAACCTGATAGCCGCAATACGCCTTGCCTAAAAAGGCTATTCTAAGTAATATTTTCATACCCTACCCTCACGCCGTATATCCTATTCCGAGAATATTAAGCGCTATAAGTCCTGCACCGAAGGCAACTATCAAAATAAGCGGAATAAAGTCCGTAAATTTTATACGGCGAACGTTCATTCTCGTTCTTCCCTCTCCTCCGTTATAGCAACGGCACTCCATGGCAACCGCAAGGTCGCCCGCACGGTTAAATGCCGAAACGAAAAGCGGAATAAGCACGGGAATAAGCGCCTTTGCTCTTTGAATAAGTCCACCGCTTGAAAAGTCTGCGCCTCTCGCCTTTTGAGCCGTCATTATTCTCTCCGCCTCCTCGGAAAGCGTAGGAATAAATCTAAGCGCAATCGTCATCATCATAGCAAAGGAATGAACAGGAACGTGAAGCTTTTTTAAGGGAGAAAGCAGGTCCTCGATTGCATTGGTAAGCGCTATTGGGGTTGTTGTATAGGTTAAAAGCATACCCGTTCCTATAATAAGCACCGATATTCTTATCACTATAAACAAAGCCGCATACAAGCCCTCTGCATATATAGATATAAACTTCCACTGAAGCAAAAGCGCGTCACCCGTTGTCCAGAATACGTTTAATATCGCGGTGAACATAAGGATAAAAAGCACGCCCTTAAGTCCCTTTAAAATTATCTTTAACGGCACTCTGCCTATCGCTACAAGGAATAATGCCGACAACAGCAGCAGCGCATAGCTTATTACGTTTTGACATATAAAGGAACAGACTATATAAAGTATTGTCAGTATTATTTTTATTCTCGGGTCAAGCTTATGCAAAAGCGAGTCTGCAGGATAATACTGTCCAAACGAAATACCACTCATCTTTATCTTCTTTCAAAATTTATTTTTGATTTTAATTTTATTTTTAAATTTAAAATTAAATTTCATACATTTTTTTGATTTGCTCAAGCGCATCTTCAACCGTGTACGCACCGCAATCAACGTCGAAGCCTTTTTTCTTGAGAGCAATAAGGAGCTTCGTCGCCTGCGGAATATCGAGTCCTACCTCGAAAAGCTTATCGGAATGAGAAAATACCTCCTCGCACTTTCCCGAAAGCAATACCTTTCCCTCCGACATAACTATAAGGTCATCGCAGTATTTAGCCATATCCTCCATACTGTGACTTACTATTACAACGGTCCTTCCGCTTTTTCTTTGATAATTAACTATATTACCGAAAATAGCCGCGCGTCCGCGTGGGTCAAGTCCTGCGGCGGGCTCATCCAAAACAAGCACGTCGGGGCGCATAGCGATAATTCCCGCTATTGCGACTCTGCGCTTTTGTCCGCCCGATAGGTCAAAGGGGGATTTATCGAAAAGCTCCTCCGAAAGGTCGGCAAAGCCTGCCGCCTCTCTTACAGAAGCGTCTATTTCCGCATCCTTAAGACCCATATTTTTAGGTCCGAAGGCAATATCCTTATAAACCGTTTCCTCAAAGAGCTGATACTCGGGATATTGCATTACAAGTCCTACCTTAAATCTTACCTCGCGTATGCTCTTATGCCTTTTCCATATATCCTCGCCCGAGAGCAGCACTCTGCCCGAATATGGCTTTAATATACCGTTAAGCATCTGAACGAGAGTAGATTTTCCCGAGCCCGTATGCCCTATAATTCCCGTTATTCTGCCCTCTTTTATATTTAAATTTATATCATCAAGCGCTTTTATCTCGTACGGCGTACCCTTGCCGTGATAATAATTCAAGCTCTCTATGGTTATATCTGCCATTTTTCTGTTATCCTTTATTTTTATTGCTCATAATCGACTGCGCGATAAGCTCGACGCAATCTTCAAAGGAAACGCAATCTCCATCAAGAGATATTCCGCACTCACGCAATCTATGAACTACCTCGGTGCATTGAGGAATAGCGAGTCCGCAATCAACGAGAGTCTTTTCCTGCTCAAACACCTCGCTCGGCGTTCCGTCAAGAAGCAAAGCTCCGTCATTGAGAACTACTATTCTATCCGCCATAGAGGCTTCATCCATATAATGCGTTATCATTACTACCGTTATATTCTTTTCACGGTTAAGCTTGATTATCGAATTCATTACCTCTTTTCTGCCAAGAGGGTCAAGCATTGCCGTTGATTCGTCAAAAATTATGCACTTTGGCTGCATCGCCATAACTCCCGCAATTGCAACTCTTTGCTTTTGTCCGCCCGAAAGTTCGTTAGGCTTACGGTCGCCAAAGCCTTCTAAATCAACCTCTTTTAAAATGGCGTTTATTTCCTCGTCGGTTGCCTTACGGTTTTGAAGCTCAATTGCCAATGCTATATTTGCACCAACCGTAAACTCATCAAGCACGTTGTATTCTTGGAAAATAAAGCCAACATAGGTGTTACGGTAGGAATCGAAATGACTTTGCCTGAAATTCTTTGAAGAAACGCCCTTTATTATAATTTCACCGCTGTTGTAATTATCAAGTCCGCCAAGCAAATTTAAAAGGGTGGATTTGCCGCTACCCGATTTACCCAAAAGGAAAACCATTCCCTTATCGGGGAATTTAAGCGAAACCTTATCGAGCGCCGTTACAGGTACACCCTTTTTGGGTTTGTAAATTTTAACAAGTTCTTTTGTTTCTAACATATTAACACCTCTTGCTATTTATGTAGTTATATATAATCCAACCGATAATGCTTACAACTAAAGTAATAGAAAAAACGATTATTGCAAATAAGTATTTTTGTGTTCCCAACAAACTTCCGCCGATT
>JAZRGA010000045.1:0-35067 GCA_045643945.1 Eubacteriales bacterium | reverse complement strand
TGATATAATTATCATGAATGCTTATATTTATATAATTAATTCGCATTTGTAATGATTTTAATTTTAACATAGAGGTTTAAAACATATGAAATACTTAGTTTTGATTCCCGATGGAATGGCTGACGAAAAGGTTGAGGCTCTTGGCAATATGACTCCTATGGAGAAAGCGGATAAGCCTACGATGGATATGCTTGCTAAAAAATCCTTTGTAGGAACGGTTTCTAACGTACCCGAGGGCATGGTACCCGAGAGTGATACCGCTAATATGGCTATTCTTTCCTTTGACCCCAAAATATATTCTAAGGGACGCTCCCCTCTTGAGGCTTTCAGTATTGGTATAAAGATGGCTGATGATGAAACAGCGTATAGATGTAACGTAGTAACTCTCACAGAGGAGCAAGAGAATTATGAGGATAGAATAATTCTCGACCATAGTGCCGATGAAATTTCAACTGCTGAAGCGGATGAGCTTATTAAAGCGCTTGAAGCAAATATGGGCGATGATATAAAGAAATTTTACACCGGTATAAGCTACCGCCATTGCTTGATATGGAAAAACGGTAACGATAAATATGATTTTACGCGTCCCCACGATATACTTGGAAAGCGTATAGGCGAATACTTACCTAAAATTGATAACGGCGGCGAGGAATTTTTGTCGCTTATGAAAAAGAGCTATGATATCCTTAAGGACCATCCCGTTAACATTGCAAGAAAGGCAAAGGGATTAAAGCCTGCTAACTCTGCATGGCTTTGGAGTCCCGGAAAGAAGCCTCAGCTTCCGTCATTCAAGGAAAAATGGGGACTTAACGGAGTTGTTATTTCGGCGGTTGATCTTATCAAGGGTATAGGTCTTTGTGCAGAAATGAAATCAATAGACGTCGAAGGCGCTACGGGTAATGTTCATACAAATTATGAAGGTAAAGCGAATGCCGCTATCCAAGCGTTTAAGGATGGCGCAGATTACGTTTACGTTCACGTTGAAGGTCCTGATGAGTGCGGTCACAGAGCAGAGATTGAGAATAAGGTTTTGGCTATCGAGCTTATCGATAAAAAAATACTCGCTCCGGTTTATGAATATTTAAAGAATAGCGGGGATGATTTTAAGATAATGGTTCTTCCCGATCATCCTACGCCTCTTGCGATAAGAACTCATACGATAACCCCTGTTCCCTTCTTCATCTATTCCTCCGGGGAAGATGTAGAGGGCGTTGATACCTTTAATGAGTTTACGGCTAAAGCAACTCAGAATTACGTTTCTAAGGGTCATACCCTTATGGAAATGCTTGTTAAGTAATTTAGAAATAATAAAAAGTGATAAAAAACAGTTAAGAATGGAGGTATTCTTATGCAAGAAAACGTTAATCAGAATATTTCTCCAAAAAAAGAAAAAGGCTCTTTCACAAAGGGCTTTATAGAGCAGCTTGAGCTTGTTGTTATCTTTCTTGCGATTATAATACTCGTATTCTCGTTCGTTTGCAAATCTTGTATGGTAGACGGTGATTCAATGCTTAATACGCTCCACAATCAAGATAGAGTTGTAATTTGGAGCTTGTTTTATAAGCCGCAATACGGAGATATTGTTGTTATCCATGATAACGGAAATTTGAATAAGCCTATTGTAAAAAGAGTGATAGGCTTACCGGGTGACACTGTTGAGGTTGCTCATTTTGCAAAAGGTATGCAGGTAACCCTTACACATTCCGACGGCAGTATAGAGGTGCTTGAGGAGGATTATATTCGTTATAGTCTTAGCGACGGTCATTTAAGCTCTTATCCGTCAGTCAAATCATGGACTGTTGGTGAGGGCGAGGTGTTCGTTATGGGCGATAATCGTCTTAATTCCGCTGATAGCCGTATGGAGGGCTGCTATGACCAAAGACAAATTCTGGGTAAGGTAATATTCAGAATGACTCCAATAAATAAAATGGGTACGGTTAAATAATAATATAAGCAAATTAAAAAAGGAGTAAATAAATGCCGTCACAAACAATTCAATGGTTTCCGGGCCACATGGCGAAGACCCGAAGACTTATATCAGAAAATTTAAAAAACGTAGATGCGGTAATAGAGCTCCTTGATGCAAGAATACCGTATAGCTCACGAAATCCCGAAATAAGAAAGCTTTGCGCAGGAAAGCCGTTTATAGTTTTGTTAAATAAGGCATCACTTGCGGATCCTGCGGTTACGAAGCGCTTCATAGAAGCATACACAAAGGAAGATGCTATATGTATCGAAACCGACTGTATAAGCGGTCAAGGCTTGCAAAAAATCGCTCCCGCCATTCGTCAGCTTTGTGAAAAAAAGCTTGCGAGATATGAGGAAAAAGGAATGAACGGTCGCTCACTCAAGGCTATGGTCGTTGGAATTCCAAACGTAGGAAAATCTTCCCTCATAAATAAAATTTCAGGTAACAAAAAAGCAAAGGTTGAAAACCGTCCTGGTGTAACTCTAAATAAACAATGGGTAACAACGAATATCGGAATTATGCTGCTTGATATGCCTGGCGTTCTTTGGCCCAAGTTTGAGGAGCAATCCGTGGGTGAAAATCTTGCGGTTACAGGTGCTATCAAGGACGATATACTCGATATAGAAACTATCGCTATGATTCTTTGCGGAAAGCTTAGAGAGCGATATCCTTCTTTGCTTTGTGCAAGATATAAAATAGATTCACTTCCCTCTTTTGATGAGATGGATAATTACGAATTATTAAAGCTGATAGGAAAGAAGCGCGGATTTTGTATTTCGGGAGGAGAAATTGATACCGAACGTACTGCCAATATGCTTTTGGACGAATTCAGGGCGGGAAAGATAGGACGTATATCGCTTGATGCTCTTGATTTGATAAGTAAGGAGTAAATTATGCTTGAATATACACTTGAGAATGAACTTTACGAGCAAGGCTATAAATTTGTTTGCGGTGTTGATGAAGCCGGGCGAGGACCTCTTTGCGGTCCCGTGGTAGCGGCTGCCGTAATACTTCCCTGCGGACTTTATATTGAGGGCTTAAACGATTCTAAAAAGCTTACCGAGAAGAAAAGAGAAAAGCTTTTTGATATTATTTGTGAGTCGGCTATTGCTTTTTCAATTGAACAAGGCTCGGTGGAAGAAATAAATAACACAAATATTCTTGAAACTACGATGAACACTATGCGCAGAGCCATAAATAATCTTGCTCAAAAGGCGGATTTTGCTTTGGTCGACGGAAATATCGTAAGAGATTTTCCAATCAACGCAAGACCCGTTATTCACGGTGATGCTATCTCTCCGTCGATTGCTGCGGCTTCTATTCTTGCTAAGGTAACGCGTGATAGATTGTGTATTGAGATGGACAAGCAGTTTCCGCAATATAACATAGCAAAGCATAAAGGCTACGGAACACGAGAGCATATGGAGCTTTTAAGGCTTTACGGCGCAGAGCCTACGATTTACAGACAGAAATTTATTCGTTTCTTAGATAAATAATTATGACAACAAAGGAAATTGGAGATTTAGGCGAAAAGCTTGCCGTGAAGCTTTTAAAGAAAAATCACTACAAAATATTGAGTAGAAATCTACATTTTTCGCACAACGAGCTTGATATAGTCGCATTTCATCGAAAGACAAAAATGATAGTTTTCGTTGAGGTCAAGGCGCGAAGCGTTGATGATGATCTTTATTCACCCTTTGGTCCACCGTCATCTGCGGTTAATAAACAAAAGCAAATGCGAACCATTCAGGCGGCAAGGGGATTTTTAAAGGACAATCCTAAATTCAATAAATATCAACCACGCTTCGACGTAATTGAGGTTTATTTGAAAAAAGCGGATAAGTCACTTTTGAATATAAACCATATCGAAAACGCATTTGGCGCGTAAAATCATTTTATGAAAAAGCGCAAATAAAAATCAGAAAATAAATATAAAATATAAAATATAAAAAGAGGTATTCTTAATCATGATGTTTTTTAGTACAAGAGACTCCGAGAAAAAGCTTTTTAAGGCTTCCGAGGTCATTAAAAATGGACTCGCAGCCGATGGAGGTCTTTTCGTTCCGGATAGCATTCCTTCCGTTTCAATTGAAGATATTTCACGAATAGCTAAAATGAGCTATCCCGAAAGAGCTGCTACGATTCTTTCTATGTATCTTTCGGATTATACCTACGATGAGCTTTTAGAGGATGCTAACAATGCGTATTGTGCAGAGTCCTTTCCTGAAGGAGCGGCACCGTTAAAAAAGGTGAAGGATAATACATATTCATTGGAGCTTTGGAAAGGTCCTACTGCCGCATTCAAGGATATGGCGCTTCAAATAATGCCCCGATTGCTTTCTCGTGCGCTTGTTAAAACCGGAGAAAAAAATACAGCCCTTATTCTTGTTGCTACTTCGGGTGATACAGGTAAAGCGGCTCTTGAGGGTCATAAGGACGTTGCGGGCGTAAAAATAATGGTATTCTATCCCGTTGACGGTGTAAGTAAGGTTCAAAAGCTCCAAATGGCTACACAAACCGGAGGAAACGTTAACGTATGCGCTATTAAGGGCAACTTCGACGATGCTCAAACGGGCGTTAAGAAGATTTTCTCAAATCCTCAGGCAAAGGAAAAGCTTTTAGAAAATTCTTATATTCTTTCCAGCGCAAATTCTATAAACTGGGGTAGACTTGCTCCGCAGATAGTTTACTACTTCTCTGCTTATTGCGACCTTCTTAATCAAGGCGAAATTAAGCTTGGTGATAAAATAAACGTATGTGTTCCTACGGGTAATTTTGGAAATATCTTTGCGGCTTATCTTGCAAAGAGAATGGGACTTCCGATTGATAAAATGGTTTGCGCATCTAATGCAAATAACATTCTTACGGATTTCATTAATAGCGGCGTTTATGACAAAAACCGTGCTTTCCACCTTACGATGTCCCCATCAATGGATATTCTTATTTCGAGCAACCTTGAAAGACTTCTCTACTTTACCGCGGGTACAGAGGAAACTGCGGCTTGTATGAAAAAGCTTAATGAAGTAGGCAAGTATGAGGTAAGTGCTGATGCTATGGATATCATTAAGCAAAACTTTGTAGGTTATTTTGCCGATGAGAATGAAACCGCCGCAACCTTGCGTAAGGTTTATACCGACTACGGTTATCTTGCCGATACGCATACCTCGGTTGCATTTAATTGTGCGGAAAAGTATGTTAATGATTCTAACGATACGAAGCCTATGGTGGTCGTTTCTACCGCAAGCCCCTATAAATTTGCCGCAGACGTTTATAAGTCGATAGCATGCAAGGAGGCATCCGACGGAACTGCGGCTCTTGATGAGCTTTCAGCTCTTACTTCTACCGAGATTTCCTATCCTTTACGTAATCTTGATAAGCGCAAGGTCAACTTCAATACGGTTATAGAAACCGATGCAATGCTTGATGAGGTTTACAAATTTATGTAAATAAACAGGGCTGTCACATAAGCGACAGCCCAAGCTTTTGAGGCCTTTAGGTTACTTTCTTTCCTTAAAGGTGGCGCAAACGGTATCTGCACTGCATGTTGCGCTGCTGGGACCTACAGCAATCTGCTCTGCGGTACAGTAGGTGTCGCAATCGTGATGAATACAATTCTTTACGTTGCAGCAAATTCCTTTGATATGCTCCTTGCTACCATACTTTTTGGTGGAGCAGCTCTTTTCATTTTGATTCATTTTATAATCCTCCTTTAATATTGGATTGTGATTATATTATTTACGAAAAAAAGATTATTATACAATACAGTGCTATGAAATATTTTAAGAAAGGATAAAAGCTATGTCACTTTTTGTTATTTCGGATTTACATTTAGATCTTTTAACAAACGAAAAATCGATGGAAGTCTTTGGCGACAAGTGGAAGAATTATACGCAAAGATTACAAAAAAATTGGTTATCTGTGGTGAGTTACGATGATACGGTTATTATCCCCGGAGATATTTCTTGGTCGCTTACTCTTGAAGACAGTATACACGATTTAAAATGGATAAATGAGCTTCCCGGCAGAAAAATCTTGATGAAAGGAAATCACGATTTTTGGTGGAGTACCGCTAAAAAAATGAAGAATTTTTTTGAGGCTAATTCGCTTGACACGATTGAAATACTTTACAATGGTGCGGTAGAGGTTGAAAATTATATTCTCGCAGGCTCTCGAGGTTGGTTCGTTGATAAAAGCACTCAACCGCAAGCCTCGGTAAATGCAGATTATGATAAGGTTTTAAACCGTGAAAGAATACGTCTTAAAATGTCGCTTGATGAGGCAAAAAAACTTCAATCGGAAACTAATAAGGAGATTATAGTATTCTTCCACTTCCCTCCCGTATGGAATGATTTTGTTTGTGATGAGCTTGTGGCGCTACTAAAGGATTACGAAATTAATCGAGTTTATTTCGGTCATATTCACGGAGTTTATAATGTTAGTTCTCTTTTTGAGTATGAGGGAATAAAATTTAAAATGATTTCTGCGGATTTTATTGATTTTCTTCCGCAAATTGTATAAAAAACGTCAAAATCTATTGACAAATTGACTAAAAAAAAGTAAAATATATAAGATGTGAAAATATAAAATATATGGAGGTTAAACCGAAATGAGTTTAATTAAAACTGAAAACATCGAAAAGAACAGATATGAATTGCAGATTGCTGTTGATAGCGCAAAGTTCAATGCAGCAGTTAGCGCAGTATATCAGAAGCAGGCAAAGAATATCACTGTACCGGGATTCAGAAAGGGTAAGGCTCCCAGAGCTATTATCGAAAAGATGTACGGTACGGGCGTTTTCTATGAGGATGCTATAAACGATCTTATTCCCGAGGTATACACCGAGGCTATTGCAGAGGCAAAGCTTGACGTAGTAGGTCAGCCTGAGTTTGACGTTGTTTCTATCGACGACAACGGACTTGTTCTCTCCGCTAAGGTTTATGTAAAGCCCGAGGTAGAAATTAAGGATTATCTTGGCATAAAGGTTGAGAAGGTAGTTGCTCCCGTTACTGACGAGGATGTTGACCGTGAGATCAATATGGTTCGCGAGAGAAACTCGAGAGAAATCGAAATCACCGATAGAGCTGCTGAAATGGGTGACACAACCGTTATCGATTTTGAGGGCTTCTGCGATGGCGTTGCTTTCGAGGGCGGTAAGGGTACAGATTATGCGCTTAAGCTTGGCTCAGGCTCTTTCATTCCCGGATTTGAGGAGCAGATCGTTGGTAAGAATATAGACGAGGAATTTGACGTTAACGTTACCTTCCCCGAGGAGTATCACGCTGCAGATCTTGCAGGTAAGCCTTCTGTATTCAAGGTAAAGATTCATTCTATTACCAAGGTAGAGCTTCCCGAGCTTGATGATGAATTTGTAAAGGATGTTTCTGAATTTGATACATTAGATGAATATAAGAGCGATATTAAGGCAAAGATTGCTAAGAGAAATGAATCTTCTGCTAATGCCGCTATGGAGGATAAGCTTGTTGAGGCTCTTATCGAAAGCCTTGAGGCTGATATTCCCGAGCCTATGTTCGTAGCAGAAACCGAGAACTTTGTTCGTGACTACGATACAAGACTCCGCTCTCAGGGACTCGATCTCAATACTTACTTCAAATATACAGGTATGAATCTTGATATGCTCCGTGAGCAGATGAGACCTCAGGCAGAGCGTCAGGTTAAGGCAAGACTTGCTCTTGAAAAGATTGCCGCTCTTGAGAATATCGAGGTTTCTGAGGATGATATTAATGCCGAGTATGAGAGAATTGCTACCGCTTACAGTGTTGAGCTTGATCAGGTTAAGGCAAGCATCGATTCTGAAGCAATTGCCGCTGATATGAAGGTTCAGAAGGCTATGGAGCTTGTTATCGAAAAGGCAGAGGTAACTGTTAAGTGATTTCGATCGCAAATAATATAACAACAATTTTTAGGAGGTAATTTGCTATGTTTAATTACGAAAAAGGAATATATAACGCTCTTGTTCCCACTGTTATAGAGCAGACGGGTAAAGGCGAGCGCGCTTATGATATTTTTTCACGCTTACTCAATGATAGAATAGTTTTTTTGTCGGATGAAGTAAATGACGCAACTGCCTCCTTGGTTGTTGCTCAGCTTCTTTTCCTTGAGGCTGAAGATCCTGATAAGGACATTTATTTCTATATAAACAGTCCCGGAGGATCGGTTACCGCAGGTATGGCTATTTATGATACGATGAATTTTATTAAGTGTGACGTATCGACAATTTGTATCGGTATGGCGGCAAGTATGGGCGCTTTCTTGCTCTCATCGGGAGCAAAGGGTAAGCGTATTGCGTTGCCAAACAGTGAAATAATGATTCATCAGCCGCTTGGAGGCGCAAAGGGTCAGGCTACTGATATTAAAATTCAAGCCGATCTTATTTTGCGCACAAGAGATAATCTTAATAGAATTCTTGCAAGCAATACTGGTCGTTCTATCGAGGAAATAGCAAGAGATACAGAGCGCGATAATTTTATGACTGCAAGTCAAGCGCTTGAGTACGGTCTTGTAGATAAGGTTTTGTCAAGCAGAGATCAGGCTAAGGCTTAATTGCGAAAGGAATTAAAATGTCATCTAATAACACTAATAACGGCGTTCGTTTTTGCTCGTTTTGCGGCAGAAAGGAAACACAGGCAAACTTTTTGATTCCCTCCCCCACGGGTGCGTATATTTGTGATTTTTGTGTTGATGCTTGTCAGCAGCTTATATATGAAAACACAGTTGCGGAGAGTGAATTTGGAGATCTTTCCTTTGATAGCTTGCCTAAGCCGATGCAGATAAAGGATACTCTTGATCAGTATGTTATCGGTCAAGACGATGCCAAAATGGCGCTTTCGGTTGCAGTATATAACCATTACAAAAGAATTTTGTACCGTAAGGAAAAAAATGATGCTAAGAAAAAGAACGCTGAGCTTGATGAAGCGCCTATTGAGCTTCAAAAGAGCAACGTGCTTTTGATAGGACCTACGGGCGTTGGTAAAACTTATCTTGCTCAAACGCTTGCAAAAACCTTGAAGGTTCCATTTGCAATCGCAGATGCTACTACTCTTACCGAAGCGGGATACGTTGGAGAGGACGTTGAAAATATTCTTCTTCGTTTAATTCAAGCCGCAGATTATGATATAGAGCTTGCGGAAAAAGGTATCATTTATATCGATGAGATTGATAAAATTGCAAGAAAGAGCGAGAACCGTTCGATAACGCGAGATGTTTCGGGCGAAGGAGTTCAGCAGGCACTTTTGAAAATTCTCGAGGGTACGGTTGCAAATGTTCCACCTCAAGGCGGAAGAAAGCATCCGAATCAAGAGTTTATTCAAATAAATACCGAGAACATTCTCTTTATTTGCGGAGGTGCCTTTGACGGACTTGAAAAGCTTATTGAAAAGCGTCAGGGCAATCAGTCGATAGGATTTACAAGCGAAATCAAGAAAAAGGCGGAGCGTAAAGAAAAAGGTATATTTAAGGATGTTCAAGCGCACGATATCGTGAAATACGGTTTAATTCCCGAATTGGTTGGCCGTATTCCCGCTATAGTTACCTTGGATGATCTTAATAAGGAATCTCTTGTTAGAATACTTTCAGAGCCTAAAAATTCAATTATCAAGCAGTATAAAAAGATGTTTGAAATGGATGGCGTTGAGCTTACCTTTGAGGATGATGCTCTTATGGCGATTGCTTCTCTTGCAATCGAAAGAAATACAGGTGCGCGCGGATTACGTTCTATTATGGAAGAAGTAATGATGCCGTTAATGTATGAAATTCCCTCAAGAGAAGATATTGCTGAATTGATAATTACGCCTCAAGCAGTTCTGGAAAAAGCAAAGCCGAAATACCTTACAAGAATAAACGTCGACCTTTCTGCTCCTGCAGTTAAGGGAGAGCTTACTGAATAAATAATTAACAAAAACGCTTTCGCCACGGCGAAAGCGTTTTTGTTATATTTATTATTAAAGCATACATTTAACAAGTACAGCCTTCTGCGCGTGGAGTCTGTTCTCTGCCTCGTCGAATATCTCGTTTGCATGGGCTTCAAGCACATCCTCGGTGATTTCCTCACCTCTGTGTGCAGGCAAGCAATGCATAACCATTGCATCACTCTTTGCAACAGACATAACAGTTGCGTTAATTTGATAATCCTTGAATATCTTTTTGCGCTCCTCTGCCTCAGCCTCTTGCCCCATAGATGCCCATACATCGGTGTAAAGAACGTCCGAATCCTTTGCGGCTTCGAGAATGTTCTCGGTGCAAGTGAATTTGCCGAACTCATTTGCCCAAGCCATAATTTCAGCATCGGGCTCGTATCCCTTAGGACAAGCAACGGATACCTCCATGCCCATCTTAATACAACCAACGATTATTGAGTTAGTCATATTATTTCCGTCACCGATATAGCAGATTTTTCGACCTGCAAGAGTACCCTTGTGCTCACGAATAGTCATAAGGTCTGCAAGAACCTGGCAAGGATGACAATAATCGGTAAGACCGTTAATTATCGGAATGCTACCGTACTTTGCGAGATCCTCTACCTCGGATTGTGCAAAGGTTCTAATCATAATACCGTCAAGATAGCGTGAAAGAACTCTTGCGGTGTCCTGAACAGGCTCTCCTCTACCGATTTGAAGGTCACGAGAGCTTAAAAAGAGTGCATTACCACCAAGATCGTACATACCCACTTCAAAGGAAACTCTTGTTCTGGTTGATGATTTTGAGAAAATAAGACCGAGAGTTTTTCCTTTGAGTAAATGATGCTCTATACCGTTTTTCTTTTCATATTTTAACTGATCGGCAAGATTAAGTATTTCAACAATCTCCTTTTCGGAGAGATCCATAAGCTTCAATAAATGCTTCATTTTGCACAAGCCTCCTTAATTATTTGGATTGATTTTTTTAGTAAATCCATATCAATATTTAATGCCGGGAGCAATCTAACCTTTTGCTTTGCTTTGATAACCAAAACGCCGTTTTTGCGACATTCATCGATTATATCTGATGCGGGGCGCTCGGTTTCAATGCCTATCATAAGTCCAAGTCCACTAACGCTTTTTACACCCTTTGCATTTGATAATTCGTTAAAAATATACGCACTTCTCTCTTTAACACCTGCAAGCATAGCATCATCAAGTCTTGAAATAATGTTAAGAGCTCCGGATGCACACACAGGGTTTCCTCCAAAGGTTGAGCCGTGCATACTAACTCCAAGCACGTCCTTTACCTTTTCACCGAGCAACGTTGCGCCCATAGGAAGTCCTCCTGCAAGTCCCTTTGCGGTGCTTACGATATCGGGAGTTATTCCGTAATTCATATACCCGTAAAGCTCTCCGCTTCTTCCGTTTCCTACCTGAACCTCATCTGCTATGAGTAATACGTCATATTTTTCTGCAAGAGATTGGATGCCCGTCAAAAATTCTTGAGATAAGGGACGAACTCCTCCCTCACCCTGCACTACCTCGAACATAATAGCGCAGCATTTATTTGCTTTGAGAAGCGACTCAACGCTCTCTACGTTGTTTGGCTCTGCATAAACAAAACCACTCGTCAAAGGTAAAAAATCCTTGTGAAAAACGTCTTGACCTGTTGCCGCAAGTGTTGTTACGGTTCTACCGTGAAAGCTATCCTTAAGCGTTATAATCGTTGTATATTCAGCGCCCTTGTTAAGCTCACCGTACTTTCTCGCAGCTTTAATAGCACATTCATTAGCCTCTGCTCCCGAATTAGAGAAAAAAACCTTTTTCATATTAGTTTTCTTGCAGAGAAGCTCTGCGAGCATTGCGCAAGGCTCGCTATAATAAAGATTTGACGTGTGTTGAAGCTTCGCAAGCTGCGTAGTTACTGCCGCAACCCATTCATCGTCAGAATATCCAAAGGTATTTACAGCAATACCTGTACCTAAGTCAATATATTCATTTCCGTCCTCATCGTACGCAAGAGAACCTTTACCGCTTTTAATGCAAATAGGAAAGCGTGCATACGTTGAGGCGACATATTGATTGTCAATTTCTTTTATATTCATTTAATATTATCTCCCGTAACAAACATTGTTCCGATACCCGCATCGGTAAGTGTTTCGATGAGTATAGAGTGAGGTACTCTACCGTCGATAATAAATACCTTTTTAACTCCTCTGCGTATAGCTTCAATGCAACACTCGATTTTTGGTATCATTCCGCCTGAAATAATGCCTTCCGCAACGAGCTGAGGCGCTTCGCTAACGTAAATTTTAGAAATTAAAGTAGAGGGATCGTCCTTGTCACGAAGAATTCCCGCAATGTCGGTCATAGAGATAAAGCTTTCGCATTTCAACTGACCCGCAATTTTTGCCGCCGCGGTATCTGCATTAATGTTATAGCTATTGCCCTCGTTATCGTATCCGACAGTTGAAATTACGGGAATGTATCCTTTTTCGAGTACGTCAAGAATCGGAGTAACGTTTACGTCCGTTATTTCTCCAACGAATCCAAGCTCTGCTTTTTTAGGAGCGGCTTTTATCATATGACCGTCGATACCGCAAAGTCCGATTGCCTTGCCGCCCTTACACTGAAGAAGATTTACAAGATTTTTGTTTATCTTGCCTGCAAGAACCATTTGAACTATATCAACAGTTTCCTTATCGGTAACTCGAAGACCGTCAACAAACTCTGTCTTTTTTCCGACCTTAGAAAGCATATCGGTAATTTCAGGTCCGCCTCCATGAACAAGAACAACCTTTACACCGATAAGGGAGAGTAAAACGATATCTCCCATTACCGCTTCCTTGAGCTCCTCGTTTATCATAGCGTTTCCGCCGTATTTGATTACGATAATTTTATTATTATATTTCTGAATATAAGGGAGCGCTTCTACAAGCACCTGCGCCCTTTGTGCATGTCCTAATTCCATATGTTCCTCCAAGGCTTATGTTCTGTAATCGCCGTTAATTTTAACGTAATCGTAAGTAAGGTCGCAGCCCCAAGCAATAGCTTGACCATTTCCGTCGCCTACTCCGATAATAATCTTAATTTCCGACTCAAGCAAAATTTCCTTTGCAACTTCCTCGGAAAAAGGAATACCTGCGCCATTCTTGCAAACGTCAATTTTTCCTTTTACAGATTCAAAGCTAACGTCAACCTTTGTAACGTCAACGTCTGCTCCACTGTAACCGATAGCGCAGAGAACACGTCCCCAGTTTGCATCCGCACCGAACATAGCAGCTTTAAACAAAGATGAGCAAATAACCGATTTTGCTATAATTCTTGCGTTAATATCATCAACTGCACCGCTAACAGTACATTCAAGAAGCTTTGTAGCTCCCTCACCGTCTGCCGCTATTTTCTTGCAAAGATAAGAGGTAACACCGTGTAACGCCTCGCAGAACGCATCAAAATCTGCACCATCAGAATCAATAAGAGCATTTCCTGCAAGTCCGTTCGCCATAACGCTAACCATATCGTTAGTAGATGTATCGCCGTCAACGCTAACCATATTAAAAGAGGTTTCAACGTCACTCTTGAGTGCTTTGTTAAGCATTTCCGCACTTATTGCACAGTCGGTAGTTACAAAAACAAGCATAGTAGCCATATTGGGGTGAATCATACCGCTTCCCTTTGCTATACCGCCAATTTTGCAAGTTGTGCCGTTAACATCGAATTCAAATGCGATTTCCTTTTTCTTGGTATCTGTTGTCATAATAGCTTCACAAGCAAGGTCGCTATTATCTCCGAGTCCCGATGCAAGTTCAGCTATTTTGCTCGCTATGGGATCTATTGATAAGGGTTGACCGATTACACCTGTTGAAGCAACTATAACGTCTGTTGCCTTGATATTTGTGGTATCGGCAACTAATTTGCACATCTGTTCTGCAATTTCAATTCCGTTTGCGTTGCAGGTATTTGCGTTACCGCTATTGCAAATCATAGCTTGAGCAATACCGTCGCTAATATTGTTTTTAGTCACGGTAAGAGGAGCGCCTTTTACTAAGTTTTTAGTATAAACCGCAGCAGCAGAAGCAGGTATATCGCTCATAATAAGCGCTAAATCTCTCTTTGTTCTGTTTTTACGAATTCCGCACAAAATTCCATTTGCCGAAAATCCATTTGCGGCACAAACGCCGCCATCTATCTGTTTAAGCATAATTTTCTCCAAATTTATAATTAATTAAATATCCAATGCTAAGGTTTTTTCTTGATTAAGAACAACGTTCATACATTCAATAGCTGCACCTGAAGCACCTTTACCAAGATTGTTATATACTGCAATAAGTAATATTCTATCTGCATTACCTGCAACAGTAACCGTCATTGCATCTGAATCCTTAAGCTTTGCCGCAGAAATAAATCCACTGTCATCAAAGTTTTCTTCGTACTTAACCAATGAAGTGTTATACTTTTCGGCAAATAAAGTCTTAATATCGTTAGCGTTCTTTCCGTTCTTCAGTTGAGAAGCAAAAATCGGAACAGTAACCATCATACCGCTATAAAAATCGGAAACTATCGGGCAGAATATCGGCGCATTCTTAAGCCCTGTTATCGCCTGCATCTCCTTTAAGTGCTTGTGCGTTTGCGTTATTCCGTACTGTCTTGGTGCATCTAATAAATTATCACGCTCGGCATTTTCATAATCGGCAATCATTTTTTTCCCGCCACCACTGTAACCTGTTATCGAATGACAGGTCAAAAGCTCATCATCGGATATAAATCCTGCATCTATTAAGGGCTTAACCAAAGCAATGAAGCCGCTTGCGTGACATCCCGGAACAGCTATTCTCTTTGCGCTCTTTAACTTGGAGTCAAGCTCGGCGGAAAGCTCGGGAAAGCCGTAGCACCAACCGTCGAGAGTTCTATGTGCGGTTGATGTGTCGATTACAACTACGTTGTCGTTTTCAATCATAGAAACCGATTCTCTCGCCGCATCATCGGGGAGGCAAAGAAACGCTATATCGCATTCATTGAGCGCTCTTTTTCTTGCAACGGGGTCCTTTCTTTCGTCATCAGAAAGCAAAATTATTTCTATATCCTTTCTGCTTTCAAGTCGCTCGTAAATGCGAAGACCTGTTGTTCCCGCTTTACCGTCTATAAAAATCTTTTTCATTTTGTTAATTCCTTTCGTACCCACGCTATTTGAGCTTCAACCGAGGAAACCGATGTTCCTCCCTTGGAAATTCTCTTTTCTACGCAGGTTTCAAGCGAAATTTCCCTATAAAGATCGTCCTCAAAAATATCGGAATGCGCTTTGTATGCTTCAAACGGTAGATTATCAAGAACGGTCCTTTTTTCGATACATTCGGCAACTATTTGACCGACTATCTTATACGCGGAACGGAACGGCATTCCCTTCTTGGTGAGGTAATCGGCAAGGTCGGTTGCGTTAATAAAGCCCTCCTGCGCCGCTCTGTACATATTCTGCGGTATAAGCTTCATCGTTTTTATCATTGGAGCAAAAATATCCAAGCACATACAAACAGTTTCAAGGGCATCAAAAATTGCCTCCTTGTCCTCTTGCATATCCTTATTATAGGCAAGTGGAAGTCCTTTAAGAGTTGTTAGAAGACCTAAAAGATCTCCGTAAACTCTACCGGTTTTTCCGCGAACAAGCTCCGCCATATCGGAATTTTTCTTTTGAGGCATAATAGATGAGCCGGTGGTATATGCATCATCAAGCTCAATAAACTTGAATTCCCAGCTCGACCAAAGTATAATCTCCTCGGAAAAACGCGAGAGGTGCATCATAATTATAGAAAAAGCACTCATAAGCTCAACGCAGAAATCTCTGTCCGATACTCCGTCGATACTGTTTTGAGTGATACCGTAAAATCCAAGCTTCTCAGCCTCAAAATCACGGTCTGTATCATAGGTTGTACCTGCAAGAGCGCAAGAACCGATAGGAGAATAATTCATTCTTTTAACGGCATCCTCTACCCTTGAAATATCACGCAAGAACATTTGAGCATACGCCATTAAATGATGACCGAATGTAATAGGCTGCGCTCTTTGAAGATGCGTGTAGCCCGGAACGATAGCTGCCTTACCTTCTTCGGCTTTATATAGAATTGCGTTTATCAATTCCTTTAATAATGCGATTACGTCATTTGCATTATCGCGAAGGTACATTCTTATATCTAACGCTACCTGATCGTTTCGGCTTCTTGCCGTGTGTAAGCGCTTGCCTGCATCGCCAATTCTTTTTGTAAGCTCCGCTTCAACGAACATATGTATATCCTCGCAGGCCATATCAAATTCAAGCAGACCGCTATTGATATCCTCAAGAATTGAGGAAAGTCCGTTGGTTATACTGAGGCAATCTTCGTCTGAAATTATTTTTTGCTTTGCAAGCATTTCGGCATGTGCCATTGAGCCGATTATATCCTGCTTATACATTTTACAATCAAAGCGGATTGATGAATTAAAGTCATCCGCCTTGCTATCAAGGCTTTTTGCAAACCTTCCAGCCCACATTTTTTCCATATCTTATTTAACACCTTTTGCCTGCTGAAAAAATCAGCAGGCAAAACTCCTTGATTTTATTTCTTTAGTTCTTCTTGTTCTGAGCCTTAACCTGAGCCTGAACCTTTATAGGCAAGCCAAAGAGGTTAATGAAGCCTGCAGCGTCTGCCTGATTATAAACATTATCCTCACCAAAGGTCGCAATCTCCTCGGAGTAGAGTGAGTAATCACTCCATACACCCGCCTTAATGATATTACCCTTGTAAAGCTTAAGTCTTACCTTACCGGTAACGTTCTCCTGAGTCTTATCAACGAAAGCTGAAAGAGCCTCACGGAGAGGTGTGAACCACTGACCGTTATAAACAAGATCTGCGAAGGTTACCGCAAGCTCAGCCTTTTTGTGAGCGGTATACTTATCAAGACAAACGGTTTCGAGATAGTTGTGTGCAGCGTAGAGAATTTCTCCACCGGGAGTTTCGTAAACACCGCGACACTTCATACCTACAAGACGGTTCTCTACGATATCAAGAAGACCAATACCGTTCTCACCGCCAACCTTGTTAAGCGCGAGAATGATTTCCTTAGCACTCATCTTCTCACCATTGAAAGCAACGGGACGCCCCTGCTCAAAGTCGAGGGTGATATATGTGGGAGCATCGGGAGCCATAATAGGAGAAACACCCATTTCAAGGAAGCCTTCCTTTTCATACATAGGCTCGTTGCCTGCATCCTCAAGATCAAGACCCTCGTGGCTAAGGTGCCAAAGGTTCTTATCCTTTGAGTAGTTTGTTTCACGATTTATCTTAAGAGGAACATTATGTGCCTCTGCATATTCGATTTCTTCCTCACGTGACTTAATATCCCACTCACGCCACGGAGCAATAATAGGTATATCGGGAGCGAATGCCTTTATGGTAAGCTCAAAGCGAACCTGGTCATTACCCTTACCCGTGCACCCGTGCCAAATAGCATCTGCGCCCTCTGCTAAAGCAATTTCAACTATTCTCTTTGCAATAACGGGACGTGCGAAGGAAGTTCCGAGAAGATACTCCTCGTACTTAGCTCCTGCCATAACCGTAGGAATTACGTAATCATCTACAAACTCATTAGTAAGGTCCTCAACGTAAAGCTTAGAAGCACCGGTCTTGAGAGCCTTCTCCTCAAGTCCTTCAAGCTCGTCTGCCTGACCTACGTTTCCACTAACTGCGATTACTTCACAGTTGTTGTAATTTTCCTTCAACCACGGAATGATTATCGATGTGTCAAGTCCTCCCGAATACGCGAGAACTACCTTTTTGATATTACTCTTATCCATTTTTTCCTCCCGCCCTTGTAGGCATATCTAATTATTTTTGGTAAATTGTATAATATTCAATCAACTGTGTATATTATACAACGAATATCGGTATTTGTCAATAGTTGAATTGCACATATTTAAACAATATAATTAACTTTTTGTTGTCTATAACTACATATAAAATAATAGAATTTATATAAGAAAGTATATTTTTTCAATAATTCTAATATTTTATGCGTTTATACAAGTTTTTATGAATAAATATACATAAATTATGAATATTAATACATATTAGAAAAAGCACAAAAAGCGTTCTGTATAATACGCAATTCGTGCTTTTATAATGCTATAAATTATTAGATTTCAAAATCCACGCAGCTTCTTGATGCCGTGTAAGGACGTACAAATTCATTTGCTGCGGCTTGATGAGCCGGATGAATGGCATAAGCCTTAAGTGCCTCAAAGCTTTCAAGCGTACTGTCGAGCATCATTTCTCCGTTAGATGTAGGAAGAAAATCAATTTCTATCTTTAAATCTATTAAACCGTCTATTTTTCCTACCAAAGCTTCAAGATTCTGCTTTGCGTTAAGCTTAACGGCCCTCTTTTCTTCAGGAGAAAGAGTATCCTTAAGAGTCCATATTATTATGTGCTTAATCATAAATTATCAATAAAATTAGTGAATAGTTTTCTTTTTAACAACGTCTACGATTCGGATTATTGCAGGAGTCAAAATAATGTTGATAATAAATTCAATCAAGAAATTCAAACCTGCAAGTCCTAAAAGAATATAAAGCATTATCGGCTTTCCGTCCGCCCAAATGGTTAACGTATCCTTAAAGAATAATAGCATTCCGATTACAAAGGTTGAAGTATTAACTATGGGGGCAAGCATTGCCGCAAGTGCGGTACTAAAAATTTTCTTTGTAGTGTTAACGGTTTTGTTGCTTGTAACTGCTGAATAAACAACCGCGGGTACAAATCCTGCTAACGTACCTTTGAGAAGACAAAGAAACGCGGTAAGAAAAGGGTTAGTATTCCAAAGAATATTTCCGCCCGGATCAAGAGCTGTAATGCAATTTATCATTACTATTACGCCAAATGTAAATCCAAGTATTGCCCCGCCCTTTTTACCGAAAAGAATAGCTCCGATAACAACGGGAATCAAGGTTAGCGTTATTGAAACCATTCCGCCTATCGGTGGAATTAAGGCGCTTAAAATCTGAAGAACAACTACGAGCGCCGCAAGCATTGAGAGCTGCACTAATTCTAATGTTTTCTGCTTTTGAGATTTCAATTGTCTGCTCATTTTGCACCTCCGTTAAGTACGGTCATCTGTACCGTCTTTTTGCAAAAAATCAGTTTCATATTTTGTTTCTCCTTTCGGGACTTCCACCCGCGCTACCGTCCTATAAATATAAAAAAGGTACAGTGCGATAAAAATATATAATAATCGGCTATGCCGAATATCATCAAGAATTATTGTTTTTGTATATAGAGTATAAGCCGTAAAGTGTTAAGCTTGGAATGTAGCGGTAGTTCGAAGAACAAAGCTCTATTATCTTTTGAGCGTATTCACCTGTAACAAAGATATTGGGATTATCAACGTACATTTCCTTTGAAAATCTTTCAATAAATCCGTCAATCATCATAGCAGTTCCTAAAATAACACCCGAACGAATAGAGTCCTGCGAGTTTTTGCCAATCGCTTTGGTTGGCAAAGTGGGCAAAACATTAGGTAGTTGCGCGGTATTTCCGTGAAGGGATTTAAATGACATATCAATACCCGGAAAAATGCAACCGCCTATAAATTCTCTTTTTTCATTAAGTGCAAATACCGTGGTTGCGGTGCTTATATTGATAATAATACAAGATTTCTCAGATAAATTCTCATTATTTTGAATTGCAAGAGCCGCAGCGGCGTTCGCAACGAGATCGGCGCCAAGCTCTGAAGGATTGTCTACCTTAATAGAAAATCCGGTTTTGATACCCTTTTGAACCTGAATTATAGTTGCATTTTCAAACAAATCACGCATCAGCTCAATAATGATATTTGTTATCATCGGAACGACCGAGCAAAGCGAAACACCTTCAATAAGAGTGCGATCAACTTTATAATAATTCAAAATTCCGTCAAGCAAAATCGCATACTCGTCTGAGGTCTTATTGATATCCGTAGCAACACTAAAGGTTAGATTAAGAGCTCCGCAAGAATTAAAAATACCAAAATTAATTTTTGAGTTTTCTATTTCAATGGCAAGTATCATTTTAAACCTCCACAAAGGTAGCTTATATTTCTGCAATAACCTCGATTTCTACTAATACGTTTTTGGGAAGAGCCTTAACCGCAACGCAGGAACGTGCAGGCTTAGAAATGAAATATCTTGCGTAAACCTCGTTAAAGGCCGCAAAATCGTTCATATCGGCGAGAAAACAGGTTGTTTTGATTACTTTATCAAATGATGTGCCTGAAGCCTCTAAAATTGCGGAAATGTTTTTGCAAACCTGCTCTGTTTGCCCTACTATATCATTAGTATTTACAGTTGAGGTCGCAGGGTCGATTGCAATTTGTCCCGATGTGAAAAGCAAATTTCCGACTTTTATTGCCTGCGAATATGGACCGATTGCTTCGGGAGCGTTTTCAGTATATATTTTTTCCATATCTATCTCCTAAAATTTTAAAGTAATATATTTGCTAAATAATATAAAAACCGCAATCCCATTGGAATTGCGGTAAATGGCGGAGAGAGAGGGATTCGAACCCTCGGAACGGTATTAGCGTTCACACGATTTCCAGTCGTGCGCCTTAGACCAGCTCAGCCATCTCTCCAAGTCGACTTTGATATTATAACACATTTATTTATAAAAATCAAGTCTTTTTTGAAAAAATATTTTATTTTTTTCGAAAAATATTAAAAAATGTTGATTTTCTTAAAATATTATGCTATAATAGCCTCATTGTTAAAAAATAATATATTTTTAGGAGGTAATCGTTATGTACGATAATATTGGTTCAAAAATTAAAAGCTTAGCTACCGTAATATGTGTTGTTTTGATAATTCTTAGCATAATATCGGGAATTGCTATAATGATAGTTAGCGAGGGAATGGTGTTAGTGGGAATTCTCGTTGCCGGTTTAGGTTCACTGTTTGCTTGGGTATCAACCTTTTTCATATACGGATTTGGTGAATTAATAGAAAATACATCTATTTTAGTTAGAGAGTCTAAAAAAATATCCTCAAACACAAAACAAGAAAAAGCATCTGTAGAGTCGCCTTTAGAGAATAAAACTCCCGCTAATACTAATTCTTCTTATAGACCTTCCGTTAATAATATTTCCACTAAGACAAACACTGTTTCATCAACCGCTAAACCACAAGCAGCCTTACATTTTAAATACTGCCCCCACTGCGGAGAGGCTGTTAATTCCAGATACTGCGATATGTGCGGTAAAAAGAACGATCTTTTTTAATAAAGTTTAATTATTTCCAAAACAAAACATAAGGACAGAGATTCTTTTCATCTCTGCCCTTTTTAATTTTAGTTGGGACTATAAACAAACTGCTTATAGGTTGTGGAGTCGCTGTTTCTTTCGGTTTGAATTATCGGGTTAAAGATAATTCCGCTTCCAGTTGGCGAAACCGTAGTAACTGCTCCCTCCTCTCTGTTGTTTCTATCATTTTCTTCGTTATTTTCGTCATCCTCGCTATCCGAGCCGCTTCCACCGGGAGTAGGCTCAGGCTCTGGCGTAACTGCTTCGGTTACGAAATAGAGATAATGGCTCTCAGTGCTACTACCGTTTCTACCGCTAACCTTGCTCATACTAACGATACTATCCGAAATTATAGAATTAAATTCATCAACACACATAAATCCGATTTGATAAGTGCATGCCTGCCACCAGAACGTAAAGCACATATCAAAATAAGATCTCGTTTTAGCTTCCATTTTAAAGCCTACGGGATATTGGTCACTATAGCAAACGCTGTATCTGTTCCCCTCGCTTTGATCATAAAAGCCGATGGAATTAATATTATTACTTGGATTTGCAAGAGGGTGAATATTGATAAGCACGTTATCTTTACCCGTAAGATGCGCTCCTATAAAGGAATGGTATATTCTCATATTCACGAAGGTATTATTAGTTCCCTCTACGAATATACCCTTAGTTTCGTTTCTTGCAGGACTTGTAACGTTTACATTTTCAATAACGTTATACGCCGCATTTGGCTTTATATGTACACCTATCTTTGTATCTTCCATCGCCACGTTATTGATAAAGAGTCTGCCACCGCCGTAAACCTCGATTGCGGTGCATTTTCCGTTTACGTCAAATATACCGCCCATAAAATAGTCGGTATGCGCTCCACTTTGAGTTTTAGGTGACTCGGGAGTGCCGTATTGAATCATTGATGTATTAGCGGAATTCCAAGTACGAGCGGTCGTGAACGTTGCATAATTGGAAAGTCGGAATGAAACACTCTTTGTAGGGTCGCTCGGC
This sequence comes from Eubacteriales bacterium, assembly GCA_045643945.1. Classification (GTDB taxonomy): domain Bacteria; phylum Bacillota; class Clostridia; order Oscillospirales; family CAG-272; genus HGM12713. Next base: position 12,876 of record JAZRGA010000045.1, on the reverse strand, counting down.
ATTATAACGGTTTTAGTAAATTCATACTTTCCGTCGGGAAAATATATTGTCTTTCCGGGGTTTTCATCTATTGCTTTTTGAATAAGCTCGGACATATCTTTAATCGTTGGATTAGCAGTAGCAATATCACTGATTATAACGTAATCGCCTCCAACTCCATGAGCGGTTACAAGAGGGTCAATCTCGCTAAGCAATGAAGCGGAAACGCAAGAGCCCTTATCCGCATCATCTAAAAGATATTTACCAACTGCATCGTCGATATTGGTTATCGGGTCGATAGGAAGATCGGTAACGGGTACGTCGGCAATCTCGAGTCTATACTTATTAAGAAGATTTCCCTTTACTGCATTGACCGAAAAAACGACGACTTTCATAGTTTCAACAGGCTCGGCTTCCGCATCTGTTATTTTATCGGTTGAATCTGAAATCTCATCATTTTGCGTGGTTGTACAAGCAGATATAGATAAAAGCATAGCCATACAAAGAATAACGCTCAAAAGTCGGAATATAATATTTTTTCTGTTTTTCATAATTATTCCTCCTTAATCTACGTTAGACGAAATGAACACGCTTTTATATGTAGATTCGTCGCAAAGCTCGGTATCCGCAAGAACATCAAGAAGCTTTCCGTTCTTTTGACCGCTCACCTTGAGTATCGAATTTTCGGTGCTTGCATCAAAGAAATCTATAACACCGTTTGAGCAGGTTGAAACAAAATTCCCCTTTATATCAAACGCGGTTTGAGCGCCCTTTGCCTCGGTCCATCTTATTGAAAAGTCCTTTACTACGGGAGCAGAGCCTGAATATCCGCCACTAAACTGAAAGGCGGTTTGCATATTTTCGCTAGTGCAGGAATAAAACCAGCTAACGCCGCTTGTTACGAATGCAACTGTTCCTTCGTAAGGTTGATTTTTGTCGAGTCTGACGGAAATACCTCTAAAGAAGCTACCTCCCGAATTTTCAACTCCAACCTTAACGTTAGATATTCTTATATCGGTAAAGGTATTATCAAGACCTATTGAAACTATTCCCTTTGACGTAGCGCCAAAGCCGATAATATCTATGTCCTCGATATCCATATCCGAGGATTTACTGTTAACGCCCTCGGGAATATAAATTCCTACGGTTGCGTTAATAATCTTAACCTTGCTTACAAGTGATTCACGTCCGCTCGCAAGAGAAATACCCCTTGCTTTAGAATTGCCATCAAGTATTCCACCGATAAAGTGATAGTTACTTCCGGGTGTTGTAATATCATTTGCAACCTCTGCTCCGCCAAGCTCTATCAAAGCACCGTCGCTATCGTTCCAATTATCACTCGCCTTTATAATTGCATTATCGGAAAGATAAAAGGCTGTACTTGATGCCGCTGCCGCAGATGTTTTAAGCGGCTTTGATATGATATATTCTCCATCGGGAAAATAAAGTGTTTTATGCTTGTTATTGTCAATTATTTCTTGAAGCGCCGCATGAACGTCTATACCGGAGTTCGGCTCTACGAACTGACTTACGTCAATGTATTTATTTCTCGTCTTCTCTACCTCAGATGCGTCAAGCTGCTGTACGGGCTTCTTTCGTGAAACCTTTCCCGTATATGCAAAATCACCCGCATAAAGAGCAACTGCCGCATATTTTCCGACAACGTCCTCGACCTTGGTTATCATTGTTGCCGAAAGTGCATCAACGTATATTTTTTTTGTCGTTACCTTATCAGGCGTGATTTTTTTAGCAAACTCAACGTCGGAGGTAAATATAGGAACTTCTATCATTTGAGGCTCTGTGGCTTTGTTTTCGCTATTATCATTTACAATAGCAGAATCACACGAAGCCGCAAGGATGAGCATAAGCGCAACGAGTGCTATCGAGGTTATGCGAATAAATATTCTTTTCATTATGCCCTACCTCCTTATTTTATCGGAATAACAGTACCCGCAAGCACGTTTCCGTATGAGCGATCATCGCAAAGCATTACGTCAAATATAGGAGCTTTTACAACGCCACTGCCACGAGTTGTCACCTTAATATAAGCATTATCGCTTGAAGCATCAAAAAATCTTGCCATACATCCAGTTAAAACGGAATTGAATGTACCTTCTACTACAAATGCGCTTTGAACGGTTATATCTGCCTTTGTCCAAGCCGCATTGCAGGATTCATAAACGCTCTTTACTCCATCACCGATAACGTATCCGTTTGCAAAATCCTCTGCCGTGCAAAGCTCGAAAATACTTGCGCTACCGTTATCAATAAAGCCTGCGGAAACGGTCGACGGCTTATTGCATTTAGCAAATACATTTCTAAAATCATTAGCGACACCGCTATTTTTAATTCCAACACTTACGTTTGCAATATTTATGGTTGAGAAAACACTCTTGGAGGATTCGTTAACAATAGCAATCGAATCATCCTGACCACCGCCCATAACGGTAATCCCCTCGGCATTAACGCTATCTGCACTTGCCTTAACCTGCATTGAGGTCTTGAAGCCTTTAAGAGTAATATCGCTAACGAAGACGTTAGAGGATTTTTCGATTGAAAGTCCTATCTGGGCAAAACCCGCTCCGTCAATGCATCCACCCATAACGGTATTAGCCGCTACTTCAGCATTTGCGTTATCGGTATTTGCACCAATAGCAATCATAGCCGCATCCGACTTCCATCCCTCTGCCGCCTTGATAGTGGCATAATTGGAGAGTCTAAACGATACCGCCTTTTCTTTATCTGCGGGAATGTGAATTGTTGAAGAAATGGTATAATTACCGTCATTAAAATAAATAGTTCTTCTTGGATGCGTATCTATGAGAGATTGAAGATCCTCGGTAATATCTCTACCGTTCGCATTCGAAATCATATCATTTACTATTACATAAAGTAAAGGCGGCTCCTCCTCTTTTACGGGAGCTTCGTTGGTGAGCATTCTTTCAAACACATATTCACCGAGTACCATATCTATTGCGGCGTATTTTCCGACAATGGCTTCAACAGAATCAATTGCTCCCTCGGGAATACTCGCAACGGGAACGTCGACAAGCTCAAGATTCTCGCCCGAAATCATTCTTCCGCTAAGAATACCTTTTTTTATACGCACTACCTTCTTTTGCTCAAGCGTTTCAACTGCTTTATCCGCACTGTCGGTTTCTGTCGGCTCTAAAATTCCGCATGAAGCGAGCATTAATGCAGACGCAAGTATACAAATACAAAGCAAAAAAGAAGCTATTGAGTAAAATTTTTTAAAACTTTTTCTCATAAGTACCTCTAATTTTTAGCATATTTTTGAAAAAACATTAATTTTTTCTACTATGTATTATATATTATAACATATTTTTGCGACGGTTTTGTGAAGAAAAGAAAAAGCAGGCGACAAAATTCACCCGCTTTTTTTGTTTAAAATGTATAAAATTACTCGGGTATTATAACTTCTCCGCCTGCAGTTATAGAACATTCTTGAACTTTTGCGGCATTATTTATAACTGTGTAAGTTTCTTTTGCAAGGTAGCTATGCTCTACTATGACCGCATCTCCCAACTTAAATATTCCCATTTTTATATACGCCCTCAATTTGTTTCTTGCGTTTGAATAAACCGTAAATTCTATTCCCTCTTCGGGATTTAACATCATTATCGAATCATCAACCTTTATATAATCATCACCTATCTCGGTAATAATGCCAACAAGATATTGTGTTTGAGGAACGAGTATGGCTAATCTGTTTTTTCGTACAAAATCGATTATCCTTTCCACCCCTTCAGCACCTATATCGTAAACGTAACCGTATCCCTCAATATTGGTTTTTAAATATCCGTCCGCAGTAAAGGAAAACGAAAGATTATAAGCACCGAGAGAATTTGAATACATAGCAAAGGAAACCTCACTGTTGGAGAAATGATATAAGCTCTCGGAGGCTATCGGCGCACTTGAATATTCCTTGATAATATTCCAAAGCGCATCACTGTTTTCGTTGCTAAATGCATAATGCTCGTTTTCATAGTAAAATTCGTTAAGCTTAACGTTTTTATTCAGGCTAAGTGCATCAATAAGCTCTCCGAGTGTTGCAGTAGCTTGGTTCTTGTCCTTTATAAACGGATAATATCCGTTATAACCATCATATTTAACGGCAACAAATCTCTGAGAATCAACACCAATTATCTCATAAACCATGCAAGCTATGCTATATGCTTTATCTCCGTAAGTATCATATCCCATACATTCAGACTCATAAAGCATTTTACCAATTTGATTTGCAAAAATTTCCTCGCCGTAATGTGAAGCTCTTGAATAATATTTATCACCGTTAATCGACATTTCGGTATATTTCTCATAGTGCTCGAGGTCGTTCCATGGAATTACTACTCCAAGTTCTCCAAAATTCCATTTAGCTTTATTATTGTTTTTTTCTCTTTTATCAATCCAAAAAACGTCGCTTATAGGCACTTCGATTACATCACCCTTGCAATCACAGTCATCGTGTGAATTTTTAAAATGCAATGTCGTAGCGGTAGCGGATACCGCACAAACGGCTAAAATCGCCGCTATGATTATAACAATCCTTTTATGAAATTTCTTTTTATTATTTACAACGGTATAATCGTTTGCTCGTATAATAAGCTCATCGTCAATTTCATTCATTCGCTCTAAAAAACGCTTTTCGTTTTTCATATAAAATATCCCTCCTTAATCAAATATTCTTTTAACTCGATTCTCGTTCTGGAAAGAATTTTAGCAACGTTTTTTGTGCTTAAACCGTATTTCTCGCCTATTTTATCTATTGAATAAAGATAAAAATAGCGGCATACGAATATGTTGCAGCTTCTTGGCGAAGCGTTTTGCAAAAAGGTGTTTACAGCTCTCATAAGCTCTTTAGCCTCAAGCTCGTCCTCAATGCGTTCACTACTCGGTATTATCTCGCTCATTTCATCAAGCGCAAGAGCAAAGTTATTTCCGCCGCGTTTCTTACGGCTTTCGTTTTTTACTTTATCAAATGCAAGATTACGTGTTATTTTTGCCAAAAAAAGCTTCAAGCTATTAGGCTTTTGTGGCGGTATTGCGTCCCACGCCTTAGCATAGGTATCGTTAACACATTCCTCACTATCTTGCTCATTCGTTAAAATATTATTAGCAACTGTAAAGCAATACTTGCCATATTTTTGCTCTGTTTCACTTATCGCCTGCTCGTTGCGTTCGAAAAATAAATCAATAATTGCCGCGTCTTCCATCGTTATATCTCCTTTCCTAAATATCTGATAGACGTCTTCACTATATAAGACGACAAAAAAGGATGCTTTTGACAATTTTTCAAAAAATATATTATATGATAAAAGCACCGATTCGCACCGATGCTTTTAATTCTTATTGATTATTCATTCTAAATTTATTTTTGCAAGCCCTGCCTCGGATGTTTCTTTATAACGTGATGAAAGATCTCTGCCTGTTTCCTTCATGGTGATAATCACGTCATCAAGCGATATTTTTCTTGAATCCCATAAAAAGCTTGCTAAGCTCACCGCATTAATCGCACGCATTGCCGAAACGGCATTTCTCTCGATACACGGAATTTGAACAAGACCGCAAATAGGGTCGCAGGTAAGACCGAGATGATGCTCCATAGCAATTTCCGCGGCATACTCTATTTTATCAATATCTAATCCAAATAACTCCCCAAGCGCCGCAGATGCCATAGAGCAAGCACTGCCAATCTCCGCTTGGCAACCGCATTCAGCACCCGAAATTGAGGCGTTGGTTTTTATTAGATTTCCAACTATTCCCGCAGTAATTAGCGCCTCAATAATCTGTCGGTCGCTAAATCTGTGCTTTTGCTGCTGATAATATAGAACGGCAGGCAAAACTCCCGCTGCACCGCAAGTAGGAGCAGTGACAACACGCTCACCCGAAGCATTCTGCTCTCCGACCGCAAATGCAAATGAGCAAACCATTCTATGCTCGCGAGTTTCGGGGCTTTCGTCAATATGTTGGCTATGATAAAGTGAACGTGCCTTCTTCTTTACCGAAAGTCCTCCAGGTAATATGCCTTCATCGTCAAGACCGTGATGGATAGTATCCTTCATTTGCTCCCATACCTGCTCCATATAAGCAAAAAAATCAGAGTCTTCGTTTTCTAAAGCATACTCCCATAAGCGCATATATTTTTTCTTACAATATTCGGCTATGTCACTGAATTTGTGCATAGAATATACGTCGGGAGTGTCGGTCTGCGATTCCCCCTCGTAAAGTATGCTACCTCCACCTACGCTCATAACCTTAACACGCGCCGATTCAATACCATCCTTAAAGCCAACGATTTCCATCGTGTTGGGATGTGGAATATCAGATTTGTTAAAGTCAAATATTACCTCGCAAGGAATTGGAGCTAATGTTTTTTCTATAACTCTGTCAGTGCCATGTCCCTTTCCTGTCTTTGCAAGAGAGCCGTAAAGATAGACGCAAATATTATCAATGTCGGAATAATTCATTAAAAACTCTTTGCATGCTCGCTCGGGTCCCATAGTGTGAGAGCTTGACGGTCCTCGACCTATTTTATATAATTCTCTAAGAGATTTCATCCCTTTATTTTTATAGTTTGTAGTGCTTTGCATATATCGCCCTTGATAAAATTATTTTTGTTTAACTAATTCAGCTATTGGTAGCTTCAGCCTCAATATTACTTTGAGGACTAAGAACAAATTTTTGGCTCGATGATATTAATGCTTGAGCCATTTTTTCTGCTCTTGTAGCGGCATCATCATCAGTATTCGTAACATCGCTCCAGTATATAAGCTGTATTGCGGTTTCACTTATACGAACGTAATTTTCGATAAAATTATCTTGTGCTTCAAAATATTTTGAAATAGATGATTTGTCCGAATTTACATAAAAATCTACGTTAGTGTATATTTCATCAAACGCTGAATCAACCCCATGCTCGATATCTTCGGGAGTAAGGTCAACCTCTACGGCATCAATAGTATAATACGCATACATCAAATTAGTTTCATGCAAATAAGGCTTATTATCTGAACGTGTAGCGCCTAATGTTGCTTTGTTAACAATACGTATTTTACCCATCCAACCGCTTCTCAAATCATAATTGCATATCGATTCAAATGAGCCGGTTGACTGATTAAAATAGGTACACCATGAAGCGTTGTGTCCTCCGTTTAACGTTCCGATTTCTTCACCGCTTAAGATATCGTAAACGTAATAATAGGCATTTCCCGAAGAACCGCCGCCCAAATTAACGAGTAACTCGGGAGTTCCATCGGTATTAATATCAAATAAAGCAAGCTCACTACCATCCTTTATGCAAGGACGGTCGGGATATAGGTAATAATAATCCAAGAGGCAACCGCCATCGTCATAAACAGGCATTTTTCGATTGTTGAGCAAATTCACCAAAGCAGTTTTCCACTCAAGCTTTTTATCATCTGACACAAAATTAACGTCTATATATTGGGTAACATACTTATATTTTATTTTTTCGCTTTCATTCTCATCTGCCGAGAAATCATCATTCTCATAGTCATCGGAAACACCAACATCGTTGTCATCATTATCGTCAAGATCATCATTACTACAAGATATAAATGATGTACAAAGCGATAGCGCAAGAAGCAAAACTAAAAATCTTTTAATCATTTTCCTCTCCTAACCATAATCATCACCTTTAATATCTAATTTAAGACACCAAGTGATTTTGCGTTATTTTTTTATCATAGTTACATTTTAACACGAATACACCGCACTGTCAATAGAAAGATATAATTAAAATAAAGTATTTGCAAAAAATTATAGACGGTAAGAATTTGAAATATATATAATAAAAACTGTGAAAAATAAAAATCGGGACTCATACGAATCCCGATTTTAGGTCTGAGTGACAAGACTTGAACTTGCGGCCTCAACCACCCCAAGGTAGCGCGCTCCCAACTGCGCCACACCCAGATCTTTACGACTTTGATATTATAACACATTTAATTATACTTGTCAAGCCTTTTTTTGAGATTTTTTAAAATATTTTTGTTTTTTTATTCTTTTTTCGTCTACGCAAAAAACATTTAACAAAACTAATCAATTTTTTATGATAAAACAAGTAAAAATCTAAAAAAATTTTATATTTTTTAAAGTTTACAATCGATGTAAAATAGCATTTTTCTCATATTCTATATATGTTTCTGAGGTTTTAGCACGTCTAAATCGCAGCTATTGACAACTCGAAAACAGAGTGCTATAATATCTATATCAGCTGATAAACGCATCTGTGCTGAAAAATATTTAACACAGATGAAATAATTTTATAACTATTACAAACTTTCATATTTTCAAGGAGAATTAAAATGAGCATCGTTTACACAATCAAAGAGCATATTTCGTCAACATTCGATAAAACACCTTCAATCCGACTCGGAATCGTCAACACACTTATTTCGATAGGCTCGGAAATGCTACTGGGCAGAGCGCATGTTTTAGATCTTAGCCTTACCTCAAACGGAAAAACATACACATTTAGCGGAAAAGAAATTAATCATACATATCATCAAATTGTTCGAGCGACGCACAATTCTGATGACATAGAATTAACTATGCTTTACGTTAGCAGCCGTTGCAATGATTATATAATTAACGCAATAAATGAAGTATCAAACAAATATCCTGAGGACGCTGCAGATATATTCTATTCACGTTATTGTGAAATTGATTCCGAACCAGGCGCAGGAGAATTATATGCACTCGGAATGAAAAACGGTAAGCTTTACAATGGGGATATTACCGCAGAGCCTTACAGTGAAATCTATGATGCAAATTGGGAATCTGCCGATACGGCGATTGCATTTGAAGAAGATATAAACGACTCACTTGATCTTGAGGTGATAAAAAAATGTGCAAAAGAATTGACCAAACTTAATGCGGATCTTGAGTTTGAAATAAATAGCACCACTGCTCTGCTCTATTTAAACTATATACAACTCTATACAGTAGAAAAAATAGAAAAATTCATAGATATTTGCAAAAATCTTCAAAAAGCAACAGGCGGAGCTTGCAGCTTTTTAGCATCCTTCGTTGATTACTCCGCAAAAACTCCAAGTATTATGAACCTTGAATTTAACGAAAATGATGAATGCATCATAAAAATAATCTCAATTTAATATAGCCGTAAATTGAAAACAAGGATAGGCTTTACCGCCCATCCTTGTTTTATTTATTATTATTATTATTATTATTATTATTATTTAATAATATTCTTTTCCTTTATAAATGCGAGCAAGGATTCAGCATTTGCTTCGTGTGAAGCGACGTTAGGATGACCGCCTGCGCCTACACCGTGGTCTCTCCATCCAAGCTCAAGTGAATAAAATCCACCCGCTTCGCCTCCGTAATAATCGGAAATTTCCTTAAGCCAATTACCGAAATCGTTGCCGCGAGATCCGTGCATCCAAATTATAGGAACATCCTTACCGTAGCCGTTTCTTATATAATCTATAAGCTCTTTAGCTCTTGAAACGTATTGCTCTCTTGTACATCCAACAGAAAAATCATTTGAACCAAGACGGACTACCGCTATATCAGGTACTCTTGCCCCTTCAAAGTTGAATGGAGAATTACCTCTCTTGTGGTCGAACTGAGAGAAATAGTGCAAAAAGTGCTTCTCATAGTGTCCCGTTGCAATTCCAACTCCGCTCATAGCAAGTATCGAGCAATCGGCATTAAGAGCCTCGGTTGTAAGGTATGCATAGGATTGCGTTGCATCCTGATATTTAGGCACGTCAGTGGGTGCTGGAGCTGAGGGATCTCCAATATTACCAAATGCAGAGGTTAAGCTGTCACCATAAAATTCAAGATAAAGTTCTCTTTCCTCTGGAGCTTCAAAAAGATATCCCGTAATTTTAAGATTTCTAAGCAAGCATTGTGACCAAGCAATCTCGTTTTGTCTTACAATGCGCACAGTATGAAAATAGCTTCCCTCAAAGGATGCTACCGTAAGAGCCTTAGAGCCTTCTGCACCAAAGCGCTCCTCGACTCGCTTACCGTCGACATAAACTGTAAAATAGGACTCCTTGTTAGAGGTAACGTTTAAAATCACATCACCCGTCATAAAGCCTTGAAATTCAATAGCAGAAGCTGCGTGGTCGAATATAAGACCGCTCATTGTATTTTGTGTTCTTCCAATAAGTCTAAAGCAATTGTTTACCCTCGAAAAATCATATACTTTAGTTGAAAGAGTTTCGTCGGTTTTGGTTTGACCTGGTGTCATAATCATATCGGTTTTCCTCCCTGTTTCTGTTTTTAATTCGGTTTTCTTTTGTGTTCTCTTTTCGGTAGGCTTTTCGGTGTCAGTTTCCTTCTTATCGGTGTCGGTAGCCTCTGTCGCCTCTGTTTCATTATTTTCTGTCTCAGTACATCCCACTGAAAGAAGCAAGAATGATGCTGTTAACAGAAAACAAATGATAGCTAAAATTTTCTTTTTCATAAACAGATACCATCCAAAATATTAATTTTTTAAGCTTAAATTTTTGCAATCATTAATCCAAGCATTTGCTTTTTGTATCGTTTTCGGTTGCCTTGACGTAATCGTCAAAATCATAGAAATCCCTGCCGCCATACCGAACGAAAAAGCCATTACTTGGTCTGTATTCATTTTCATCTATATTGAACTGTGCCTCGGCTTCGGGCGAAATAATTGAATATATCGCCGCGCCAAGTGGAGCTGCTTCAAAGCTATTATTTTTTATTTCTACGTATCCTCCGTCGGTTGCCTTTTTCATTCGCCACAAGAAAACGTGATGTCCCATAGGCAAGGGCCAAATTTCTGATTTTCGAGGCAGTTCCTCACCAAGCATAGCAAATCCGCGCCCTGCGTTTTTGCATTTATTATTCAAGAAATATAACCCCTTGGCAACGATATCTCGTAGCTCAAGCGCAGCCATGCCGTAGGTATCGAAAACATTGTTTTGACATACAAAGCTTTTTGCAGGTAAAAGTTCATCTCCTCCGCCTTGATGAGTAACGCAGGAATCGTAAATGCTCTTAAAGGAGCAATCCTCAATAAGTACGTTTTCTCCGTAATTCCAAAATTCAACTCCGTTGCCAAATCTTATACGAAGATCTCTGTTCCATACGCATCCGCCTATATTTTCAAAGCGACATCTGCGAATGGTAACGTTTTTTCCTGCGCCTGCAAGAGCATGAACACCGCTATTTTTAAAGCAGATATCTTCAATTATGATATTGCTTTTTAAAGCGCCGATAACACGCTCTGCGTAAGATACGCACTCAATAGTTTTATAATAAATTGTGGGATTTTTACTCGAATAAAGCAAAACCCTTTGCTTCGAATATTTTCTTTCTTTTTGCTCTCCCTCGCCAAAGCGACTGTCAAAAAAATCCCCTTGCGCAGTAAGCTCATTTTCGCTCCATCGAAGCGTTGCGCTGGACTCACCGTCAAAAACAAAATTTCCAACGTCACCGCATATAGGCGCTATACATTCCCATACGTTATCTCTATCCGTACTTATCCATAAATTCTCATCAGAAAGGTTAGTAGAAGCATAAAAGATAGGCTCACTGCCCTGCCCGTAAGTGCCGTATTTGATGGGATTATCTTCATCACCCGATACAATATTAAGCGTTCCGCAAAATGCCGTATCGCGTTTAAAAAGCACGCTGTCGCCCGCATTAAGAATTAACGATTCTTGCGTTCTTCTTGCGCATTGAGGAGAAAGACCGTCAAGGCTATCATTTCCGCCGAAAAAGTCTATATAATAGATTGACATAGATTGAGCCCTCTTTAACGGTAAAATTTATTTTTTCTCAAAGGTTGACGCTACCTCGTCGAGAAGCTCTCTTATTTTGAGGTGCTGAGGGCATATCGCCTCGCATTTACCGCATTTTATGCAATCGCTTGCTTTAACGTTTTTACTGTGTATTCCGTAGTAATAGCTCGAGTTCCAATTATTAAAGCGCTTTTTGTCATTTAAAGAAGCAAAGAAGTTTGGTATCGGTATCTGCATAGGACAGACCTCCATGCAATAGCGACACTCTGTACACGGTATAAGCTTTTGACTGTTAAATATGTCGCGCACCTTCCATACCGCTTCAAATTCTTTATCATCTAAGGGCTTGAAATCTTCCATATAACTCAAATTATCACGCATCATATTCATATTGCCCATACCCGAGAGAACCATAAAAACACCCTCGAAGCTTGCCGCAAAGCGAATTGCATAGCTTGCGTTAGAACCACCGTTAAGCGCAGAAAGCATCTCACTTCCCTCGTCAGGAAGATTAACTAAGCTACCACCCTTGACAGGCTCCATTATAATAATAGGCTTATTGAATTTTCTGCAAACCTCGTAGACCTTGCGTCCTTGAACCGATGCATCATCATAATCAACGTAATTAAACTGAATCTGAACTACCTCTATTTGAGGATATTCTGTAAGTATTTCCTCTAACACCTCTGCCTTATCGTGGAAGGAAATGCCGAAGTGCTTTATTTTTCCCTCCTTTAAAAATTCGAGCGCCGTTTCATATGCGTTGCATTTTTTGTAACGCTCGAAAAGCTTTTTATCCTGCGCATGCATAAGATAAAAATCAAAATAATCTACTCCGCAAATTTCAAGCTGCTTTTCAAAATAGGGACGAATCTCCTCCTGCGTTTTAAAATAGCTCGAAGAAAGCTTGTTAGTAAGCACATATGCATCTCTGGGATAACGTGATGTCAAACACTCACGCACCGCTACCTCACTAAGTCCATTATGATAACCGTGAGCGGTATCAAAGTAATTAAATCCTTTTTCGATAAATGAATCTACCATAGCGCAAAGCTCTGTGTTATCAATTGCATCATTCTTCATCGGCAATCGCATAAGACCAAATCCAAAATTC
>JAZRGA010000044.1:0-35912 GCA_045643945.1 Eubacteriales bacterium | reverse complement strand
CGACATGGCTACGATCCGACTTTAAACAGCTTGAAAAACAAAAAAATGAGCATCAAAAGACCGCAGAAAAATTCTGCAATATCTCCTGATGCTCAATATTAAACGCGTTTTTCGCAAATACAGATTCTTATATCATAAATTATATGATAATGCTCGTGTTTTCCAATACAATTCTCTAAACGCTTCATATTGTCTATCCGCTTGAGATCTAATCCATGTATGATCAGACATTTTCTCAACTCGAAAACTTCTTCTTATACCTGTTTCCTTTGGATACTGAATATGAATCACTTTATTATATTTATCATGTACATTGGATGGTATTTCAAGTAAACTGCCTTGCGAAAATTCATTTCCCGGAAAACTAATAATTTCTTCTTGTGTTAGATGATGAAGTTCAAGCTTAACTTCTATAATTTCATCCGCATTTTTCACTAATATAACAGGAGGCCTACCATCAAGCATGGCTTGATAGTTAGTCAATCCATCTGCTCGTATATAATCCAAATCAATCTCCTGACTATATTGATATACCTTGCGTTTAATATTAACTATAGTAGTTTCACGGTTACCGGTTGAAACCTCTAATGCTCCCTCTACTATCGTACTATTTTTACCCTGTTTAATCACAAGAGAAGAAGAATCATCCGCCTTACTTGCAAATAATTGAAGATCAATCGCATTCTTCGCCTGCTTCTTTGCCTGATAAGTAGCCGCATCAACGGCAGGATCATCAAGCTTATTGGCAATCTTACCGTCAAGATTAAGAGCATCATCTATCGCAGAACCCTTTACGACCTTAGGAGGAGTAGGGAGCTTACTCGCTATCTTTGATACTCCTTTACCCACAAGCTTAAATGCTGCGCCTAACGCCACACCCGCAGCTGTACCAATGGCAAAGGAATTTGCCACTTCGGACAAACTGCCACCGTCAATTAGCGTAAAAGCTGCCTCGGTCGCACCGCCTATAACTGCATCGCCAAAAAGACCAAGATTTGCCGAAATCGCACCTGCAACAGAGGCAATTACTACCTTACGCCAGTCAACGTTTGCAAGTGTCTTGTTATCAACGATAACCTCAGTAAACACTTGCACTGCAGCACCTATCACTGCTCCTCCAAGCTGCGGCATTCCGTATATTGAAAGGACAACGCCGCCAACTACCGCGATTCCCGCAACGATGCCTGTGAGCCATTTCATGAGGCCTGAAGGCGTAGGAGGAGGGGTAGGCTGAATATCAACCACCTCAACGCCGTCTGCAGTAATACGAATGCACGACATCGGGTCTATTTGCTTAGAAAGCTCAACGAGGTCCTCCACCCTATAACCTAAAAATGTTTCTTCTTGGAGTGACAAAAGATAAGAATTTAAAGCTTCTTGAGCTATATAAACCGCAGTTTTTACATCTACAGTTGAGAAATTGTAATTTTGCTCTTGAATAATTTTATTGACTTCAGCCTCTAACGCTCTGAAATCAATCTCATTAGAAACGGAAACTCCACCCAAAGGAATATACTTACCAAAGCTTAAATCGTTGAGAACTCTTTCCTCGTCATAAGAATACAACGTGCCTAAAGCTTCGTTAAAATTCTTACGCAAATAATCTCTGTCGTATTCAATTTCTGTGAAAAATATGCTGGCATCATCATCCACGCCATACGTCACGTATTTATCAAACACAACGAGATGCGCCGAGAAAGGCTCTCTTGAGAAGGTATAAACGAATCCATATTCGTCATCGTCATCACCCAATCTTTCAATTTCAATAGCATTTTGATATTCCGATTGAGGAATGGACGGCTGATCACAGAAAGCAATAAATCCACTTGAAAAGAACGTTTTACCCTCAGCCTTGTATCCCTCTGAATAATCTGTATAACCGATACCATAGACTTCCTTACCATTCTGCAAGGTAATCACCGCAGAAAATACGTCATAATAAGTGCTTAACTCATTAAAGATAAGTCCGTAAATAAACGTCTCGGTATCCGTTTCATATTCATACCAACCGTCATCGGAGCTATCGATATCTTCGTCAGCATCAGCATTGTCATCAGTATCTTTGCTACTGTCAACAACACCGGAGTTGTCGGCATTATCAACGTTATCCGTGATATCAGATTTTTCAATGTCATCGAAATTATCAGTATCGTCAACGTTATCTGAAACATCAGTATTATCGAGTTCATTGAAACTGTCTGCATTATCGCTATTGTTGATATCATCGGAATTGTCAACATTATCTGAAGCATCGGTATTGTTGAAATCCTTGAAATTGTCGGCATTATCACCATTGTCGGCATCAGCTGAATTGTCAATATTATCATAGTTGTCTGTGCCATCAAGGCTACCGATATTATCGGTATTATCCAAATCATCACCCTCAACGGGGGTCTGGGGATTTTCATCCCCAGAATTATTTGAATGGTTGCTGTTAGAATTATTTATTTGGTTTTCGGTATCACCTATGATAGCATTACCAATGCTATCAGTTGAAGCGCTTGCATTCGCACTATCGTTATTATTGTTAGTGTCCTGCAAGTTCACTTCATCCTCACCGGCATCTGATGTTCCACTTGCATATACCTTAACGCTTTCATATCTTGACTTTGCCGAGCTTGTAGCCTTCATAAAGTCATCTTCAAGAGATTCGGTCATATTACTGAGTATAGATTCATTTATTCCGAAATCTATTCTTCCACAACTTGTTATGGAAACGATTAAGAAAGGAATAATGAGCAACAAGCAACTTAAACGTATAATAGTTTTCATTTTTAATATCTCCTTCTTTTTCTAATTACCTTTATCGCAAGCAATATACCAAGAATAACCAATATAACACCTGTGGTCGCAATAATAACAAAATTAAGATTTTTCGTATTTTCATTTTCACTTTCTGTTACAGCTAAAGGTGCATTTTTATCCTCATTAATCGAGATACCCGAAGAACCTTCCGTTTCACGCTCTGCTACGATGATATTTTGATCTTCAGTAACAACATTATCGGCATCCTCGTTTTTAGCATTTTGATTGATAGCTATATCAACATTTCCAAGAATAGCCTTATCTTCTTCAGGATCTGAAGGCGTGGGAGATTCTTTTTCTGTTTCAGGCTCGGGCTCGGGCATGGGTTCAGGCTCAGGCTCGGGCTCAGGTTCCGGCATAGGCTCGGGCTCGGGCATAGGTTCAGGCTCAGGCTCGGGCATAGGCTCGGGCTCGGGCTCGAGCATAGGCTCGGGCTCGGGCATAGGCTCGGGCTCTACTACCTTTTCCTGCCAGATAGCGGTAAGAGTAACGTTATCACTCGTGCTAACCTTGAACTCTTTTATAATCTCTCCGTTATAAAGCCAGCCAATAAAATCAAAATTTTCGCGTATCGGCATAGGGAGCTCTATAATCTCATTTATAAAAGCGATTTGTGAAGCTATTGACTCTCCGCCATTTGAATTAAAGGAAATCGTAACCTTTATCTTCTCAAACTTTGCAACAAGGTTTATATCTCCCTCTGAAGTGATACAGATTCTGTTATCGACAATCTCCTTGCCGTTTATCATCCAAGAAACGAATTTATATCCTGAAGAAGCCACGGGAATCGGGAGTGAATACTCCTCACCAAACGTCACTTGCATAGAAGATATATTACTATCAAAGTTGATCTTATATTGCTTTGCTACCCAAATAGGCTGAAGGGTAATATTCTCTTCAAAAAGCACTTTAGAAATCAACTTATTATAAACCTTACCGTTTCTATCAATATATCCCGAAAGATTATAACCGTAGCGCTTAAGCTCGGGTAACTTGACGTTTTCATCCAAATAACACGTTGTTATTTTTGAAGCCGAGCTTGTTCCCTCACCCTCAAAATATATGTATATCTTGGGCATAGGATTAATCTCTACAACAAAGCTAAATGTAAATCCAAGTCTGGAAACACAAGTAATTACATATTCGCCGATATCACTAAATTTCATATTGCGAACATCCTGAATACAGTAAACCTGCTGTTCCTGACTTCTACCGTCCTTGACTATCTTAACGATAGAATACGGATCAAGTGTATCTACGATATTACGAAGTGTAAAGCCGTTTGTTTCTATACAGTATCCGTTTTCTTTCTGTGTAAGCTGAACAGTTTTATTTTTGCTTCCGAGCGTATAATCTAAGGTAACGGTAGCTGTATTTATATCCTTGGAAATAAATATCGCCTTATAAGTTTTAGAATCTCCGTAAACAGTAAATTCGCTAATGGTAATTACACCACTGGCACATCCTTTATCCAAAAGCTGCTGGCCAACGCCACTATTATAGTCTATAGCAAAAGCCTTTCCTGTGCAGTCTGTAATTGTTACAATATTGGAATCATAACCATTAGAATCTTTTATAAACTCAAAGTCATGATATTCAACCTTTGTTTCGTTATTACCGGTGAGATAAGCATAAGCCTTGGGATAAATAATAGGAAGATGGTCAGTTGTTGCCGATGCGCTACGATGCTCCTCATTAACAAAAATCACAACACTACGTTCAAGCTCCAACGTTCTCAAATTCTTCGTGTTATCCAAAAGTGCCTTGTCCAAGGTCAAATATGTATATTCCTCAGATATATCAAAATACTCAAGTGTTACCGCCTGCTTAGCAAAATGATATATGGCATCAGTTAAATCCCATGAATCATTATATTCTTGCTTTCTACCGTTAATAGCAAGTGTACCTCTGTAAACGTACGAACCGTCACTTTGAAACTCAACTACTCCTTTTTCGTAGTTATATGCATATTCAACAGCCGAGTCGTAATCAGCAAAAGCAAGCGTTATATATCCCTTATTAGCACTAGGAAATGTAATTCCATAGTAAAAAGGATAGCTGTCACTTACGTTAGAAGATGCATAATCCTTTAAATTCGCCTGGTTAACTACGGGACCTGGAGCAGTCCCTGCCTTAATCACTTTAAAACGGAAAGTAAACACTCTCGCATCACCTGATGCTTCATCGGTAGAAAACGAGGGATTCGTAGTTAACATTACCTCATATTCGCCTTGCTCAAAAATTGTACCAGTCTTAGCAGAACGTGTGTTACTTATATTAATAACAGAGCCTGTGGTCAAATTCTTGATAGTACCACTCAAAGGAAGCAGATAATCAGAAACCTTTGACAAAGAGTAATATGTTTTTCCGCCCTCATAAACCGGAAGCTCTCCCTTTGAAAAAATACGTTTACTTCCATTCAAAAATCCGGATCCGAAATATGTGGTTAAGCTTTCCTCTTTAGAAGAAGTATCAACGAATATCGTAGTTTTCTTTGAAACTCCCAAAGGCGTAGTAACGGTTATATCGTATTTACCGTTCGAAGTGAACTTTTTATTAGACGGTATCGAAATTGCTGAATTATTCTTCAACACCTTAATAGTAGCACCTATATTAGAGCTATTATTTAATTGAAATCCCGTTACTGTGCCCGCACCTGAAAGCATAGTTTCAGCCTGCTTGTATGTTTCAATAACGTTTCCGTCCTCATCCAACATTTCTGCGGGGAATTTATCTGTTGCTGAAAGGTTATGAAATGTTATAGCTCCGGGGTTATTATTGCAGAGATAGAAAGAATATACCTCTACATAATTGTGATAAACATTATGGTTACTGTGCTTGTATGTAGATGCTCCCCAGAATCTATCCCATCCGGAGTTCTTATGGGTACAGCTCACCGCATCATATACCTCATAGGCATACAATACCCTGATATAAACGCCTCTACTCACATCACTTCCACTTGGGGTATATATGGTTTTAGTAGCAGTTCCATGATTGCTAAGATAGTCCGTAGTATATAAACCATTAGTATATTTTGCCTTATTATCATTCGACCAGTTTTTTCCATCGTATGATGTCTGAACAATCAATGCTCCGCTGGCAACTATTCCCGTTGTTACACCATTAACCGTTTGGCTTTCATAAGTTCCCCAAGAATCACTACAAAGCAACCATTGGCTATCATTTATAATAGCTTCTCCGGGTTCAGCAGAATAATTAAGCTTAAATTTGATTGAAACATCAGTTCCGTTTATTCCATATGCTGTAAAACCGTTATACGATGATGTTGTTATATCACCACTATTGGTTTCAACGGAAAGCTTGGTGTACGCTGATGATTTGTAAACGGTTTCAGAAACAGAATTAGTCAACGTAAAACCGCTATCAAGATCCGGATGATACATCTGCATAGGAACGTATTCTTTATCACCGCTTGTGCTTGCAAAGGTAGGCAAAGTAAACACCGACATAATGCAGAGAATCGCAAGCATAACAGATGCAATTCTAATAGATATCTTTTTCATTTTGTTTTTTCCTTTCTTTTTTTAAAAAATTTTATATAAAATACATCTTTCTTATAATGATTGAAACTTTATTTTTATTCCTCCCATTCAGATTTTCAAACATATAAGAAATTCATTTTAATCTTTTTAATATGGGAAAAGTATACTATTCTTTTCCTTACAACAGGTATTATAACATCACTCTAAAAGGTCACTAAATACCTTTTCCGTTTTTTCGCACAAAAAAGCACCGCTCAATTATCTTGAACGGTGCTTACGCAATTTATATTTAATTTTATAACGTGATAATAATATCACCAAATGGTTTCCACGCCGTCGACGTAGTGCCAGTAGTTTCCTTCCTCGGTCGGCGCTTCTTCACTGTAAAAATATTTTGTAGCTGATTCAAAATCTTCATTTCTAAATACATCAATCGCAATATATTCAAAATCTTTTTTTGTTCCTTTGTAAAATACATTAGTAAGGCTCATGCATATAATGAACGCACAAAATCCTATACTTGTTACACTATCAGGTATCGTTATGCTTGTTAGGCAATTGCAACAACTAAACGCAGAATCGCCTATACTTGTTACACTATCAGGTATCGTTATGCTTGTTAGATTACTACATCCATCAAACGCCCAATCCCCTATACTTGTTACACCTTTAGGTATCGTTATGCTTGTTAGGCTACTGCAATCCCGAAACGCCCTATCCCCTATACTTGTTACACCTTTAGGTATTGCAAAACTTGTATCAATCTTTCCCCTTGCATAGCGTATTAAAGTCTTTCCATCTTTACTATACACATTTCCATCGATAGATTTATAA
Source organism: Eubacteriales bacterium (assembly GCA_045643945.1). GTDB lineage: Bacteria > Bacillota > Clostridia > Oscillospirales > CAG-272 > HGM12713. The sequence continues at coordinate 28,767 of JAZRGA010000044.1, read as the reverse complement.
GCGGAATTGTTTTCATCAACATTTATACTCATAAGACTACTACAATCCGCAAATGCAGACATTTCTATACTTGTTACACTATCAGGTATCATTATGCTTGTTAGATTACTACATCCTTCAAATGCACAAAATCCTATACTTGTTACACCTTTAGGTATCGTTATGCTTGTTAGACTACTGCAATCCCGAAACGCCCAAACCCCTATACTTATTACACCTCTAGGTATTGCAAAGCTTGTATCAATCTTTCTCACTGCATAGCATATTAAAGTCCTTCCATCTTTACTATACACATTTCCATCGATAGATTTATAAGCAGAATTGTTTTCATCAACATGTATGCTTGTAAGGCTATTGCAACCCCGAAACGCAGAATTGCCTATACTTGTTACACCTTTAGGTATCATTATGCTTGTTAGGCTATTGCAGCAACTAAACGCAGAATCTCCTATACTTGTTACACTATCAGGTATCGTTATACTTGTTAGGCTATTGCACCCCCAAAACGCCCAAACCCCTATACTTGTTACACCTTTAGGTATCGTTATGCTTGTTAGATTACTACATCCATCAAACGCATAATCTCCTATACTTGTTACACTATCACCAGGTATAGTTATGCTTGTTAGGCTACTGCATTCACTAAACGCCCAATCGCCTATACTACAAAGATCTTTAGGAAAAATAATATGCTCAAGTTCGGAACAATTATGAAATGCATCTTCAGGAAACTCATGCTTAGAAAAGTATTTTTTAAAATCAAATTTATTTAAATCGCCATTCATGAAAAAAGTTATTATTCGTAGCAAATTTCTTATTATATGTGCTTCATAAAAATTACTGTTTTTTTCTTTTTTTAATGTATTAACTACAAATTCAAACAAATCTTCAAGATATTTTTTTGCATCGAACTCCTGATCTCCAATATTTAGCGAAGCAAACATTTGGGCAACAAATATCAAGGTCTGATAAGAGAAATCTTCTTTTAAAACTTCCATATTTGCGCTTTTAACATTATGAGTATCACACTTTAATTTACTGAACAAATATCTTGCTATAAAATATTCATTAAAGAGCATATGAGAAAAGCGTATATGCCAATCATTATCTTCTTGATATAAATCAATAATGTTCGAATAGCACTCCAGTTGTTTTCTTTTCGATTTTATATTTTGTACTAAAGCAGATTCAGCCACGAAATCCATCAAAGAATTGAAATCTTCTTTAACTGCTGACAGCTCCGGCTCCGCCTGTTTACTCTTATACATCTGCCAAAAATACTGGTCTAAAAGATCAGCCGCGGAGTTAATCTGTATTTTCTCCTGCGCATTGTCTTTGACCTCTTTATAAATATTAAGCATAAAGGGATTTTTAAGCAAAGTTTGCAATGAGTTATTTTTACATATATTCTCATAAGAGGCTTCGTCAAGTTTCAAAAAGCTTTTAACCTGCTCCTCCTCAAGCGGCAAAAATTTTGCGGTCTTAAAATTGCTTTTCGATTCCTCGCCCGTGAGCATTCTTGAAGATATTATGACTCTTACATTTTCAAGTTTTTTAATATCGTTGAAAAATCTATCGGTAAAAGTTTTTTTCTCGTTTTCATTACCGTTGCGAATAGTATTTATTTCATCAAAGGCGTCAAGCAAAAGAGTTATCTTATTAGGATTATTTAGCAACAAATTCTCAAAGTTAAAGCCGCTATTCTGTGAAATAAAATCCCTCACCGAAGAACATTCATCACTACTATACTTTGAAAGAGGAAGGTAAATATAAAGCTCGTCGCTATCGTTAGTTATATTCTGAAGAAATGCATAAAAGAGCGACGTTGTCTTTCCTGCCCCTCCCTCTGCAGTAATAATATAATTATCTCGGCTTTCGCTGAGCAAATCCGCTAAAGTAACTTTCTCGCTACTTTCGGAATTAAAGGGTTCTTTTTGAATATAAGGAAGAATATCCGTATTAAAGAACTCATCGTAAAGCTCATAAATATACACAACATCCGTGTATTTTAAATCATGATTTTTACGGTATATATTTTTACGGTATTTAATATAGTTATTCTGTCCTATTGCAAGCTGTTTTGCATTACGAATCGTCTTTGGAAGATCATCTAAAACGAGCTTAAGAATATCCGACATTTGCTCTCTCATTTCATCAACAGTTGCAAATCTTTCGGTAAATTCATTCACCGCGCCTTTTGCAATAAACTTGCTTAATGCACTTTGCATCGCTTCATCTTGATCCAAATACTTTAAATCTTTTTCAGGAATTCGAGTATAATCAGGATTACCAAATAACATCATGTTAAGCATTATGACAGCCGCCGTGGTATCCAATATACGGATACATCTTCTCAACTCTGTTTCGTTATCCTTTAATCTACAAAGCGTTTTTATATCCTCTGTGCTATAATAATTGACCGAAGTTGGAAATTTTATTGTTATACTATTAAGCTTTTCGCTCTTAATATCATCAATAAGATTTTCTATTGACTGCACGTTATCAAGGTCAATCGGTTGGCTTATAATGGTTTCGTTTAGACGAAAACTAAAGATGTTATCAAGCTTCACGTCGCAGTGAAGATAGCCTGCTTCATGGAAAATTTTAAGCGACTCCAAAAAAGAACAATATCTTTGCAAAACCTCGGAAAGCTTTTGTCTGTTCTCCATCTTAAAAAGACTTTCTTCTTCCGGCTTAATCCTTTCCAAAACTTTTCCCGCTCTGTATTCAAAAACCTTACACTTTCGCCCTGAATCATCCCATCCAACATAAAGCTCGTTCATAACATAGTTAGAATTTTGCCCATTGAACACTGCTTTGATATCCGTTGCAATTTTATCAAACTTCTCAGGCGCACTATACCCCTCTTTGTAGCGCTTAATTAAAAATCTATCGCCATTCTCATTCAGTGCCAGAAAAACCTCTGCGGTGTTTCCAAATGCAAAAATACTATTTTCAAGAGTAGTAGGAGCAAAATCCCCTGTTTTACTTGCGGGATAATATGTATAGCTATTTTTTTCGTGGTGTATTATGATTTCTTTCATAGCAATCGCTCCTCTACTCTTTCATAAATCAACAGTTAAACTGCACTATTTCTGATATTTAATACGTATTCTCTGAAAGGATAATATGTTTCTTGAGAATTATAAAGCTTTTTATAGTCAATATGATATATTGCATTTACAAACAAAAATTCCGCTTCCGAGAAATTACCGTTCAACAAAGACATACCAACTATTCCAAGAATCTTATTAATTTTAAAAATTATTTTCTTAGCTATTGACTCAGAATTACCCAACTCAGATCTCATGCAATATCCTTTTAATCCCTCGGAATTCAAGCACAATATCAAAGTCCATATCATCATTTCCTTGCTTATAGAGTCCTCACGGTCAAAATAAGACGGATTATTAGCTCTTTTATAAACCTCATCGAGCTCTCCATTTAGAAATGTATTATTTATTCTGAGCTTATCCAAGGCTTTCTGTGCACGAATCTCTCTATCACTATCATCCCAAACTTCCCATCTTCCGTTAGATAAAAATTCAGGCATTTTTCCTTTCAAAACAACGTAGCACCATATTCTATAACTACTAAGATGAGCACGGTCAAACGCGAGTCTGTGAAGTTTCACAAACTGATACAAGGTTAAAGATTCCCTCGCATTTACGCGTGCTGAATCGTCATTAGAACCGTATGCATTGATATTGTTAAAATCAATCATTATACTATTGGTAAATTCTTCATATTCATCAATTTCAATTTGAGTTGCAGGAGCGGATTTTATATCTTTGAAATCCTGATTATTATAAATACGGTAAAAAAGCTCATACACATTTTCGTCATCCTTGGCAAGCTTAAATGCTGCGCGAACACAAAAATCGTGCCATCTCATAATATATAAAGCTCCGTCAGAAAATCCAAATTTACTTAAATCAGACTCGAATTTTGCTACTCTTTCTTTAAAAGTACCAATATACTGCTTATGATTAAAATACAACAAGAAATCAATCAATTTAGCGCGGTCCTTAATAATATAGGATGATGAAGGAGTGGTTGAGTGAATACTTATTTTCTCATCCTCCCATTCACCTATCCAATTTTTAAAATTATCCACAACCTTAGATACGCATTTTTCAAAAGATGTATTCTCTAAGTACATCGGCTTAATCCCATTATAACCCCTAAATATTTTCTCAAAGGTTGAATTGAGCTTAATCTTACCCTTTTCGGTACATACGGCATTATCAAGAATAATTGTTTTTAATATATCTCTAAACGCCTCATCACGTGTTCTTGCTAATTTGCTTTCAAAAGCACTCGTGCTGATTCTACCTTTTTTCAAAACAGTCGACATTTCTTTATAAACATCAACAACATCTTGAAAATTGTTACTTTCAACGCATCCCAAATTATTAACCACATTTGACATAGTATGTTCTCCTATAAAAAATCCATTCTCATTATATCACACATTTAAATCCACTTCAAGTGTATTTTTAATAAAATATACAACCTTTAATGTATCACTCTTCAAAACATAAACAATTCACTTTTCTGCTTTTTACAGTACAAGCATCAATAGCCAAAAGCCCATTAGTTGAAAAGACAGAAAAGTTATTCTTATCTGTACTCCCATTATACCTTGTGTGCCCGTATGAGGAACGAATATGCCCTACCACTATAGTTTTATCAGGCACTGAAATATTATACTTACAAACCATATCAATTCCATTAAGCCATGATGCTTTATGCCAATCCAAATTATCGGCATTACGCCATTCCGGATTATATTTATATAGATTTAAACATTCTTTTGAATCATTAAAATCACAAGGTATAAATCCATGAGTAAAAACATACTTTTCAGTTTCATAATAATTTATACATTCGGGTAGCAAAATGTTATAATAATCAGATGCCATTACACGGCGTACAAGCTCATCCGGAGCACTTACAGCCTCCACCTCTGTCATATCTGCAATTTCTAACATAGTTGAAAATGTTCCATTTAAATAATGAGGTGACATTCCACAAGCAATTTCAAAAACCTTACCTCTGCTTAATTCCTGTAAACACTCAACAAATAACCACTCGTGATTACCCTTCACATATATTAAACGCCCCTCTCTATGCAGAGATAACAAAAACTCAACCATCCGCTTTGTGTCAGGTCCCCTATCAAGTGCATCCCCCAACAATAATAACTTGTTTTTCTCGTTTTCAAAAAATCCTTTTTCTTCTAAAGCCTCTGTAAAAGGGACATAGAATGAATGTGTGTCAGATACTGTATAAATCATAAATACATTTTTCTCCTTTCAATTTTCACATTTAATTTTACTGTTCTTGAAGAACAATAAAATTATAACATAGGTCACTATGTATAAACACTATACTTTCCTTTTTTTAATACAATTACGGCACGTAGCTTTTATGAAAACGACTTTGCAATAATATCTTTTATTTTTTCAATCTGCAACTATTTTGTAACGCATACCGCTCATTTTCGAAAATAAAGAAAAATCGCAAAGCACAAAAAATTCAAGGCTGACGATTAAATTTCGTCAGCCTTTTTAATATTAATTCTATCAAGTTATACTTTTAAGCTTTATCCCTATCTACACAAAACGAAGCTATAAACAGCGCCACCATAACAACGGCAATATTTCAAGCTCAGCGCCTAATGCACGAGGAATTAATGCCGAGAAACTTTACTGTTTTGGAAATTTGCTGAGATAACCTCAGACTATGATCACCACCGTCATAATTACCTACAAAATACAATTCATAATTATCCAATCTGCGGTCAGTAATTACTTTTTCAATCAAAGCCTTGTCTGCTTTAAGCTGTGTCTTACCACTCAGATCGGAATTAGAGGCACAGATAACTGTACTACTCAACTTTAAGAATAATTATCGGCATATCAATACAATACTCAGAATCAATAAAGGATTCTAAATCAATATAAATATTCGGTGCGGAAATGTTTGCTCCTATGTAATCCAAAATAAGATCAACAAATTCGTACCCCTCTAACTTACCGGAATTTATACCGATTAATTTATATTTTTTTCTCGGGGTTACGATTAGTAACGCCTCACATTCATCACCGTTTGGATATACTGCATCTTCCAAATAAATGCAATATTCATCAGCTGGAATAGTTATTTGAAATTTCGAAACAGAAGATTTGAACGTAATCATATATTTATCCTCCAAGTTTTTCTAAGGTTTTCCAAAATTTATATTTATATCACCACAAATTTTGCATAGCATCAAAATACGCTTATGAGTAAAATGTACTCATAAATTTTCATATCGTCAAAAAAGCATCGAAAGTTTTCAGACACAATTACGATACGTCTTTTTTTGAAATACTTTTACCTCTACATGATAAAAATCTCCCCCTGCTATGTAGCAAGGGGAGATAAAAGAACTATTCAATTTGTAAATTCTTTTTATTTTTTTAATCTGTCTACTTGAAACAGAGGGAAAATTAATTGTCAGCTTAGTCTTGAATTACATTAAAATTCAAGAAGCGCTAATCGCTACACCATCATCTCCAGGGTCTCCTGCTTGGGCATTATTTTCATTATCGTAAAAAACATAACCGTAATTAATTCCTAATCCAATACCGCTTACAGAATTATTTGTTCCTGATCCTCCTTTAGAGCCTGCTTCTCCTCCCAATCCGGGAACTGTTCCATCGCCTCCGTCGCCGCCTGAGCCTCCTGAGCCGCCTCCGCATCTCCAAACACTTCCTACTGAATTATAGTAATTACCGCCTTTACCGCCGTTAGCGCCGTCGCCACCATCACCGCCATTACCATACAATCCATTTTCAGTAATAGCGTAATGATTTACGTCATTCAAAGTTCCAATTATAGCCAAGCCGTATGCGCCTCCGTCACCGCCGTCGCCGCCATTACCACCTTTGCCGCCATAGTTTGAATTTCCTTCTTTTCCTACGGTAATGTTAACGACTGTTTTTCCGGTTTTTCCGGTCTTTCCGTTTCCACCAGCTCCACCGTTTCCGCCAGCTCCACCGTAAAGCTCAACATCTCCACTTACTACATTAACCGTATTTGCAACTATCGCAGATGCACCGCTACCACCGTTGCCACCGTCGCCACCATTAGCACCTGCGGAAGTACCAATATTGCCTGCGGCTCCATTGCCTCCGTTACCACCGGTAATTATAAGAGAGTTGTCTACATCAATCACTACTGTTTCAGCATATACAGCAGTACCGCCACCAGCGCCATCATCTCCTCCATTCATTCCGTCAGCACCGTGTCCTGCAGTTATATTCATAACTCCATCACCAATAAACGTAAGATTCTTAATTGGCAAATCTGCATTACCAATAATGCTACCGCCGCTCACAGAAGAATTAATAGAACAATTTCCTGCAACATCAATAGTCAAATCTACGCCCTCGTCCTCATACAAGCTGATCGCAGAAGCTTCGTTAGTAGTGAAATTGAAATTTATAAAGCGAATGGTTAGCTTTTGTCCTTCAGCAAAACGACAAATATGCATTACTAAATTAGTGAATACCTGTTCATCGCTTCCTATAAAGATTACCTCGGTTGAAGTATTACTAATATCAATATTATTGAATCTACCGTCATTAACTATGCGTCCGGTATGATTAAGAAGATTGGTGTCAGTTTCCTTACTCCAATTAATAACAACTCTTTTTGAAGAATCAATCGTATTACACGGTGTTTCATCTATACTATCATAGTATGTTGCAACGTCCCATTTAGCATAGAGAGTTACATTTCTGGGGTTAGTCGCAAGGTCATTATTAAACGGAATAGTATAATTTTCATCCTCGTACCAACCAAGGAAATAATCATATTCCCCTCTTGTTGGAGCATAAACCGCAATTTCCTGCCCACCTGCAACATAATAATTTACGTTACGTGAATCATTTACAGCAGTGCGATTACTATATGCATTATCTTTAGAATCCAACATATAAGTAATTCCATATTTTTCTTTATAGAAAACTACCGAAGCATTAATTATGCACTCCTGTCCGTAAAGCTCGGTGTGCCCCTTCAATGCGATTTCAAAATCATCTCCATCACCTGTTGGAATAGCCGTATCGGTTACTATCAACGCATTGTTCTCAACCTTTACAAACTCACTTTCAACAGTCCATACAATATCGAATCCGTTGAATGTATTGGAATACTGTAATGCGTTTTCGTTATTAGTCTTATAGTAAACGATATTACCGCCCTTATCACAAGGATTCCACGTTGAATCCTGCAATGCAAGCTCGTTAACATATGCGATATCTCTTGCCAAGTCAAATCCAACCTTTGAGTGGTCATCATAAAGATATACAAGGGCTCCGCTATTATTAAATACATTGTAAAGCGCATTAAGATTATCGTGTGTGAATATACCTACATTACCGCCCAAATCAAGATATCTGAGCTTTGAAAAACGAGCAATTGAATTATTATAAGCACCGTTAATCTCCTCGCCCAACAAATCTCTAATGTTCGTGTTGGAAATATTAAGCATAGCAAGATGTTGCATATCGGGCAATAATTCAACGCTATTGATTTTGAAGCCTTTAAGTGACAAATTCAATATCACATTATCTTCAAAGCTTGAAGTGGATGTAAGTATTGCATTTTCTGCCACAGTATCCATATACAAGCATTTCAAATTGGATGCACTATTTTCAACGAATGAGAAATCAAAAGTAGCGATCGGGTTTTGGGCAAGGTCAACGAATACATACTTTCTTGAGGTTGCCAACCACGGCTTATTGTAAATATTCTGCATATTGGCTATATTACAATTTTCGAGCGACAAATATTTAAGCGACTGAGAATTTGCCATCAAATCAATTATGTCATCACCTATATTGACATTGTCGGCATAAAGCAACTCAAGACCGCTGAGATCGCTCAAATCTCCAATATTATTATAAATCGGATTGTTGCTTATATCGAGATATTTCAAGGTTGCCTTTAACTTTGTAAGCAATTCAATATTATTTATTGTCGAATCGTCAAGCACGTACTCTGATTCAATACCGCATCCTGCAATCTCCAAACGCTCAATGGGCTTAGGAACTAACGTCGTGCCCTGCGTTTGAGAATCTGTTGACTGAGTAAGCAAGAATGAAAGATCCTCTACGTCTAAGCCTGAAAGTGAGAGAGCCTTCAAATTAGCCATGTTGCCAAGATATTCATTCCAATCAGGAGTTTTTCCGCTCTTAAGATTACCTGCCAAAAGCAATTTTTCCACTGCGGTAAACTTTGAAATCACGTCAAAAGCTGTAATCTGATTGTTCTCCGCATACAGCTCTTTCAAACCACTCATAACGGAGAGTGATTTAATTTGGTCGATTGAGCAATTAGAAATATTAAGTATCTCCATTTCGTTCATACCCTCGATGGCCGAAATATCTGCGAGATTATCGTTATTATTGAGATACAATACCTTTATAAGAGTAAGGTTTTCAAGGCTATCAACATCTTCAATGCTATTGTTACCCAAATAAAGCTTGGTCATCGCGGTCATATTCTTAAGAGCTTCAATATTGCTAATATTATTATATTGCAATCTCAACTCTGTAAGAGCCGTTAACTTACTCAAAGAAGAGATGTCAGAAATATTATTATTGTTCAACGACAAGTATGTTAAATATACCTTGTCAGCCAAAACCGATATATCATCACTATCAAGATTATTATTTGAAAGTGTGAGAAGCGTAAGCATAGGAGCTTGACTCAACAAAGAAATATCCGACAAGCTGTTATTATTCAAGTACAATTCTTTAAGCTTACTATAAATATTATCCGCTGAGAAAAACATATCAAGCGAAATCAAACTATTGTTTGAAAGATCTACAAGCTTCAAATTTATCATATTCGACAAAATCGGAGTTCCACCAGCTGTTTCGCTTGAAATACCAACATTGTTAGCAATAAAGCTTTCAAGATAAGTAAGTCCTGCGATTTCGGATACGCCGTTTGTAATATTCAAGCCGGAAATATTCAAAAGTCTAAGATTTTCACAGTATGTTAAGCCTGTCAAATCGGTAATGGGCGGATGAGATTCTCCTGCGCCATCCTCAAACCAATCATTATATTTGCTCAAATCAAGGCTAACAAACTTTGTATTCTTCAATGCCTCGGTTGTGAGCTGTGTGTAACCGAAACGGTCACGCATTTCAATCATCAAAGCATGATATAACGAATCCGAAATATTAACGCCCGGTCTAAGCAAAGTATTATTGGGATTCTTAACTGTGATAACATATTCAAGCTCAAAGCTATTGCTGCCCGAATCGGTAGGATAGCTTACCTGAACGGCAATCGGACATGTTACGCCGTCTATTGCCTGAATATTTACCGCTACCGTATTTTCCTCAATAACAACGGCATCGGTATTTTTACTGATCCACTTAATTTCACAACCGTAAATTTCATCGGTTGCCCAAAGTGTATCGCCATTTGAGAAGGAATTACTTACCTTACTTGCAATTTCACCTATTACGTAACGACGAATTTCATCCTCAGTTATAGCTGTAAGAGATACGTCATCAAAGTAAACCTTACCGTCATCCTCAAGAGGTTGTCCGTTAAAGGTAATAGTTGCAACAAGGTCAATAGTTTTAGCGGATGTTCCACGTTTAATCTGACTTATCGGCTCATACACGCCGTTATTATTTATAAGCCATTCAATTCTAACCTCATAAACGCTTCCGCTTGCAGAGCCGACCTGCTCGTTGGAAATCTTACGAATTAAGTTCAAATCGCAAGATATCTCGCCACCGCTTATCGTGCTCGTGCCGGAAACAGTTCCGTTTGTAATATTCTTTAAATAATTTACTATTTCTGCCTTTGTAGGTGTAGAATATGCACCCTTTGCAAGAAGCGTAAATGTAAGTGTTTCAGAAGATTCCGGAGTTGTGCTATCAAGGTAAGAATATATTTCGGCAGTAAGCGTAATCGTTTTATCGTAAGTATGTTCATTAAATTTACCACTGTTAGAGAAAACGTTAGCATCCGAGCTCTTCCAAATAATTTTACCGTTATAAGCGGTATTGCCTACATATTCTATTTGAGTAGGAAGTACCCAATCGGATGTAATTACGCCGTTATACTGTTCTACCTGAGAGGTAATCTGCGACATATAATACTGCATATAAGGAGAAATTGCTTTATCATATATTGCATAAACTGTTAATTCAGAGGTTAAATTTGTATAATCAGGAGCAATATACTCTGTTTTAGAGAGCGACCAACGTCCATTTGTATAACCACTAATCATCGGAACATCGGGAAGTCTAATTAAATCCTCACCGATTATAACCGATTTTCTTGTTAAAATTTCGCCATCGGTATTACAGAATAAAACATTCGTTCTCTCACCATAGTTTTCTACATCGTGTTTAGCCAACTTTCTCTGTAAAGCTACCGCATCTGCAATATCCAAAACACCGTCGTTTTGTGTATTCGCAAACAAAAGTTGGAAATCAGTAAGCGTATGTAGCTTTGCAAGATGACGGCGAATGTACGTTGCGTCGCCAATGTCAACCTTGTGATTGAGGTCAACGTCGCCAACCTCATAGATTGAAAGCGGTGCAAACTCACAATTAAAATCAACTTCTTCAAGCAAACCGTTTACCAAGCGGTGAGCAACATACGCAGCAGTTTTATCAACTGTCAAACAATCATAAACACCCGCATGTAAATATTCATCAACACGAAATGTTAAGTCAACAAGCATTGTCTTTTTCATTACATTTTCGCTCGTTCTTGAATAGTTAATGCTAATATAACCAGCGCTTTCAGCATTAATTACGACTGCTCCCTTAATATCTTCACTTTCAACTGCACTTATAAGAGTGAGTTTTTCAGGATCATATTTAAGCAAAGCCTCAAAGTCAATAATATTAGCATTATCTTCTATATAAATAGTTGTTGTAAATTCTTCTCCCTGCCTAACTTGAAAATCGGTAGAAGAAATATGAATGTTTTCTACTTCAGTAGCACTTGCGGAGAAAACAAACAAAGAACAAAGCATCGCAGCAATAAGCGCCGTTATAACTAAAATTTTCTTCATATTTTCCTCCTGTTAATTTTCAGGAAGCAACCTATCTTTATAAGCCGCCTCCAATCTATCTTTGGTAAAAAATTCATTCCAGAATTTTTCTACTTGGATAGGCTCTCCAGAGCGCCAATCTTCAATAAAAGCTACACCATTTTCAATCCACTCTCTGCAAGTGCCTTGAACTGTAGCAAGCACGCAATAATCAGCTTTTGTTACAACCCATTCATCTTTTATAAGTGTTTGTTCTTCGCAATAAAGTGGAAGATAAACTGTGTATTTTACAATTCTCCAACGATAAGGTGCTCCGTTAGAATTAAAATACAATGCATTATATGTAACATTTTTAGAAGCATTAGAATCATTTGACCAAGATTCATTACTCGATATACCAATACTTTGAGTAAATTTCATCTTAGCTTCTGCAAGCCAGACACCTGCTTCCATTTCTTCTTCAAATCCCCAACCAAAGCTTGTATCGTTTCCCCAGCTATATGATTGCGATTTAGAATAAGAAACCGATATTTCGTTTGCAGTTGTATATCCTTCTTCGCCGTTATAATAATCTCCAAAATCATTTTGCGGGTCTGCAAGCTTCATAATCATACCGTAATTATAATCATACGGATCATAAAAAATCATTTTTCGGTTTCCGTCTTTCACTTCGCCAATAGGTTTCTTTGAATATGTAATATATTCATACCATTCCTTTTCTTTTGCATTAGCGCTTGCATCGGATTTTACCTCGTCAGGATAAGCTCCATCCTGCGCTATATCGCCAACCGACGGCTTTTCGTACTTAACAATGCCGTCTTTGTTTTCGGCTTTATCCCATAAATTTGAGATTCCACCATTTGACAAAGCCGCAACCGTAACCGTTGTAAACAACATGCTAAGTACCGTGACAGTTGCCACTATGGCAATAATTTTTTTCTTTTTACTTTTCATTGGTTACCTCCTCTATAATAATTTTATTTTGTATCACTTGATACGTTGATTTCACTAAATTTTCATCACTATCAAGCAAGTACATACTGTTTACATCAATTTGCAAATTAGTTTCTGCCTTGATTATAGTTTTCGATTTGAATTTCAAATTCATAAATGTTACTTCACCGTCAGTATTATTTGCGCTAACATAATTCATATTAATAACACCTACGTTTGAACTGTTCTGTATTACGCAATTATCAATGTCGGTAACTCCTATTAATTCAAGCAAATCACTATCATACTTAATATCCATATCAAGACCGCAAAAGCTTACTTCACCGTAAATTCCGATTAACACATTAAACTCTGAGCCACACAAGGAATATACTGTGTCTGCGCAAATCGCATTAACAATACTTGAAACATCAGTATATGATGCAATTATATCGGTATCTTGAGTAATATTAGAATAATCCCCCATCCAACCGTTAAAGACATAGCCAATTCTACGAGGTGGCATTGGCGCATTAAATCTCACACCTTTTTCAGCTTCTTTAATAATAATCGGTATTCCGTCATCAGTAATAAACCGAACCAAAACAGATTCAACACCCTCATTGGTTTGATTTTCGTTATTATTCACATCTGTTACCGTAGTATTATTGTCACTTTCATTTGGAAGTGTTGGTATAGTCGCATCATCATTCTTTTTGTTTCCGCACGAGGTTAACACAAGAGCTTGAAGCAAACAAATAATACAAATCAACATCAAAGATATTATTCGATTTCTTTGTTTCATTGAATTGTTACCACTCCCTCAACAATTTCATAAGTTGAATCAATGATTGCATCTCCGCTCATTTCTTTAATACTTGTCATCTCAATCGTCACGCTCGTTGCATCCACGGTAGTATCTTTAATAACAAACGTAAGAGCAATTATTTCTCTGCTTTTAATTTTCTCTTGAGCAGCACTGAAATTCAAAAGGATACCGTTATCAAGATATTCGGAATTAACCACAACATCAAGTTGGAGATCAGAATCATAAGATATAAGCTCGATAACCTCATTGTCGTAATATAATGTTAAATCAAATCCGCAGGTTTTAACTGTGCCATCAACACTAACAAGTAATGTTACGGTATCTCCAATACTTCCACTTGCAGATTCTACTATAAATACATTTTTACTGTCACTGTAAACCGCTGTAACACTTTCATTTTTAGATACATCTGTATATTTACCGCTCCAACCGAGAAAAGTCGCATTATCTTTTGAAGGATTAGCAGGGGGTGTAGCAACTCCGCCCTTTAATACTTCAGATATTCCTAAAACAGTAACCCCATCATAATCATAAAACGTCACTGTATAAGAATCATCAGTATCAGACTTTAGAGTATATGTTGCCGTAACTATTTGATCAGATGTAACATTCGTATATATTCCGCTCCAAGATTTAAACTCATATCCCTCACGAGTAGGTGCAGTAGGCGGTGTTGCATTATCGCCACTGTTAACTGTTTCCGTTTTCAAAACATTACCATCATAATCAACAAAAGTTACTGTATATGTTATAGGAGTAGGAGTAGGAGTTACAGTAACACCAACATAACCGGCATCAATCTTATCTCCATTTGAAAGAACAATCCAAAGATGAAGATTCTCATCTACATAGGCATTTACAACACTCACACCGTTAATTCCATTAATTCCGTTAGTACCGTTAGTGCCGTTAGTACCATTTTTGCCGTCTTCGCCCTTTGCTCCCACGAGTGATGCAAGCCATTCTATTTCCGTACCCTTATAACCGTTTTTTACTGCAATCTCATAGGCAGACTGTCCATTTGTTCCGGCTTGACCTGTTGCACCAGCTTCGCCTATAAGAGAAGCAAGCCATTCTTCAAGTGTTCCCTTATAACCCTTATCAACAGCAAGCTCGTACGCCGATTTTCCATTCTCACCGTTTATACCGTTAATACCTGGAATACCCTGGATGCCCTGCTCACCTTGAATACCCTGTTCGCCTTGAACACCTTGAATGCCTTGCTCGCCTTGAATACCTTGCTCACCTTGAATACCTTGAGGTCCAGCGGGTCCCTCTTTGCCTTCACCGCAAGAAGCTAACGTCACCAAAATCATAATCAACACAAGTATAATTGATATTGATTTTAAGAATTGTTTTTTCATCATTTTATTTCCTTTCTTTATTATTTCACAACATATTATTAATTATGTGGTAAAATATTGTACCTATGTTGATTACAAGTATACACCCTTATTAATAAATTGTCAATAATTTCCTGTTGCTTTTTAACAAAATATATAAAAAATAAATACTTTAAATCGTAGATTTTATTTTTGCCTTTATTGTAGCTGAATTATACTTGTTTATTAAATCAAGATATCACTAATTGCAAAATAACCACTTTCCATTTTTTCGCACAAAAAAGCACCGCTCATTTGAACGGTGCTTAAAGGCTAATATTTAATTTTATGACGTGATAATAATATCACCAAACGGTTTCCACTCCATCGACGTAGTGCCTCCTCGGTCGGCGCTTCTTCACTGTAAAAATATTTTGTGGCTGATTTAAAATCTTCATTTCCAAATACATCAATCGCAATATATTCAAAATCTTTTTTGTTCCTTTGTAAAATACATTAGTAAGGCTCATGCATATAATTAATGCACAAAATCTTATCCTTGTTACACTATCAGGTATCGTTATGCTTGTTAGGCGTTTGCATCACGCAACCGCATTTTGTTAATCATTTCTTTTCCTCAATCCTAAAACCGCGGATATAACTAACGATACCATACCACAAGATGCAAGTATAGAATAAAGACCTCCCTTTCCGCGTGAAAAAACAAAAAGAAACGTAGGAAAATCTGCCCCTCCGATTATATCCTTATTCACTGTTGCAACAATCGCAAGGATAATTGACAAGCAGATAAGAATTAGTCCAACGGCAAGAAAAATAACTGTAAAATACTTCTTTTTCATATATAAACCTCCATCTACAAAATCATTATAACACACCTTTATTAAACTTTCAAGGGACTGTCGAAAATTTGCATTTAAGACAGTCCCCTTTTAAATATTAACGTCATCAATTTACACTATTAACGACTCCCGAGAAAATCACTGCTCCGTACCTATCGGTAATGACAAATCCGAATGCTCTATCGACGATATAATCGTGATACACGTTCTTATAACCCTCAATAACCATCGGTCCTCCGTTTCCATCCATTGGTATAACAGTAACCGCCGCGCCCTCAATGCCCTTATCATTTACGTCGATACTGCACTTATGGATAACCTTGTCGCAAGCAAGCTGCACATCGGTTACGTTCGAAAAATCGCATTCTCCAAGCTCAAACAGCTTATCGATACCAAAATCGTTTTTAAGTATCTCTGCAATATCACCGTCAAAGGAAGCCTTATATTTCGGAAAAAGGACTCTTGTATGATGCAAAAGCTTATTTTCCTCGTCGACATATCCGTAATCTCCGAGATTATTGATATTATAAATATTATCCTTAGTAAACACCTCTGCAAGCGTATGACCGTCGGTAGGCACTATAAACTTGATATCAAATTCATTCTCTGTTCTTGTATAAAACGAGGTATATCCCTCTCCCTCGTAAGCCTTACCGTCAAAATAATAGCCTTGAAGCAGCTTTGTATTTATCACACTTGCGTCCGCATTTATAAAATTATACTCCTTATCTGTAAGCTTAAGCTCGTGACCGTTATCGTTCCAAACCTCTTTAAGATAAAATGTATTAATGAGTGTAATCAAGGTAGCGGTGGAAAGCTTTATTTCACCGTCGATAATACCGTGTGTTTTTTCCTTAATGTACTCACTAATTGCCTTTTCTCCCTCACCGTTAGCAAAATTCACGCTAAACATATCACAGTTAAAATTGCTCGCAAGATTATTTATACCGTCTTCCTTGAGTGCAATATCCTTACTTACCCAAATAGAATTTACAAGCTCCTCAAATGCGAGAATTTTCTTGTTATTTGTTCTATCCATATAATAATACTCACTATTGGAAAGGGCATATAAGACCTTAGTAAAATTCTTTACCTCGTCGTAAGTAACCCCTACGGCGTTCAATATTTCGTCCCTTGTTTCACCGTTTGCGCACTCTGTTGCAAGAGCGAGCGCCATATATACCGATACGGGCGAAATACAAATATTTGATTGCTTATTACTGTCCTCATATATCTCATAAGTAAGCTTTGCGGCAAAGGCGTCTAATTTTTCAATAAATTTATCATAGCCCTCTTGATTTAAGTCGGAGTGCTTGACCTTAATAGTATCCGCCGCAGATGCCAAGGTTTCGCCCTCAGGCTCGACCGTGCAGGACGAAAAAGCTAAGCACATTGTTAAAATTAGAATTAATGATATAACTTTTTTCATAAGTATTCCTCCATCAAGCCTTTATTAAGGTTATTTCTAACCAAGAATCAAGTTCGGAAAGCTTTGAATCGTAAATATCTTGATTGTTTTGATAAGCCTCCTCCGCAGTTGTTCCGCTTATAACAGCTTCTCTCCAACACTCTTGCATTATGTTATTAAGCTGTGGAGCATAAACGGATACAAATGGAAGCTCTATGCTATTTGCAATAATATTAAATATTTGAACAGATTTTTTAAAGGCTTCGGCATCATTATCACTAAATTTTTTAGGCTTCATAACATTATCAACGTAATATTCACGAATATGTGTATAGGATTCCTCTGCCGAATATTGAAGATACGCAGAAACCGCCTCTCCTTTTGTGGGAACAGAGCTTAGCGAGTGATCAATTACAGTTATAAGAGTATAATCCTCACAGGCGGTCGTGCCATAATCAAGTTGATTTTTATCATATTTGGGCATAGGAAGAATACTATATTCCGAGGACATACTGCGAAGTATATCCCTTTCCGCCTCGTTGTTATAAAGAACATGAAGCGCAAAAATGCTCTTATCCGAAGCAAAGTTAGCTATGATATTTTCATTAGATACTCCCTTTGCAACGCTACCGTCAAGAAGCTTACGCGCCTTATTAAGTGCGCCCTCTATTTTAGTATTTCCGACTATGTTATATGCGTGAGAACCGTCGGCATTCTCATTGATATAATCAAGATCCCAAGCATATGGCAAGGAATCAAGAGGAGTAGCGCCGTATTCCGAGCTTATAGCGTGAAAATCACCGTCTTCACCATTACTTTCCTCAAACACGCTTGCCCATCTGTAAAGCTCGTCATAGGTAAATCCGCCCGACTTTCCTACCTTATTTATCGAATCATAACCCTCAAGAGCAAGGTCTTGAAGATCCTCGGGGTCATCATCGGTCTTTTTTTCGTCATACATCTTTTGATTAAGAAAAACAACCATAGACTTGTCAAAGGTGGATAGGTTAATGTCACCCGTAATGTAGTAAAGCTTCTCGTTTACTTTTGCATTTCTAACGATAGACTGATTCCAGCAAGGAAGCGAAAAATCAAAATGTGAAAATGTATCCCGATCTGCAAGATTTGCAATATAATCACGGATTTCTGCGCTTGCGCCTGCATAAGCGTAATTGGCAACAACGTCATATTCGTGCATATCATAATTAACGTCTGTCTTTATAGCTTCGGTGAAAGCATTAAAGCAATCCTCATAATCAGCGCCACCGATAGCCTTATATTCAACGTACAGATTTAAGTCTTCGCTAATTACCTCGTTTCGCATTGAAATAACCTCATCAAGGTCATCATCACGTATATTCTTATACCATTCCCGCTGTGCAGAAACCGTATTTCTGTGCAGTATTGTTATGCTATCTCCCTTAAAATCAAGAGTATCTCCAGGAACAATAGTAGTACAAATTTCACATCCGTACTTATCAGTTGGCTTTTCCGTAGCCGCACCGCCATCCATACCGTCACTACCGTTATACGGCGGCTCTCCGTTTGGACCGTCAAAAAGCATCGGAACAACTGCGAACGAACAAAAAACAATAGAAATGCACGCCGCTATTGCTAAAGTGCGAATCCATATTTTTCTCGTTTTATTCTTTTTTTGCAATACATCCCTTTGCTTTATAAAATTTATAACAATATCATTATCAATACGATTTAGCGCTTCACTCCATTCACGTTTTTTCATACCGAATAGCCCTCCTTCTCAAGAGTTTCCTTTAATGCGTTACGAATTGCCGCAAGCTCCTTATTTACCATAGATCGGCTTAAATTTAAATTCTTGGCTATAACGTCGATTGAATCTGCCGTATAATATCGGCTCATAAATATAAACTGTCTGCGCGGCGCGAGAGAGCGAATAAAATCGCTTATCGTCTGCCCCAGCTTCTCGGCATCAAAATCTGCCTCTATATCCTCCTCGCCCGACACGAAAGCCTCGATTTCCGAAAACGATACCGTAAGCTCCGAGGGAATAACTCTCGTGCGCGATTTAGTGTGATACCTTTTTATAGCGGTTCTGCGCATAATAACCGTCAAAAACGCCTTAAGCGCATAAGGTCTTGACGGCGGAATAGAATTCCAAGCGCCGAGGTATGTATCGTTTAAGCATTCCTCGCAGTCAAGCTTATCATTTAAAATGTTATAAGCAATAACAAATAAATAATTTTTATACTTAAAATCGGTTTCGCCAATCGCCTGCTCGTTGCGTTCCCAATAAAGCTCTATTATTTTTTCATCATCTAACGGTGTTTTCAACTCAGTTCTATTGTTAGCACTCATATCTTCCTCCTTTGGCGGATTTTTCCCCTTCACAAATAACAGTACGATTTTTTTCGAAAATGTGTAATACTTTTTACATATTTTTAAAAAATAAATTAGTTTTTTACATTATAACACATTTTAAAACCGTTTTCAATGCAATAAAAAGAAAAAAGCTGTCCCGAAACAACTCAGGACAGCTTATTTAAGTTATTTAATATTTTTGTTTGAATCGGGCGTAAGAACGTGTTCAACGTGATGTCTTAAAACGCCTATTATCTTCTTGAGTGCGTACGGATGATGCATGGGGTCTATTCTGTGATTTGCGTGCGCAACCGCCGCCTTGCGTATTACCTCTCGATTTTTTGCGTGGTCCATTGTGGGAACAAGAACGATATCACCCTTTTCAAGCATTTCGCCGTTAGGGTCATAACGGTAAACCTTATTATTCCTATTCTTCTCGGGCCATACAACTCCGATTACCTCTACACCCTCATCAAGCTCCTCGTCGTTATCCTCTATATAGTCGATTTCCTCGAGAACTATATCGGGTGCTTCAAGAGCCTCCTCAAGCTCCTCCTCGGGTACGTCCTCTATAATTATAGGATCGGGCGTACCGTAGATATCATCATAATTATCTACGCGGATTTCAAAGGTATAAAGAATCTTATTGGTATTCGTGGGAATAACAAACTCTGTAACGGTCTGGTCGATATTTTCAAACATCAATATAGGAGATTGGATTGTATCTCTTATATTAAGCATTTCCTTAAAGGTCTTAACCGGAACAACCTGATAGCCTGTTACGTCAAACTGACCCTCGATTTGTTGGATAAACGAGCGGTACGAGGATACTATCTTGCGAACCTTATTAGTATAGTTTACGTCCTCATTCCTTGTAATAAATACGAAAGCCGTCAGCACTATCGCCAAAACAAGAGCAATAGAAGCAAATACTATCGTAAGTATCAAAAATATCTTTTGGCTTACACCGTTTGTGCAAGCAAGAACCTTGCTTAAATTCTCGGTGTTGCTTGAGGTAGTGAAAATACTGAAGTTTTCCTCGGTAAGCGGAATATTCAAGGAAACGAAATAAGTGTTTTCGTTGCTTGAATTTTCGAACTCGCTGCAAGTGCTAAGCACCTTAACGTGCATTGTAACTACGAGCGTGCTTGTAGCGTCCCTCAAACCGTAGGTGTTTATAAACGAGGTTGCAATTTTATTATAAGAATTATAATCTATTGCAACGCTTGTGCCTACCTTTAAGGAATCACGGTCACTAACCGAAGCCTTTGTTTCGGGAACAAGATTGTACGTTGGCTGATAGATATGGTCGCCCGTTTCCTTATTTGCTACAATAAGCTGAGCGTCTACTCGGTAGCTGTAATCAAAGCCGACGCTTGCCTCATCAATTGCAAGCTCATACTTGAAATTCGCCACGATATCCTCTATCAAGCTCGCAACGTAAGATTGACCCGCACCGAGTGACTCCTCTGTAAAGAAGTTATTTTCCTTAAGATTTACCTTATAATCGACTTTACCGCTTTCGGTATATTCGATATAATAGGTACGGTTCATTCTATCGTAAACAATGAAAAAGGTTAATGCAAATGCCCCTACAAGTATCAACGCAACGGTTTGTATCAATATCCACTTTTTTCTGTTTCGTTTATATTCCTGCCGTCGAAGTCTTTCTGCCTCGGACATATACGGTTACCTCCTTTCATATATTCTCATCTTAAGCTTATCACTTAAATAAATTTCTCAACCAAATTGTTGGAAATCCGATATACGGTATTTTATAGGTAACGTGACCTATGATATCCGAGCGGTGAATATATCCCGCATCCATATCCTCATTGGCATCACCCTTTGTGTAATATCTCGCAATACCGTTTATCGTTTGTATATCTACGACTCTGTGAACAACCACAATGCCGTCCTTTTCAAAAGCAATGACCTCGCCCTCAATTACGGGGCTATCGTCTAAATCCCTATAAAACGCAACGTCGCCTTGATTAAGCTCTCCCGTCATACTTGGGGTAGCTATAACGTATGCGCCATAGGTGAACTGATTGGAAACAAGCATAACGGTTCCAAGCATTATAACCAAAGCCGTAACCGTCAACACCTTTGACATCACTTTTCTAAACACAGATGCGTTTCCAAGCGCATATTTTCTCTTTTTTTCGTAAAGAGCGTCAATAAACAAATAAATCGCACACGGCAAAATAACGTCGATAAATCCCAAAAGCGAATATGAGATACCCGAGCCGTATGGAATTAAGTAAAATGCCCAAACCGTAAAGGCTTTATATATCGTATTGGGCAAAAATCCGTATCTTACGGTTAAATAATTATAAAGAAGATTTGCCGTTATTCCCGGGAAAAGCGTAAGTCCCACAACCTCCATAAAGGTCGACATATTAGTTATTGCGGGAATAGTTGCGCAAATCAAAATATCCGACGTAAGCGAGATAAAGAAAGCAAAAATCTTTCCAAAGCGCTCGCCCTGCACGCAAAGAACGTGCCTTATAAGCTCGTTACAGATAATAATTACCGCAACGGGCAATATAAAATCAAAAATAATAGCCGGCTTATTAATACCGTATCCCGATATTGTAAGTCCAAAATAAACCGCGGATATATAATAAAATGATAAATATAAAAATCCTATAAAGGAAACAAGCAATAAAACCTGCTTCTCATTAATAGACAGTGCAACACGCTTCTTTATATTCAAAAGCGAGATTACCGCTAAGGGCAGAAGCAATATTGCTGCAATTATTCTGCCTCTGCCCATAGGTGCAAACAACGTGAGTAGGAGCACGGCAAGAGTTACAGAAGAAATTATATACAATTTTTTTCTGTCGATCGCCATACCGTCCTCCTACCTCAGTTATTAATCGTATAAATTAGTTAGTCTCAGCGGGAGCCTCGGTTACGTCATCACCCTGAGAAGTAGCAATAAGCTCAAGACCGAATGTAGCGGAAGTAGCAACGTCGATAGGCTTAGCAAGCTTAACGGTTACTTCAACGTCAATTGTTCCACCATTCTTTGCGATGAGCATACCATCGGGATAATTATAGCTAACGGTGAATGCATCGGGGTTAGAGTTGCTGGGGTTTTCTACGCCTGAAAGCTTTGTGGCTTCAACGGAGATGAGTGCATCAAGATTACTATCGTTAGTAATAGTAAAGGTGAATACAGCCTCGTCAGCGATGGTAGCAAGGCCGTGAACGGTGTAGGTAGCATCGTCAGCAGTAAAGCTTACAAGGTCCTTACCTGCAATACCCTTAATAACCTGTGCATCAGAGAAGTATACTCTCTCGTCGAAAACCTGGTTTGCTCCTGCAAGGTCAACGTTTGCGTTACCTATGATGGTAAGTGTATCGGTCAATGCAGCATAACCAACACCCAAGAGCATAGCAGCGAGAACTACGAAAGCAACTACAACAAACTTTCTGTTTTTCATTTTGTTTTTTTCCTTTCTTTTTATTTTATTTTTTCGTTTTTCAGCGACACCTTGCGAGCGCAATTTATCGCTTAAACTTACAAGGGAGATTTTACCACATTCTTTGTGCAAAGTCAACAGTTTTCACAAAAAAAAAAAAAAAAATTATACATTTTGCACAAATAAATAGGCTTTTTCGACCTAAACATCTACAATACGATTTTCCTTTAATAATTGACAAAACCTCTTTGATTTGCTATAATTACTCTGTATATATAATATACTAAAAAAAGAAAGGAGCGCCACTGTGAAATTATCGGTTATCGCCTTGTTTTTATTGGTTGCCACGCTATTTACATTCGTTGGATATGCGCAGCTCACCGACACCCTCAGAATCCAAGGAACTGCAACTGCACAGGTTCCGTACGGTCTGTTTATTACTCAGGTTATAGAAAAAAGCAATACCAACGTAGACCACGAGGACCACAGATTTCTTGAATATACTACCACTCTTGAAACCTTAATCGACAAAAAGGACGATACGAAAACAGGCGGTTGGCGTCCTACCACAACCAAATACGAAGGCTCATTTACCTACGATATAGTGGTTTTTAACAATACCGAGTACGAATACGCCTACCGTGACCTTTACTACCAGAAAACCGAATACAATAATTCCTACGTTTCTACGTCAAAGGCAAACAACAAAATCGGCGTTGTCGTATCCTTCCCTAACGGCTCTATCGTTGCTCCGGGTGAAAAGCTGACGTTCCAAGTAACCTACACCATAGGCAATGACCTCGACAGTAAAACCGACTGGAAAAATCTTATTAACTTTCAATTCGGTATTAACGTAAATTCTATTGATGCGGCAACCGATATCGTCGTTGCTAAATTCCTTAATATTCTTAACACAACATCAACCTACAACGAGCTTATAGAGGTTCTCGACGATAAGTTTGACGGTAATCAAGAATGGACCTCTAACTACATTGGAAACGTCGGAAACGCCGTTGACCACGATATGATGACGGTTGAAACTCTGTTTGCGGGTCAGCTTACTATGATAGTTAACGGCAAAACGCAAAAGGCGTGGGTACTTATTAAGCACGAAAACCTTGACAACAACGAGAAAACCGGTGACGATTATACCTTGAATTATAATCAACAAGGACTTGTTACCCACAAGGGATGCGAAATGACGCTTTACCTAACGGTTGACAAGCTTGACAAAGCCAACGGCTGGGCTCCTGTTTATGCAACGGTATTCACCTGCGACAGAGATGATGCGGGCAATATGGCGAGCCAATGGTACAAGGTCGGTGACAGCTATTACGGACAAGCTAATATCGTCGGATACCATGGAGAATCGGGCGGAACGGGCTCGTTCGTTACCGACAACTGGAAGTCACATTCCTCCACTTACAAGGTCAGCGAGGATTATTCATATAGCGTTGGCGCGGATATTACAATAAAGACCTTAATGCAGACCGTCGACCAATCCACAATAAGAGCCTTCCAAAGCCTGCTTACAGATGCAGAGGCGATGATTGCCAACGAAAAATATGCGGGAACGGGTATTACGGTAGTCGAGGAAGCATACAGAAAGGCGGCTAAATTCTACACCAAGGACGCAAACGACAAGGCTATTGCGAATAACGATACAAGACGAGTTTGGCTTATCCCCATTATGAACGAGCTTAACCACGTTCTGTCGGTTGCTCAGGATGCTATTGATAAAATTGAGCAAGGAAAATAAATATCAAAAAACCGAGTTGAAATTCAACTCGGTTTTTTATTTATATATTAATATGTTATCTTTGTCTTTTGAAGAAGAACTTTTTTTCCTGTGCGGAAACGCTATGCGCAAGTCCCATAATGAGGTACATCGCAAGCATCGACGAGCCTCCGTAGCTAACAAACGGTAGCGTTATTCCGACAACGGGAACGGCAGCTACGCACATCCATAAATTTTCTACGGTTTGCAAAATTATTATAGCGGCAATTCCTCCGCAAATAAGCTTCCCTACTCCGTCACGGCTTTTTCGAGAGATATATACAAGTCTAAACGCCATAACAACAAGCGTTGCAACTACGACAAATCCGCCTATAAATCCAAATTTTTCGCAAACCGTTGAAAAAATAAAATCGGTATGCGATGCGGGAAGATCCTCGTAAAGACTTCCGCCAAAAAGTCCCTGCCCAAAAAATCCGCCCGAGGCAATCGTATCTCTGCTCATAAGCGCCTGCATTCCGACTTTTTCGATGTCAAGCTCGGGATTAAATCCAAAAATTATACGGTTTTGCTGGTCGGTACGCAAGAAATCCCACAAAAACGGGAATGCTATTACCAAAAGCACCGCCACACCCACAAAATACCAGCCCGAAAGTCCTGCGCAATAAAGCATTACGGCAATTATTCCAAAATAAACGAGGCAAACTCCGAGGTCGCCCGATAGCAATATAAGTCCCGCTATAAGTCCCGCGTGAAGAATTATATAAAGCAAGGTTTTAGGTTTATTGATTTTTCCTCTCACCTCATCAAGATGCTTTGCAAAGGTACACAAAAAGGCAAGCTTTACAAACTCTGACGGTTGTATTGCAATATTTATAAACGGAATATTGAGCCAGCTTCGGTTAGCCGTTTCCATATTATCGCCCGTGATTCCGAAAAACAGAGTTACCGCAAGGATAAGCGCCGAGCCGAGCAAAAGAAATACGAAATATCTATCGACAAAAAATCTGTAATCAAAATTTGCCAGAATAAAAAGCCCTACCGTTCCCGCTATCACCATAGCCGATTGCATTATAAGCTTACTTCTTCCAAAGTTATCGACTGCACCAAAAATAGTTAGCAGGCTTATTGCCGAGAGTATAAAGGTACACGCAAAAAGAACAGGGTCTATCTGGCGCAGCTTATCGCCAAACGTGCGCCCAAAGCTTTTCATTTTTATATACCTCCTCTCAAGCTATTGAAAAATACCACTTTACCGTCAAAGCTATAAGCAAATTGACAATAAAGCGGTAATTTTCTATAAATTATATATTACTGTATTGCAGATTAATACTGTCTGCCCCAAACAACCATATGCTTAGCAGGCTTTCCGCAGCAAACGCATACGTCGCCGAGCTTCTCCTCAACAAAAGGAATACAACGTGACTTAACGCCACCGGTTTCCTCCTTAAGAGCTTCCTCACATTCTACGTCCCCGCACCACATAGCCTTAATAAAGCCGGGACGGTTCTCCGCAACGTCAAGAAATTCCTCCTTAGTGGTAGCAACGCTCGTCTTCTCCGAAAGGTTGTTGAGCGCTCTCTCATAAAGCTCGTTATGAACTGCCTCGAGTGCCTTTTCGATTTCCTCAACGATATTGTCAAGAGATACGAAGGTCTTTTGACGGCTTACACGGCTAACAAGCACGCAGGAATTGTTCTCGATATCGCGAGGACCGATTTCAAGACGGAGCGGAACGCCCTTCATCTCATACTGACTGTACTTCCAGCCTGTGGAATTATCGCTATCGTCAAGCTTAACTCTGAACTTCTTAGAAAGAAGCTCACGAAGCTCGTTAGCCTTTTCAAGAACTCCCTCCTTATGCTGAGCAACGGGGATAATAGCCACCTGAATGGGCGCAACCTTAGGCGGAAGAATAAGTCCGTTATCGTCGCCGTGAGTCATAATAATAGCGCCTATCATACGGGTTGAAACGCCCCAAGAGGTCTGGTGCGGATAGCATATCTTGTTATCTCTATCGGTATAAGTAATTTCAAAGGCTCTTGCAAAGCCGTCGCCGAAATAGTGCGACGTACCGCCCTGAAGCGCTACTCCGTTGTGCATCATAGGCTCAATGGTATAGGTTTCAAGCGCGCCCGCAAACTTCTCCTTTTCGGTCTTTCTACCCGTAACTGCGGGGATAGCGAGGGTTTCACGGTAGAAATCCTCATAGCACTTAAGCATACGAAGCGTTTCCTCTCTTGCGCCTGCCTCGTCCTCGTGCATGGTGTGACCCTCCTGCCACAAAAACTCGGAGGTACGGAGGAAGGGACGGGTTGTCTTTTCCCATCTTACTACGTTACACCACTGATTGTAAAGCTTGGGAAGATCACGGTAGGAGTGAATTATATTCTTATAATGCTCGCAGAAAAGAGTTTCCGAGGTAGGACGAACCGCCAATCTCTCGGTAAGTCTGTTCTGACCGCCAAAGGTTACCCAAGCGCACTCGGGAGCAAAGCCCTCAACGTGGTCCTTTTCTCTCTGCAAAAGACTCTCGGGAATAAACATAGGCATATACACGTTCTCATGACCAAGTCTTTTAAATCTCGCATCGAGATCGTGCTGAATATTTTCCCAAATTGCATAGCCGTAGGGACGGATTATCATACAGCCCTTAACGCCCGAATAATCAACGAGCTCGGCTTTCTTTACTACGTCGGTATACCATTGAGCAAAATCAACGTCCATCGCCGTAATCTGCTCTACCATTTTCTTTTCGTTTGCCATTTTAAAAAACCTTTCTTTCTACACTGCTAAAAGCAAAATATTACATCATAGTTATATATATTATAAAACAAACGCAAAAAAAAGTCAATATATAAGACCCATTATTTTGCGTTATAAAGGAGATAAAAAATAAAAAAATGAAGAAAAACGCAAATTTTCATCGCAACAGTACCGAAAAAATGCTTTCCGTTGATATAAGCACTCTCACAAGGCGAGAAATACTTGAAATTATTGCGAAGCGAGCAAAAGAAAAGCAACGCACCGTTATATTTACTCCAAATCCGCAAATACTGCTTTCGGCTCACAAAAACGCAGAGTATGCAAGGCTTTTTAGCCTTTCGGATATCAATATTCCCGACGGAATAGGTATAGTTATCGCTTCAAAAATAAAAGGAGGGAGAATACAATGCCGAGTGAGCGGTATCGACCTTGCGAATGATATTTTAAAAATTGCGCAGACCCTCGGGCTTTCGGTTTTTCTTTTAGGCGCAAAAGGAGGAGTTGCGAAAATGGCGGCAAGGAATATAAAAAAGCGCTTTCCGAAAATAAAAATCTGCGGTGCGCATCATGGATATTTCAAAAAGCAGGGTGTGGAAAACAAGCGAATAGTTAAAGCTATTCAAAAAAAGCAGCCCGATATAGTTTTCGTCTGCTTTGGATACCCAACGCAAGAAAAATGGATAGTCGACAACGCCCCCGCTCTGCCCTCGGTAAAAATTTTTATCGGACTTGGCGGCACGCTCGACGTATGGTCGGGCAAAGCACACCGCGCGCCCATAATATTTAAAGCGCTCGGACTCGAATGGCTTTACAGAACACTCAAAGAGCCTAAACGCGCGAGGATATTTTTCGATATTCCGAGGTTTTTGTTTACCGCTTTAAAATAATTTACAACAAAAAGGGGCTGCGTCATTTAGCGCAGAACAAAAACACACGAAATAAAATTAAATAAAAATCAGCTTTAACAGTGAAAACAAGCATTGTTTAAGCTGTTTTTGTAGGAATTTTCGAGAAAAATCTCTCAAATTCCATTTTTATGTGTGTTTTTTAGCCGCGCTTTG
>JAZRGA010000043.1:0-58129 GCA_045643945.1 Eubacteriales bacterium | reverse complement strand
AAGCGCGGCTAAAAAACACACATAAAAATGGAATTTGAGAGATTTTTCTCGAAAATTCCTACAAAAAACAGCTTAAACCATGCTTGTTTTCACTGTTTAAGCTGATTTTTATTTAATTTTATTTCGTGTGTTTTTGTTCTGTGCTAAATGACGCAGCCCCGAATACAATGAAAGGTATGATTTTGATGTTAGGTAACGATAATAGATTTAAAGATTCGTGCAGTGGCGCGGAACTTCAAAGAATTCTTAACAGCTGCGGAAACGGTGTCGCTCCCGATATAGACCTCCCATCCTGCGAAAATGAGGGCAACGGCTTCGGTCTTGTAGGTTATCCGCTCGCTATGGTTTATTCGCCTATGCAGGAATTCGATAAGCTTTACGATATCGACAAGGGCTTTAACGCAGGTACGATATTCTCCGAGCTTGATCTTCCCTTTTCGGGCAGACGCATAAAATATAAAGAAAATTCGGGAGGCTGCTATGATAAATAACCGTTTCAATAAAGCTCGCCAAGCGTTTTACAATAGTAACGATAACAATATCGACAGCTCTAATAATCAGCAGACGCCAACGATGCCTAATAACGTAAGAGCAATGCAAAAAAGATTGCAAAAGATAAGCTTTGCGCTCGTTGAATTAGTTCTCTATCTCGATGCATATCCGAATTGCGAAAGGGCAAAAAAATATTATAAGGAGCTTAGCGACGAGCGCGATATGCTCATAAAGGCTCTTTCAAAGGCGGGAATGCCGATGTCGGGAATGAACGTACAGGGAAACGAATGGACGTGGACAAAAGGTCCGTGGCCATGGGAATACGAAGCCAACGTGTAAGCTACCGAGAAAGAGAGGAAAGAATATATGTGGTTTTATGAAAAACAACTTCAATATCCCGTAAAAATAAAAAATCCCAACCCGAAGCTTGCGGGCGTAATAATATCCCAGCTTGGTGGTCCTGATGGCGAGATAGGAGCATCAATGCGATATCTTCACCAAAGATATTCCTGCCCTTACGATAAGGTTACGGGAATACTCACCGACGTAGGCAGCGAGGAGCTTGGTCATATGGAGATGATAGCGGCAATAATCCACCAATTGACCAAAAACCTCACGCTTGAGCAGATAGACGGCACGCCCTTTGCCGCGTACTTTGTAGATCATACGACGTCGGCATATCCCGTAGCCGCATCGGGAGTACCGTTTGATATGAAATACGTAGGAGTCAAGGGCGATATACTCACCGACCTTAACGAGGACTTAGCAGCAGATGCTACAATTATATAAATACAACCTTACGTCTGCTCAAAATCGCAAATATATATATCCCTGCCCTCCAAATCAACCTCGTGCATATTTATAGCTTTTACTTCAAAATTATCATAGGTCGTATAATAATATATTCCTCGCTCGATATTGCAGCAGCAGCTATACCGCGTATATTCAAAGCCTCTCTCGGCTAAAACGCAACCGTTTGGCATCGCAACCGATTTTAAAATATGAAAAAACTGATTAACGTTTGATTTTTCATCATTCTCCGAAACCGAATTTTCTTTAACGAAAAGCGCGCGAACAAATCTCGATGCGCTTGAAAAATCCCCCGGAAGTCCTATTGCTCCCATTCCCAAGCTATAATTTTCCACGGGTATATTCTCTCCAAAATTTGAGCTTACGTCGCCAACGCAAAGCCCCATATAATTGCTTACGTTCGTTTGGTGAAAATCAAAGGGCGGACTGTTTGTCAAAACCTCAAAGGCATTATCATAGACCTTAAGTCCCTCCTCCAATGGCTCGACTACGATACTGCGCTCTTTATCGCTTATTATCCAGTGCAACGGAGATAACCGAATATCCTCGCTAAAATCAATATTTACCAAATTCATTTTATCAAGTAGCCGCTTCGCCTCATCTATACACGAGCATTGTGCCAAAATCCACGGTACAAGCTCAAATGGTGTGACGTTATATTTCCCCTCTGCAAAATCATAATAGACCGCATTTTCGGGAAAGTTCAAGCCCGCCATACTAAGTCCCTTTTCGTTCGTAGCCTCAAAATACAAAGGAAAATCATCAACCACGCAAGCCATACCTATCATAGCATAATGCGAGGTAATATCTTTTTCGCAACGCATTTTTATCGCATAATTGCGAGGAGTAATAACCACCCTCTCGCCGTATCCTATATCAAAATCAAAATTTCTTCCAAAATATGAAGCATTTTTTCTATAACAAATAGCCGTACACATAAATATCCCCGTTTGCATTTTCTTTTAGTATTTACATAAAAATAAAAATAATGAATTTAAAATTAAAAAAGCCTCGAACGCTCTAAAAAAGCATTCAAGGCAGAGTTAAAAATTATTTTTCTGTTTTATTATCTGTATTATCTATATTATCCTCATTACCTTTATTAATCTTCAACGGCAGGCTTCCTAATATAAAAGAAAAAATAAATAACGGAAATTCAAGTAAATACATATCACCGGTATAATACCTTCCGCTGGGGCTCACATAACCGATTATTCCAAACGTAAGACCCAAATAAAGAACAAGTCCCAAAAAAGCAAAAACCGCTGAAATAACGTAGCATATTCTAATAATGCCTTTCGGTTTATGCTTTAGCATTTTGTAAACGCTTCTAATAAAGGTAAGCTCCAATACCAAAGCACCGACGGAAAATATTGTACTAAAAAAGAGTGACATCTCTAATCCAAACCTAAATTGGGTATCATTGTCTTGAGCTATCAGTTTATCCATTTCAGATTTGGCAAGCGAATAGAATACGATAAACGCAATTACAGAAGCAATAAATATAGCAAGGCTTATAAATAAAAATATTTTGTGCTTTTTTACTTTCATAGTCTTCCTCTTTCGAATTTATATATTTTTTTCAACGCAAAGCTTAATACCAACATCATTGTAGCACAATCGTAACCGAAAGTCAACCCCAAAAATGCATAAGTCCCCCCTTTTTCTCATATAAAATTATGAAAGAGAAAGGGGGATTTTTTATGTACGAAGCTAATCATTGCAAAAGTATTTTTAAAAATCAAGCATTAACAAAGGAAGTCTACACTCAAATATGGGTAGAATTACTCTCGACGTTAGAAAAAAGCAAGGCTAACGCAAAGATATGAAAGAAAAGGTAGCAATCTATTGCAGACTTTCGGAGGAAGATAAAAACAAGCAAAGCACCACCGACGAATCAGGAAGTATTCAAAACCAAAAGGCGATGCTTTGCGACTACGCAGAAAGGCAGGAATGGGAGATTTACGGCATTTACAGCGACGACGATTACGCAGGCGCAGACCGCAACCGTCCCGAGTTTAAGCGCTTACTCACTGATGCGCAAGCGAGAAAATTTGATATTATCCTTTGCAAAACACAATCCCGTTTTACCCGAGAGCTTGAGCTTGTCGAGCGATACATACACGGTCTGTTTCCTCTCTGGGGTATTCGATTTGTCAGTATCGTTGACAATGCCGACACCGCAAACAAGGGCAATAAAAAAAGCCGTCAAATCAACGGACTTGTCAACGAATGGTATTTAGAGGATATGTCGGACAGTATCAAATCTGCGCTCGATAGCCGACGAAAAAACGGATTTCACATCGGCTCATTTGCGCTTTACGGATATAAAAAAGACCCCGACCTAAAGGGCCATTTAATTATCGACGAAGAAGCCGCCTCTGTGGTGAGAGAGGTATTTACCCTATTTTCGCAAGGCTACGGAAAAACGGCAATTGCGCGAATACTCAACGACCGCAAAATTCCAAACCCAACCGAATATAAGCGGTTACAAGGACTGCGCTTCAAGCTACCGCCAGGTAAAAGCAGTACACTATGGAAATACTCCGCAATTTCAAGTATGCTCACAAACGAAGCCTATATTGGAAATTTAGTCCAAGGAAAATATGAAAGCATATCCTATAAAACGTCGGTCAACCGCCCTCGACCCAAGGAAAAATGGTTTATAGTAAAGGGCACACACGAGCCAATTATCGACCGCCCCCTGTGGGAGAGAGTGCAGAAAAAAGTTAACGAGCGAGCAAAGCCCTTTAAGGTCGGCACAATCGGACTCTTTGCAAAAAAAGTGCGTTGCGCGTCCTGCGGATACATAATGCGCTCAACAAAATCGGGTGGCAGATGCTTTCTCAAATGCCCCAACCGACACTACTCAAAAGACTCTTGCGAGGGCGCGTTTATCTCGGTTAAACGACTCGAGCGGATGGTTATCGACGAGCTTAAGCGTCTAAACCAAGAATATCTTGATATAAATGAGTTAGAGCGCAAGGTGCAATTTTGTTCTGATTTAACGATACGCAAGCAAAAGCTGCAAAACGAAATTACGACCTATCAAGGAAAAATCAATCAATTTTCCAAAGGTGTACGCGACCTATATCTTGACAAAGTCAAGGGGCTGATTTGTGAAGCGGATTTCATTGAATTGTCGAAGGACTTCACATCACAAAAAGAACGCCTTGAAGCGCAGATGCTCGAATGTCGAAAGCAAATTGCCGAGATTGAAATTAAACTCTCCGCGGGAGATAACACTCGCAAGCTGATTGAACAATATGTCAACATGGAGCATCTGACACGCGAAACAGTTGAGATTTTAATTGACCAAATTACGGTCGGAAAACGCATTCTGGGAACGCGAAATGTGCCTATTGAAATCCATTGGAATTTTTAGTGAAATATTTTGCTTGCGCAAAATGTTAAATAATGGCTTTCGCCATTGTGAAATAATTTTTCTTGCGAAAAATTGTGAAATGAAATAAATCCCGCATCCTCACGCGCGAAGCGCATTTCACAGCGAAGCTATTTCACACGCGATAGCGTATTTCACAAATCCCGCAGGGATTTATTTCGTTGCTCTGCTGCGCAAAAGCTTGCGCTATTGCAATTGCAGCAGAGCAAAAGGCACGCACAACCTATGATAATATCCTGCGCCTTTCCGACGATCCCGACGTTAATGACGTAATAAAATTCCTGCGCGCCCGTGAAATAGTGCATTATCAACGCTTCGCCGATGCCATTCGCATAGCGCAAGACAATCTTAACTCAAAGAATTTCTACGCTTGCAATCCGTCCTTTGACAAGGGTTGCGGCAAGATGAAAAATTGATGATTAACAAATCTCCTCTATAAAGCTATCCCCCAAGCTCGCATTGAGCTTGGGGGATAAAGATTTATATAGTATTAAATTTTATGAGTATATAATACTTATATTAGTTGCAAGAGCCGATGCGCCCGAATTTCCGGGGTCGCCCTTATTAATTTTGCCTATTCCGAGGACCGCAGAGCCTGTTCCTCCACTTCCTCCCGAGCCGCCAAGTCCACCGTAAATATCAAGGTTATCCTTGGTTTTGTTATTGGCAAACTTAACGTTTATCTGACTTGCGTAAATTCCGACTGCGCCGTTTCCACCGTGTCCACCGTTTCCGCCCGAGCTTCCCGAGCTATTACTGCTTCCACCGTTTCCGCCATTTCCTCCGCTACCACCTTGGATATAAACGTCACCTGCGCAAAGAATATTTATAATTCCCGTTGCATTTATCGGAGATACTCCGTTTGCTCCATTAGTTCCGTTACCGCCGTTTCCAATTTGGAAAGCGCCGTAGCTTTCTCCGTCACTTCCTCTTGCCGCCTGTGTGCAGGATATGTTACAAGCGCCATAAAAATTAATATTCAATGCATTAGCATTAGAAGAAATAATAGTGCTTGCATTTTTAAACGAAACGTTATAAAGCGTTAAATCATAAGCGCTGCTTCTGCTTGCTACCTTTACCTTTACGTTAGAATATTCAGTAAGATTGCTTGCAAGCTTAGCCTTACCCGCATTCGGTCCAAACTCAAAAACATAAGTATTTGACGAATTTAAAGCAAAGAAGTTCAAATTCAATCCAACCGCCTCGGGTTGATTATAAACGAGAGTTACTACGTTTCCGTTCTGCGTTACGTTACATACACGGAAGAACTCATCATAATTATTGTATTCGGTAAATTCTTGAGCTCCGCAAACAGTGCATTTCCAATCGGTTTGATTATATTTATGACCCAACTCGGGAATAGCTTGCTGAGCAACAACCACCTTATTACACATTGAGCAATGCGAGCCCTCGGTAAATCCCGATTTATCGCAGGTAGGAGCTACCGCAGTGTCGACAACGATATTACATTCAATCATTGGAATATCAAACTTAAGGTCAAGCACCTTTTGATTGTTTACATCAAAATAAGCATAAGTTTTTTCACCGAGAGTGTTGCAAAGAGGCTGCTTTGTAACAGACGCCTTATAATTGGTTTCATTAAGAATGGGTAACTCTATAACCTCATTTCCCTTTGCGGTATTTCTCTTAGCGCCTCCCACCTCTTGGGGCGTGGGGGTCTTCGTAATCTTCCATTCACCCTCGCCAAGCTTAACGTCCATTAAAGCAAGATGCTGCAAAAGAACGAGCGCATCTCTTGAATTTATCTTTATTACACCGTCGTCACCGTTGTCCTCAACGTATGTATTTGCGAGATAAACGGTATTATTATCAAGCTCAACTATATAAGCCAATGCCTTTAAAAGATAAACGGCATCCTTACTGTTTATACTTCCGTCGGTATAAATATCACCGATAAGCTCATCCTGACTCTCGGCACTTACGTTGATGGAAGCAAGAGTAAACAACAACGCAACGAAGCATACAAGAGCCACTACAAACGTTATTTTTTTAAAAATCGCTTTCATATCAAGCTCCCCTTAATAAATGCTTACGCAAGCTTAATATCCGTACCGAATACCGAGTATTCAACGTCATTCAACTGATCGTTGGTGAAGTTACCGTCATCAAAGGTAAAGGAAACCTTTGTATCAACTGCGGTTGCATACTTGAATGTAACCTTGAATAAGGTCTGCGTGGATGTGTAATTTTTGCTATTAGCCTGAGAGAATGCAACAATTCCCGCCTCTTTATTGTTTACGTTAGCGCAATCAACTGCGGTGTGTGAAACGTACTCAAGGACCGACTTATCGTAATTAAGAGTTCCAACTATTGCGGCATACTCTACGTCGCCCTCAACGGAAACCGTAACCTCAACGGTATTGTTTGTGCCCTTTACCGAGCGAACAACAACGGCGTTTTTAGTGCCTGCGGGAATTTGAACTGAATCTGCGGGGGGTGTAGCAACACATGCCGAAACCGCAAATACCATAACTAAGCATAAAACTGCGCTAATAATAGCCTTAACAAGCTTTTTCATAATTTTTTACCTCTTTTTTGATTTATTTTTTAAAATCCGTTATAAAAATCAAACGATAATATCGTCTAAATCAAAAATCCTCCTTTTCCTTTTATTTTATAACGATTTCTAATTTCATTTTAGCACAATAAAATATATATGTCAATATTTTATTTACATTTTTATACATATTTTGAATATATTTGACGTTAAATTACAAGCTCGCCCACTCGGTCGATCTCCGCGCCGCCCTCAAGATAAAGCGCGTTTATTTTTCCGTTATCGCCCTCAACCGTTACACGCAAGACTCCGCCTCGATTTTTAATCGTCACCGAGTCGCCTCGGAGCTTTCCTCTACTCCAAAGAATAGCCGCAACCGCTCCGCTACCCGTTCCGCAAGCAAGTGTAAAATCCTCAACACCTCGCTCGTAGGTTAAAATTTTAAAGCTATCCTCGCTGATTTTAGAGTAAAAATTCACGTTTGCGTTATACTCCTCTCTTAAGCCCTTAGCTCTTTTAAAAAGTCTGTCGGCATCGGTAAAGTCAAGTCCGTCAAGCGCTATTGCAAGATGCGGAACGCCCACAGTTACAGAGTCTATCCCACATTTTTCATCAAAAGCCATTTCTTTCGGAGTGTTTAGCCTTATTCGGTAAACGCTTTCGCTTATTCTTTCACCCTCAACTATTCCGGCATCCGATTCGACCGTCATTTTTTCACTCACGATATTATTATCATACGCAAAACGGCAGATGCACCTCGCTCCATTTCCGCACATTTCGGCGCGTGAGCCGTCACGGTTATAAAAATGAAGCCTTATATCGGCAATTTCCGAATTATCGAGCGCCATAAATCCGTCGCAATCCCCTTTTTCGCAAAGAATTTTCGCGACCTCGCTCATATTTAAGCTTATATTTCGAGCGTCAACAACCGCAAAGCTGTTTTTCGCTCCGTTCATATACCAAACCGTCATTTTATTCATCCTTTT
Source organism: Eubacteriales bacterium (assembly GCA_045643945.1). GTDB lineage: Bacteria > Bacillota > Clostridia > Oscillospirales > CAG-272 > HGM12713. The sequence goes on along the minus strand of JAZRGA010000043.1, from coordinate 49,920 downwards.
GTATTTTTATTCATCATTTTATACTTAATTATACCTTATTATTAACTAAATTTCAATATATATTGACAAAATATTGAAATTGTGGTATAATAATTCATATTTATACAAAAATAAGAGGTGTTAAAAAATGACAAGTGAACAAATTATGCATCTTGTCGCTATGGCCGTTTATATGGCGGTGGTAATTGCCATCGGTATAATATTCGCCAAGCGTGCAAATCAAAGCTCCGACGATTATTTTCTCGGCGGACGCTCTCTCGGTCCTTGGGTGACCGCTTTCTCCGCCTCGGCATCGGATATGTCGGGTTGGCTTTTAATGGGACTTCCCGGAGTTGCCTACTGGTGCGGTCTTGCCGATGCGGCATGGACGGCTATCGGTCTTGCGCTCGGTACTTACCTTAACTGGCTTATCGTTTCAAAGCGACTTCGCCGTTACAGTGTTCGAGCAAATAACTCTATAACACTCCCCGACTTCTTCTCTAACAGATTTAGAGAAAAGAGCAAGATAATAATGACTATTTCCGCGCTCTTTATTCTTATCTTCTTTACGGTTTACGCGGCAAGCTGCTTCGTTACCTGCGGAAAGCTTTTCTCAACGCTTTTCGACCTTCCCTACATTCCTATGATGATTGTTGGCGTTGTCTTCGTGCTTGCCTACACCATTCTCGGTGGATTTTTGGCTGAAAGCGCATCCGACTTTATGCAGGCTATCGTTATGATAATTGCTCTTATTACCGTTGTAATTATCGGAACAGTTACCGCAGGCGGTCTTGGAGCAGTAATCGATAACGCAAAGAGCATTCCCGGATTCTTTGATTTCTTCAATCTTGCTTCTCCTACTCTTGAGGACGGCAAGCAGCTTATTGAAGGCGGCGCTCCCGTATTCGGTACGCCCTCTCCCTACGGAATTCTTTCTATCTGCTCTATGCTTGCTTGGGGTCTTGGCTACTTCGGTATGCCTCAGGTTCTTCTTAGATTTATGGCAATCAGAAAAGAAAAGGAGCTTAAGGCTTCGAGAAGAATTGCTATCGTTTGGATAATTGTTTCTCTTACCGTTGCGGTATTCATCGGTATTATGGGACGTGACCTTTTCCCGACAGAGCATCTCACCGCTTCAAGCGCAGAAAACATCTTTATCACAATTACAACAAGCGTATTCAACAGTGGAGCGCTTCCCTTGCTCGCAGGACTTATTATGGCAGGAATTCTTGCCGCTACGATAAGCTCCTCCGACTCCTACCTCCTTATTGCCGCATCTGCCTTTGCTAAAAACATCTACAAGGGCGTTGCAAACAAGAAAGCGAGCGACAAGTCTGTTATGTGGGCTACAAGAATTACTCTCGGTGCAATCGCTATAATTGCTATGCTTCTCGCCCTTAACGAAAACAGTGTTATCTTTAAGCTCGTTTCCTTTGCTTGGGCAGGATTTGGCGCGACCTTTGGTCCTCTTATGCTTTTCTCACTTTTCTGGAAACGCACTACAAGAGCAGGCGCTATTGCGGGTATGCTCTCGGGCGGTATTATGGTATTCGTTTGGAAGCTCCTTATCAATCCTCTCGGAAAGACCCTCGGTATTCAGGCTCTTACCATCTACGAGCTTCTTCCTGCATTCATCATCTCCTGTATCTTCATCGTTGTTGTTTCGCTCCTTACCAAAGAGCCCTCCGATGAAATCAAGTCAGACTTTGATGCAGTTAAATCCGGCGAAACTGAGCCTGTTATGAATGAACAGTAATTAAATAGTTTATGTTTTATACTTGGGGAAAGGAAACTTTTTGAAAAAAGTTTTCCTTTCCCCAACCCCCTATCCTTCAAAAACTTTCAAGCGGATTTATTTGTAATAATTATAAAAAAGTATGCTCGACCAATACAAATAAAGGTCGAGCGCATTTTTATCAATAACATATATTTCACATTTGAAAATTCTTTGAAAAGGGGTGGGGGGGAAAAGCTTTCTTTTAAGAAAGTTTTCCCCCGTAAAAATTATATATTAAAATTATCTTCTCTTAACTACGTCATCTATCTTCTTAACGATGCAGCCCTCGGGGAACACGCCTCTAAGAGCATTAAGAGGATAAACCGAGGTATTTTTGCCGATAACAGTACCCGGGTTAAGAACGCAACCGCAACCGATATCTGCGTGGTCACCTAAAATTCCGCCTATTTTGCGAAGACCGGTTTCATATTCAACGTCACCGTGAATTACGATATTCTTTCCGTCAGACTTAAGATTTGAGCAGATAGAGCCTGCGCCCATATGAGCGTAGTTTCCGAGAACAGAATCACCAACGTAATTATAATGAGGAACTTGAACGGTATTAAGAAGAACACAGTTTTTAAGCTCGCTCGAGTTACCGATAACGCACTTTTCACCTGTTATAACACATCCGCGAATATATGCGCCGGGTCTTATTTCTGTACCTGCTCCGATAACGGTAGGGCCCTCGATTGTTGCGGTAGCGGCAATTTTTACGCCCTCTCCGACAAGCACGCCCTCCTTTAAGAGAGTATAGCCCTCCATTCCGTTTTCGATTATCGAAAGAATATGAGCCTTTATCTTAGGAAGCATTTCCCAAGGATATTCGGCATTGTCGAAAAGCTCCTTAAGATAGGGAGTCTGGCAATCAAAAAGCTCCGCGGTTTTTACCTTTTTTTGCATATCTGACATTTTAAGCACCGTATCCTCTCTCAAGAATTACCTTAACTATCATATCGGCATACTCCTTGCAAAGCTCCTCACTAAGAGCCTCAATCATAACTCTAATCTTAGGCTCTGTTCCGCTCTTACGAAGAAGCGCTCTACCATCATCACCGATAAGAGCCTGAACCTTTGCAAATTCCGCCTGCACCGCTTCATCCTCAAATACAGCGTCCTTGCTTGTAACCTTTACGTTTACACAGACCTGCGGATAAACAACGAGTCCGTCGGTAAGCGCGCCAAGAGATTTCTTAGTGTCGCAAACCTCCTCGGCAAGCATAATAGCGGTAAGAAGTCCGTCCCCTGTGGTTGCATACTTCTTAATGATTATATGTCCCGACTGCTCGCCACCGAGTGAGTAATCGTTTGCCTGCATACACTCATAAACAAATCTGTCGCCAACGGTTGTCTGCTCGGTCTTAATTCCAAGCTTATCGAGCGATTTAAAGAATCCACTGTTTGACATAACGGTAGGAACAACGGTATCCTTATTAAGCATTCCGCGAGCCTTAAGGCGCTTTGCAAGAATGTATAAAATTGCGTCACCGTCAACTATATTACCCTTTTCATCAACCGCAAGGCATCTGTCTGCGTCACCGTCAAACGCAAATCCCATATCAAGATGTTTTGCCTTAACGATTTCCGCAAGCTTATCAACGTGCATAGAGCCGCAGCCCTCGTTAATGTTTACTCCGTTAGGCTCATTACCAACAACGTAAAGCTGTGCGCCAAGCGCTCCGAATACAGATTGAGCTATCATCCAAGATGCACCGTTTGCGCAGTCGATACCGATTTTAAGATTTTTATAGGAATTTGATGCAAGTGAAATAAGGTACGCAACGTAACGGTTTCTACCCGCAACGTAGTCTATAATAGCGCCAACCTTCTCTGCCTTAGCCAAAGGAAGGTCATCTCCCTCTACGCCAAGCACGTCAAGCTCGCCGTCAATATAAGCCTCGATAAGGGCGGTAGTAGAATCGTCAAGCTTCTCTCCGTGGCAGTTTATTACCTTAATTCCGTTATCGTAAAAGGGATTATGCGATGCGGTTATCATAATTCCGCAATCAAAATCATCTCTTGACGTAACGTAAGAAACGCTTGGTGTGGTTGTAACGTGAAGCATATAAGCATCAGCACCCGATGCGGTAATTCCCGCAACGATAGAATACTCAAGCATATAGCTGGAGCGTCTGGTGTCCTTACCTATAACTATCTTAGGACGGTGACCGTCATTATTGCCCGAAAGAGCCGTTCCATAGTACCAACCTAAAAATCTTCCCACCTTGTAAGCCTGAGCAGAGGTAAGATTTACATTTGCCTCACCGCGAAATCCGTCAGTTCCGAAATACTTGTTTTTAAGCGTGATATCCATTGTTAACCTCCTGAAAAATCACTTTATAAAATTTTCTGATTGTTTTATATTATTATACGCAAAATAACTCTTAAAAATCAATTATAAGCTATTACGTTTTTAAAAGCTAAATCGCTTCATAACCTTTATTATAATTTGCGCAAGGGGATATATAAAGCACCCAAATATTATATTACCGATACCGTGAAGAATATCAAACGGTATCCCCGCTATTATCCATGCAATCGCTTGATTAAAATCAAAGCCGAACAATATCGCCTGCGCAGGTGCGTAAAGTGTTCCGTATAAAAATCCGTGCAATCCGCATACTACCGAATATACCACGATTGCGGCGGCTCGCGGCATATTTTTTGGTAAAAGCATAGTAAACGCCCACAAAATCGCCCATATATATAAATACGGTATCCACCATATGTCAAAGCCCGCATAAAGCCCTGTCAAAAAAACGTATAAATATATAGGTATTAATGCCTTTACTCGAAATATCACCGTATAAAGCATACATAACATTCCAACGATATGAATATTAGGTAATGCCTCCATTAAAAGCTTAGAGCAAAACATTATTGCCGCAAGCATTGGAAAAACCGTGATTTCAAACAGTAATCGGCGTTTTTCTTGCAAGGACTTCCGTACGGTATCGGAATTCCTTCTTTTCATATTAAATCATCTATTTAAGCTATCTATTAAGCTATCAGCTCTCAAGCACAAGCTCGTAGCGCTCGCCGTCTGCGATTTCCGCAGAGCTTACACCCGTCATCATCTGCTCGCCGTTCTTATAGAAGCCCCAATATGTCTTATCGACGTCGTAATCGGCAACGATACCGTTGACCTTTTTAATATAAAGACCGTACGGTCCATCTTCGCCCTCGACAAGTTGATTTTCCAAAAGAGCCTCGCTAAGATATGTCTTATCGGTATGAAGTGTAAAGCTCACCTCATTCTCTCCCGCTTTAACGGTTACAACAACCGTTTTCGAGCCTTTTCCAAGCTCGACGTCGCTTAAATAGCTTGCATCCGTCCATTTCCCCTCGGGTGACACCTTATTACCGTTACAAGAGGTAACGAGAAAAAGCATCGCCAAGAGTATGCAAAGCGCCGCTAACACTTTAGATTGCATTTTGAATTGTGTTTTCATTTTGATTTTGTTTTTATATCCTTTCTTTTTTATAAAGGACAACGCAAAATAACCCCTCATAGCCCAAGAGCATTTCACGAGCCGCAAAACGATAAGCATTCCGACTTATTGCGCCGCCGCGCAAATTACGGTAATGGCTGTTGCCGCAGATTTTCACTGCAATTTCCTTATCCCCGAATAATTTTTTATAAAATTCGCCAAAATTTTATAAGACGTTATCCGATGGAATTTATCAGATTAACCCGTAAAGCAATGCTTTTAACCTGAAAATTCCGAGTTGCGTTTGCCGATACAAGGTTATTATAGCATATTTTTCCAAAAAAATCAACAAAAAAACGTTTTAAAATATACGTCAAAATAGACAAAATATCTTTTTTCGTTCTGTTGACAATAACATTTTTTTATGTTATAATTTTCTTAATTAATACCATTTAATGTTAATTTTAATATTCTTTCAAGATTTATCGATATTTTTTTATAAATAAATTTATGCATTTTAACGGATAAATGCAAAAAAAAGGAGGACCTTTATGATAATTGGAACTACCAAAGAGCTTAAAAATCACGAATACAGAGTAGGACTCACGCCCGACAGCACTGCAAGCTTCGTTGCGGCAGGACACACCGTTTACGTCGAAACAGGCGCAGGACTTGGAGCAGGCTTTGAGGACTCGGAATATATTGCGTCAGGAGCAAAAATCCTTAGCACCGCAAAAGAGGTTTTTGATGCGTGCGATATGATAATAAAAGTAAAAGAGCCTGAGGAATGCGAATACGAGCTTCTTCGCGAGGGTCAAATACTTTACACCTATCTCCACTTAGCGCCAAACCCTAAGCTTACCAAGGCGCTTATAGATAAGGGTGTTAAAGCCGTAGCGTACGAAACGATAACCGACGAGCGCGGAAATCTTCCCTGCCTTCGTCCTATGAGCCAGATTGCGGGCCGTCTTTCCATTCAGGAGGGCGCAAAATATATTCAGAGCAGCTTTGGCGGCAGAGGAATACTTCTCGGAGGCGTCCCGGGCGTTGAGCGTGGAAAAATAGTTATTATCGGAGGCGGTATTGCGGGAACGTATGCGGCAAAGGCGGCAGTCGGAATTGATGCGCAGGTTACGCTTCTCGATATCGACCCCAACCGTCTTGCGTACCTTGAGGATATCTTCGGAGCATCGGTAACAACGCTTTACAGTACCGAGGCAAATATAGTAAAATCCTTGCGTGAGGCTGACCTTGTTATCGGCTCTGTTCTCATTCCGGGAGGCGCAACGCCAAAGCTTGTTCGACGCGAGCATCTTAAGCTTATGAAGAAGGGCGCGGTTATAGTTGATATCGCTATCGACCAGGGCGGATGCTGTGAATCCTCGCACACAACAACTCACGATGACCCCGTATTTATCGAGGAGGGCGTGGTTCACTATTGCGTTGGTAATATGCCGGGCGCAGTTCCCTACACCTCAACTGTTGCTCTTGCAAACGCAACCCTTAAATACGGCTTAATGATTGCAAATATGGGACTTGAAGCGGCTGCAAAGGCAAACAAGGGAGTCGCAAACGGCGTTAACATCTACTGTGGCAGATGCGTAAACCAAAACGTAGCAAGAAGCCTCGGCCTCGATTATACCGAACTTGCTACGGTAATATAACAATATATTTATTTGAGTGTGACATTTAATTTTTGACACTGCAAGCAATTAACCATTACTATCATTATCTATCATCATTGGAAATAAACGCTCGAATTTCACACGATATTCGGGCGTTTAGTATTTATATTTCTAAATCTAACCGAAATACGGAGAAAACCTATGAATTTCAAAAAAATCTTAGCCGCCCTGCTTATTGCGGCATCACTCTCGACAACACTTGCAGGATGTGGAGACAAACAGAATATCGACCCTACCCCAACCGACGAGCAGACAGACGAGGCAAATCAAACCGACGAAAACGCTACGGAAAATACAGATAATAACGAAAACACCGAGGATACAGTAATTCCTGCGGTAGAGCTTAAAAATCTCGGTGAAAGCCTTGAGGCTGCGGGAATAAATAACGGAAAATTTAACGGTGATACAACGAATACAGATTTTACCGTAACCCATATTTCGGGCACTGAGAGCGCTTACGCCTATGACGACGCAAAAAAGACGCTCACCTTTTCTGCTCTTTCCGCAGACTCAAAATATTCGATAAGCGGAAAGCTTAACGGAAATATAATTATCGACGTTGGCGAAGGCTATGCGCTCGAGCTTGAGCTTGCAGGACTTGCTATCCGCTCATCAAACGCTACTCCTATTTTGATTAATAGCGGAAAAGAGGTAAAAATTTCGGCAAAAAAAGACACTAAAAGCTATATTTTTGACGAAAGAACCGCAATAGACGGTGAGGATAGCAAAAACTACAACGGAGCAATACACTCGCTTACAGACCTTACACTTTGCGGTGCGGGCGAGCTTTTCGTTCAATCATTGAACAATAACGGAATTCGCTCCAACACCGACGTTACCGTAAAGGAGCTTTCATTAGTAGTTGAATGTAACGATAGAGCGATTAACGGAAGAAACAACGTAACGCTTGAAAGATGCTCAACGCTTCTCGTTGCGAAAAGCGGTGACGCTATAAAAACCGAGGCAAGCAATCTCACCGAATTTACGGCAAAGCAAAACGGTACTGTTCGTATATTGGGCGGAACTCATAATATTTTTGCATCGAATGACGGTATAGAGGCGGCTTATGACGTTTTCATAGATAACGCTACATACACAGATGAAAATACAAAGGAAGAAAAGGCGATTGCTGCCGTATTAAATATTTATACCGATAAATATTCAAGCTATACCTCGTCCACCGCGCACGATAAGCCCGACGTAGAAACAAAGGTCCTCTACGTTTGCCACACGAATAAGGACTACAAGTATTCGGTAAAGCTTTTTAACGCAGACCAAACCAAGAGCGAATGGATAAACCCCGTTTATTACGAAAGCATAAAGAGCGGACGAAGAACCTACTACACTCATAAATTTTTCGCAAAGCCCGAATATACAAAAATGCAGGTTTTCGTATATTCAAAGGACCAAGCGCAACAAAACGAAGAAACATATACCGCAAAGAGCAACGTCACAGATATCAAAGCCGACGCCGATGCTTACAGATGCTCAAATAATCGCAGCTGGGAATGGAAAACCTATGCAAGCCTTACGCAACAAGGCAGTGGCAACGCAAACCCCAATGCGCTCCCCTACTCCGCAAAAGGCATAAGAGGAACAAATGCAATAACGGTAAAGGCAGGCTCGATAAAAATAAGCGCATCGGATAATGCAATAAGCGCCGACAACCAAACAATTCTTGATAACGGACGCACGCCCACGGGTGAAATTTCGGTAAGCAACGGTAATATCGTAATTAATACTAAGTGCAACGGTCTAAATTCAGGCGGAGCATTAACGGTAAGCGGCGGAAGCATTAAAATTCTTGAAGCATTTGAGGGCATCAAGGGTGAAACCGTAACCGTAACCGACGGAGATATTTCGGTTAAATCAACGAGCGACGGATTTAGCGCAAAGGCGAAAACAGGTACGGGAATTACAATCGAGGGCGGAAAAATATTCGTATATTCGGACGCCTACGGAATAAAATCAAGCAGTACATCGTCATACACCGCTATTGCATTTAAGGGCGGAGATATAGTTATCATAGCTCCCGAAGCGAAAAAATCCGCTATATACAGTGAGGGCGGATATACTTATACCGACGGTAGAATTTTTGCAATTCTAAATAAAGAGGGTAACAGAAACAGTACAACACACTATTACTCATTCTCACAGGTAGGAAAGATTCAAGAATTAGAGCTTGCAGAAAATACCTACGCCACAGTCGAAATCGACGGTGAGGCGGTAGTAGCGGCAAAGCTTCCAAAGACCTTTTCTGCAATTGCGGTTTATATAGGCGATAAATCGGTAAATATTTCATCAACCGAACAGATAGACGGAGAAATAGATACTAACGGCATTTATTGGGCTGATTGATTTTTTAAATTTTTCACGAGGAAGGGGAATGTTTAACTTCATTCCCCGATTTATTTATGAATTTTTTTCAAAAAGAAGCAAAAAAATCCTTGAAATAAACCAACTAATTTTTAAAAAATCCCAACGAAAACACCCTTTGGTGTGTATATATATTGAATAATATAATAATAAGGTAATAAAAATGTCATTTCAAACGGTTTTCAAGCGATATGAGCTGAAATATATGCTAACGCTTGAGCAAAAAGAAAAAATACTTGCGGCAATGCAAGAGCATATGTCGATAGATAAATACGGTAGGTCAACTATTCGAAATATTTACTTTGATACCGACAGCTACCGACTTATCCGACGTTCAATAGACAAGCCAATATATAAAGAAAAGCTCAGAATAAGAAGCTACGGAAAGGCAACCGATGATAGCCGAGTTTTCGTAGAGCTGAAGAAAAAATATGACGGTGTGGTCTATAAGCGACGGCTCGACCTGCCCTGCGACGTCGCATTTGACTGGATTGAGGGCAAAGCGCCACGCCCTACCGATACACAAATCTCACGCGAAATAGAATATTTTTTAAAATATTACGGTACGCTTCGTCCTGCGGCATTCCTATCGTATGAGCGCGAGGCTTATTATGAAAAAAACGGCGGCTCGTTTAGAGTCACCTTTGACGATAATATAATTTTCAGAACAACCGACCTATCACTAAAGAGCGACGTCTACGGAGAATCACTGCTTGAAGACGGCAAGGTCCTTATGGAGCTTAAATGCTCGGGCGGTATTCCTTTATGGCTCGTAAGAGTTCTTTCAAAGGAAAAAATATACAAAACGTCCTTTTCAAAATACGGAACAGGATACAAAAGCTTTATTTTACCAAGCTTAAAACTAATTGCATCAAATACAGAGGAGAAAAAATATGCAAGCCTTACTTAACGAATTAAAAGCCCTACTTACCTTAAATCTTAACGATCTTTCAAGCTTTTTGCTTTCAATGCTCTTTGCCCTCATAGCAGGACTTATAATAGCATTTGGATATACCGTTAAAAACAGATATACAAAAAGCTTTGTTCTTACGCTTGCGCTTCTTCCCGCAATCGTTTGCGTGGTGATAATGATAGTAAACGGAAATATCGGTGCAGGAATTGCCGTTATGGGCGCTTTCAGCCTCGTTCGTTTCCGCTCTGCGCAAGGAACGGCAAAGGAAATAATAATGATATTCTCGGCAATGGGCGCAGGACTCCTCTCGGGTATGGGCTCGCTTGTCTTAGCCGTAATCTTTTCAATAATTCTCACCGCAATATTTATTCTTTACAACTGCGTAACCTTTAATAAGGGCGGACGTGAAAAATTTAAGGTTCTTACCGTAACTATTCCCGAGGACCTCGACTATTCGGGGATTTTCGATGACGTTTTTTCCGAGTACACCTCGTCGCACGAGCTTATAAAGGTAAAAACAACGAATATGGGCAGTATGTTCCGCCTTACCTACAATATTGCTCTTAAAGACCCGACAAAGGAAAAGGCTATGATAGATATGCTCCGCGAAAGAAACGGAAATCTCGATATAACCGTTTCGGTTCAGGACACGACAAGCGCAACGCTTTAAGCATCAATTTTTATCAGGAGAAAAAGCTATGAACGCAAAAAAAATATTAGCAATTATTCTTTCGGTTATTTTTATTACCGTTAGCCTTACGTCTTGCGGCTTTGTAAGCATAGACGAGCCCGACGTGACCGATGAAAACGGTGACGTAATAATTCAAACCGATAAAAACGGAGAAACCACCAAAAAGCCCTCCTCAACCAATAAGAATAACGGCGGAAACGGTGGCAACCTCCCTTCCACGCCCACAATTCCCGACAAAGAGGTTGACGGAGTTGGTGAGGACCTAAACAATACGGGAATAAACAACGGAAAATTTGACGGCGTCACCACAAGCTCGGATTTTACCGTCGAATGCGTTTCGGGAACTAAGGGCGCTTATAAATATGACGATTCCTCAAAAACGCTTACCTTTACCTCACTTGCCAATGACTCGGTTTACTCAATAAGTGGAAAGCTTAACGGAAATATCATTATAGACGTTGGAGAAAATTACAAGCTCGACCTTGAGCTTACCGATTTTTCTCTCCGCGCTTCAAATTCAAATCCTATATTCGTAAATAGCGGTAATGAAGTAAAAATCACCGCAAAAAATGAAACAAAAAATTATATCTACGATGAAAGAAAAGCAGTGGACACAACGCAAGAGGGCGTTTACGCAGGCGCTATACACGCAATCGTCGACCTTGAAATAAAGGGCAAGGGCGAGCTTTTCGTTCAATCAACAAGCAATAACGGAATTCAGACCACAAAGGACCTTCAAGTAAAAAATCTCTCTCTTGTAGTAGAATGTCAGGACAACGCTCTTAAGGGAAAGGACAGTGTAACAATTGAAAACTGCTCAACGCTTCTCGTTGCAAAATCGGGCGACGCCATTAAAACCGAAGCGACCGATATTTCAAGCAATACGGGAAAGCAACGCGGAACGGTTTCTATTCTTGGCGGCACGCACAATATTTTTGCGGCAAATGACGGAATAGACGCAGCCTACGACGTTATCATTGACAACGGCTCATATGTAGATAACGATACTCAAAAAACGGTAACCGTTGCAACCGTTATCAATATTTACACCGACTCATACTCAAACTATTCCGATAAAGACGCAGGCTCGTCCTCGGGCTCGCAGGAGTCGGCAAGCAATAAGCAGCTTTATATCTGCTATCCAAGCAATCAATACAAATATTCTGTAAAGCTTCTTAACAACGATGCAAGCAAGAGCGAATGGGTAAACCCCACATACGATAAGTCGGTCCAAAGCGGTCGCTCTACATATTACACCTATAAATTTAACGCAAGCGCAGAATATACGAAAATGCAAATCTTCGTTTACACAAGCGCACAAGCGCAAGAGAACGAATCGACCTATTACGCAAAGACCGACGTTGTATCAATCAAAGCAGAAAACGATACCTACCGCTATTCAAGCAGTAGACGCACATGGAGCTGGTCGAATTACGATTCTCTCGCCCAAGGCGGCGGTGGAATGGGTGGCCCCGGCGGAGGTATGAACGAGGGTAATCCTAATGCTATTGCATACTCTGCAAAGGGAATAAAGGCGTCAAACGCTATAACGATTAATGCAGGCACGATAACCGTTAAGGCGGTTGACGATGCAATACACGCAGATAACACAACTACGCTTGAAAACGGAAAGACTCCTACGGGAAATCTCACGGTAAACGGAGGAGATATTACGGTAAGCACTAAGGATGACGGACTTCACGCAGACGGCGCTCTTACTGTAAACGGTGGTAATATAAAGGTTCTCACCGCATATGAGGGCGTTGAGGGTAACACTATAACCGTAAAGGGCGGAAGCGTTTCGGTAACGTCAAGCGACGACGGATTTAATGCCTGCGCAACCTCGGGTACGGGAATCACGATATCGGGAGGAACGGTTTACGTTTATGCGGGCGGTGACGGCATTGACTCTAATAGCAGAGCCTCATATAGCGCAATAGCCTTTAACGGAGGAAACACGGTAATAATTTCAACCTCCGGCGGAAACTCGGCAATAGACAGTGACGGAGGATATAAGTACACAGGCGGTCGAGTGCTTGCAATTATGCCAAGTGGCGGAATGTCGAGCGAATCTACTCACTGCTCCAACTTCTCAAGCATTGGTAAAAAGCAGAGCGTTAGCCTTTCCTCAAGCTCTTATGCAACCGTTAAAATCGACGGCTCGGCAGTTTTATCCGTTAAAATGCCAAAGGCTTTAAATAGCGCGCTTGCTATCTACCTCGGTAATAAAAACGCCGCTATCTCCTCCTCTACCTCGAGTGCAGGAACGGCAGACTCTAACGGTGTTTATTGGGCTAATTGATTTTTAAATATTTTAGAATTTTTTCAGGGAAATCTTTCTTCAAAGAAAGAACGGCAGTGCCGACACCCAAGAATTGTTCTTTGTATCGGGGAATGTTTAACTTCATTCCCCGATTTCTTTATAGAATTAAAGTGTTTTTTTAGCCTCTCCCTTTCTAAGAACTCTCGAAGAAGGGTTTATTTTTTTGCCGTAATGACTGCGAACGCACTATGTTCGCACTACAGTTAAAAAGCTTCTCCGGTGAGAGAACGTGTCAGACAGATGAGATATAAAAGCTTGAAATTTTACCTTTTTTCAAAAAATAATAATCACACAAAAAAATCGGGGAAAATATCTCTTTAAAGAAAATTCCCCGAATTATTATTTTAGATATAAAATTTTATTCCCAATCCTCTTTTTCGATAGGGTCGTCAAGAGCATATTTACGAAGCATTCCTCTCGCCTTTTGGTCGGCAAGAGCGATAACCGTCATACCGTCTACGCCGTAGTCTACGCTTTCAACGGTAGCAACTCTGTAAAGAGTATTAAGCGCGCCTCCGTCGGAATTGGGTATAAAGTAGGTCACACGTCGCTTTCCATCGGTAACAAGCGCCTCAAGCCTTGAAATAAGCGTATCTATTCCCTGACCCGTTGCTGCCGAAATATAGACGTTTCTCTCGTCCTCTGCGGCTCTGCCTATTTCTCGAAGCTCGGCAAATCCTCGGTCGCACTTATTAAAAACGTAGAGTCGAGGCTTTTCTGCCGCTCCAAGCTCGGAGAGAAGATCCTCGGTAACCTTTAGCTGCTCACGGAAGCAGGGGTCGGATACGTCTATTATAATAAGCAAAATATCGGCAAGCGTCGCCTCCTCAAGAGTCGAATGAAATGCGCTTATCAAATGGTGAGGGAGTCTGTTTATAAATCCAACCGTATCGGTAAGCAAAATCGACTCACCGCAAGGTAAGGTATATTTTCTTGTGGTTGGGTCAAGCGTAGCAAAAAGCTTATCCTCGGCAAGTATTCCCGCATCGGTAAGCTTATTAAGAAGCGTCGACTTGCCCGCATTTGTATAGCCTACGATTGCAACCTCAACAACGTCACTTCTCTCGCGAGAGGCACGCATTGTTTTACGGTTCTTCGCCATTTCGGCAATCTGCTCCTCAAGAGCGTGTATTCTTCTGTGCAAATGACGTCTGTCGGTTTCAAGCTGACTCTCACCCGGTCCTCTCGTTCCTATTCCGCCTCCAAGCTTTGACATATCTGCGCCACGTCCCATAAGTCTTGGAGCGGTATATTTAAGCTGAGCAAGCTCAACCTGAAGCTTTCCCTCTCCCGTAACTGCGTGAAGCGCAAAAATATCAAGTATAAGCATAGAACGGTCGATAACGCGGGTATCGTTGCCTATTATCGTTTCGAGATTTCTTATTTGCGACGGTGAAAGCTCACAGTCAAAAACAACGAGCTTAATATCGTTTGCAGAGCAAAGACTCGCAAGCTCAAACGCCTTTCCGCTGCCTATCATAGTTCTCGGGTCGGGCGCTTCCTTATTTTGTGTCATTTTAGCAAAGCACTCGCCGCCTGCCGTCTTTAAAAGACCGCAAAGCTCGTCAAGGCTTCGCTCCATAGCCTCCTGCGACTCGCCCTTGCGCAAAACGCTAACGAGTATCGCCTTATCGGGTATTATCATTTCCTTTTCTTTCATATATACCCCCTTAAAAGTAAAGTAAAAAATTCAAGGCAGGCCACTTTTTTGCGACCTGCCTTTGAAATTTATCGGTTATCCGATTATTTGCCTGCTCTCTCGAGTCTCTTCTTAAACTTGTCAAGACGACCGCCGGCATCAACAAACTTCTGCTTACCGGTGAAGAAGGGATGGCACTTAGAACAAATTTCAACTCTTATCTCGCCGCCCTTAGTGGACTTTGTGGTAACAGTTTCGCCGCAAGCGCAACGAACAACGCACTCCTCGTAATTAGGATGGATTCCTGATTTCATTTTCATTTACCTCGTTTCTATTATTCGATGTTCTTTGACATCGTATCAAACGCAACTATTATAACACAATTTCAAAAAAATTGCAATAGCTTTTTTATATTTTTTTAATTTTTTTAAATATTTTTAACTATTTTGCTTCGATTTCGACCTTTAGCCGAGCAATTATCTTCTTTTCAAGGCGCGAAATATATGATTGCGATATACCAAGCTTATCGGCTACCTCCTTTTGAGTAAGCTCTCGCCTACCGTTAAGACCGTAGCGAAGCTCTATTATCTCCCTCTCTCTCACATCAAGATTATAAACCGCTCGTCTTACCTTTTGTCTTTCCTCATATTGCTCTATCTCATAAGATATCCTATCGTCATCACTGCTCAAAACGTCGGAAAGCAAAAGCTCGTTTCCGTCCCAATCGGTATTAAGCGGCTCATCGATAGATACCTCTGCACGCTCGCTCGAATGCTTTCTTATATACATTAAAATTTCATTTTCTATGCATCTTGAGGCATAGGTTGCAAGCTTTATATTTTTCGTGGGGTTAAAGGTATTTATCGCTTTAACAAGTCCTATCGTTCCAATCGACACAAGGTCCTCTATGTAAATTCCCGTATTTTCAAACCTTTTTGCGATATAAACCACAAGTCTAAGATTATGCTCTATTAAAAGCTTTCTCGCCTCTGCGTCGGTCTGTATCCGACAAAGCATCTCAAGCTCCTTTTCCTTACTGAGCGGCGGTGGCAGAACCTCCGCTCCATTTACATAATATATTCCGTAAGCATCTTTCCTTGCTTTTATTTTTCTGATTTTCTTTATCAAGCATTTTCTAAACCTTAAAAATAAACCGTTACCATTTTTCATTACCAAAGCCTTTCTAAAAAATAATATAAATTAAACCGCGCACATCGCAATCTCGCTTGGAATAAGCGCTTTTGCTCCGTTTGCCGATATTTTTTGATTTGAAAGCGCCAAATACGCCTCTATGTACACACCGCCCTTTCCCATATCTACAATTATTCGGTCGGGACGCACGCCAACAAGCAGAGTCGAGCCCGATACATCTTTAGCGGGTATCATACGAATTCTGCTTGACTCCAAGGGCGAAAGCTCCTCAATCCTACCGTTTCCAACGGCTCTCAAAAAGCTATCCGAAAACAGTCCTCTCAGCGCATCAAGCTCAACTAAAATGCAGGGAGCTTGACTTATAGGCTCGCGCAAAAGATTTCCACTGTCGCAGATACAATTAAGCGATGCTCTGCGCCCACGGTATTCAATTTCAACAGTGCCTCCCTGCCTAAGTGACTTTTTCTTAAAAAATCTGCCACCCAAAAGAGTAGCCAAGCCGCTCAAAGCCGCAAATATCGCAAAAATATAAACCGATATTCCGTCGCCCTCCACTCCGTCCGAGGCAAACAATTTATCCAATCCAAGGCGGTTAAATACTGAAAAAAGCGCCGTCATAGCTCCACCGAGCAAAATAGATATTGCTCCGTACACGATAGCAAAGGAAAAGACACCTCGCGTATATTTTCTATCAAAAACGGCAATAAGCGCCATTATAACGCAGGCAAGCGCATCGACTAAAAGAGAAAATAAAGAAAGATAACTCTGTATCGGCACTACCAACGCAAAGCAAGCGTAAGCTCCGCCAAAAATTGCCGCAAGCACCAAGCGCAAAAGTCGCTTTTTTCTACACAGTAATTTTGCGGCAATAAAAAGACCGAGAAAATCCATACTGAAATTTATGAGAAAAAATAAATCTATATAAACGGTCTGCTCCATATCCAAAACTCCTTTGCGCTTTGCGATATTATACCACATTTAAGGCGTTGAAATCTGTCGCATAAGGGAGTAAAAAAATAAAATTCAACAAAAATAAGGTCTGCAAATCCGACCGTAAAAATCGAAAATGCAGACCTTGAATTCCTATATTATTTTCTATTTTCCACCATAGCCTTAGCAAGCGCAATATCACTCTCGACCTGAGCCTTAAGCTCGTCAAGAGATGCAAATTTTCTCTCCGAGCGAATAAATTTTAAAAACTCAACGCTTACCCTTTTTCCGTAAAGATTGCCGCTAAAATCCAAAATATGCGTTTCGCAAACGGGTGCGACTCCGTTAACCGTCGGTCGCATACCTATATTCGTAATGCCGTATTTAGAAGCTTTTCCAATCCTTACGCGCGTCAGATAAACTCCGTTCCTTACCGAAATTTTATCCCTTGGTACATCTTGATTTACCGTAGGAAATCCGAGAGCTCTGCCAAGATGCTGACCGTCGATTACCTTTCCCGCAAGGCTAAAGGGGCGACCGAGCATTTTTTCTGCCATATCAAGCTCACCGTCCAAAATATACGCACGAATTGCCGACGAGCTTACGGTAATTCCGTCTACCTTTATTTCATCGATTACAGTCAGCGCTATACCTCGCTCCTTGCAAAAACGACTAAGAAGCTCTGTATTTCCGCTCCCCATATGACCAAAGCGATAATTAAATCCACAAAAGATATGCTTTGCATTAAGACGAGATATCAATATATCCTCAAAAAATTCACGGGGTGTGAGCCTTGATATTTCTTCATTAAAGGGCGCACTGATAAAGGCATCAACCCCGAGAGCGCGCATAAGGCTCTTTTTTTCGTCAAGAGTTGTCAAAAGAGAAGGCTCGCTCTGCCCCGATAAAATATTTTTTGGCGGTGCTTGAAAGCTCCATACCACCGAGGAAAGTGCCCTCTCCCTTGCAAAATTGGCCGCGCAACCGATAATTTGGGAGTGTCCTATATGAACGCCGTCAAAGCAACCGAGCGCAACGGCGCTTCCGCTATTCACTTTATCTATCTTAGCAAACGCAGATGAATAAAATCTCATATCTCTCCTCCCTAAAATCATATAATTATAATTGTATATAAATTATAGCACAATTTTAAAAATAAAGCAATAGCTCTCGGATTTTTGTTGACATAACCTCTTGATTATGGTATAATTAAGCTATAATGGATAGTTGTATGCATTGTTAAAATATTGTCTTAAAATAATGCATAAAATACCTATATAACAAAGACCAAAGCGAAATAAAAACCAAGTTAGGAGAACAAATCTTGATTTTTAAAAAATTACACGGTGTAAGAGTCAAGCACTGTAAAAACACTGCAAAAATCGCACCGCAAAAAATTCCTACGCCCAAGACGGTATATATTCCTATGGCTATGCACATAGGAGCGCCCGCACGAATAATCGTTAAGGCAGGGGACGTAGTAAAGGTCGGAACTCTTATCGGAGAATCCGGTGCAGGACTTTCCTCGCCCGTATATTCAAGCGTTTCGGGTACTGTTAAAAAAATAGATGAAATAGTTATGCTTGCGGGAAATCACGTTCCTACCGTTGTTATAGAAAGTGACGGAGAGCAAGCGTTAGACCCATCTATCGCTCCATATTCGGTAAGCACTAAGGCGGAATTTCTCGACGCTATACGCAAAAGCGGAATAGTAGGACTTGGCGGCGCAGGATTTCCTACCCCGATAAAGCTTAACGCAGACAACTCAAGGGTTGACACGCTTCTCGTGAACGGAGCGGAATGTGAGCCGTACATAACGTCGGACACTCGAACTATGCTTGACAGAGCCGACGAGGTTGCCGAGGGAATCGCCCTTATTTGCAAATTTCTTGAAATAGATAAAACAATCATCGGCATTGAAAAGAACAAGCCAGAATGTATAAGCTCTATGCGCAAGGCTACCGAGCATATGTCGGGAGTAAGAGTTATGCCTCTCCCCTCTATATATCCGCAGGGTGGCGAAAAGGTTCTTGCATATCACGCAACGGGCAGAACTGTACCTCAGGGAAAGCTTCCGCTTGACGTAGGACTTATAGTTATAAACTGTACCACTGCGGCAACGATTGCACGCTTTATAAAAACAGGAATTCCTCTCGTTGAAAAGTGCGTAACCATTGACGGAAGTGCGGTAAACGAGCCTAAAAATCTTATAGCGCCGATAGGAACGCCCGCCTGCGACCTTATTCAATACTGTGGAGGCTTTAAGGAAGAGCCTAAAAAGGTACTCTATGGCGGACCTATGATGGGTACGTCACTTGCAGATATGACCTCACCGATATTAAAGCAAACGAATGCGGTTATATTTATGGGTAAAAAGGAGGCAACTCCACCGATAGTTACTCCCTGCATCAAGTGCGGTGCGTGTCTTAACTCCTGCCCATTCTCGCTCGACCCCGTTGCAATTTCAAAGGCATATAAGGCAAATGAGCCTGAAATGCTTGAAAAGCTCAACGTCGACGTTTGTATGGAGTGTGGCTGTTGTAGCTACGTCTGCCCTGCAAAGAGAAATATAGTTCAACGAAACAAAATGGCAAAAAATATGCTTCGCGACTATAAAATGAAAAAGAAAAAGGCAGAGGAGGAAAAGAAAAATGGATGAGCAAAGACTTTTAGTTTCCCCCGCTCCGCACTTCCGACGAAAGCGCAATACAAGGTCTATAATGCTTGACGTTATTATAGCACTTATGCCCGCGCTTGTGGCATCGGTTATATTTTTTGGATTTCGCGCGCTTTTAGTTGTAGGCATATGCGTGCTTACCTGCGTGCTTTGCGAATTTGTATTCGAAAAGATTTGCAAGCGCCACGTTACGGTTGGCGACCTTTCCGCAGTTGTTACGGGTATTCTGCTCGGATTTAATCTTCCCTACACTATACCGATATGGCAAGCAATTTTCGGAAGTGTTGTCGCTATAATCGTAGTTAAGCAGATATTCGGCGGCATCGGCAAGAATTTTGCTAACCCCGCAATCACCGCTCGAATAGTTATGATGGTGTCCTTTGCATCTACGATGACGTCATTTAACAAAATCGACGGAGTAAGCACGGCAACTCCTCTTACCGAGCTTGGCAATAACGATATTTTAGCCCTTTTCCTCGGTAATCATTCAGGCTCTCTCGGTGAAAACTGCGCTCTTGCCTTGATATTAGGCGGTATATATCTTATCTGCCGCAGAATTATCACCTGGCACATTCCCGTAAGCTTTATATGCTCTGCGGCACTGTTCGGAGCGATTGCAGGTCATAACCCGATAGAATATATTTTGTGCGGAGGACTTTTACTTGGCGCAATCTTTATGGCAACCGACTATTCCACCTCGCCTCCAACCTCTTGGGGCAAAATAATATTCGGTATCGGTTGCGGAGCTTTAACCTTCTTAATCCGTCAGTTTGGCGGATATAACGAGGGCGTTTCCTTTGCAATACTTATTATGAACATTCTTACGCCTTATATTACGGCATTAACTCGTAAAAAGCCGTTTGGCACGAAAAAGCAAAAAAGAGTAAGTGCGGGAGGAGATGTAAAATGAGCGAAAAAAACAAAAGCTTTAAAGAATTTATTCTCCCAATAATCGTTCTCGTCGCTATCTGCGTTGTTATAAGCGCGGCTATGGCGGGAATAAATCTCGTTACAGCCCCAAAAATCGAGGAGGCTCAAAGACAAAAGGAGGAGGAGGCTCTCTCCATCGTCGTTCCCGAAAATCAAGGATTTACAAAGCTTGAGGTAGATGACCTACCCGAAAGCGTAGTTGCGCTTTATTCTGACAACGGCTCTGACGCAATAGCCGTTATGCTCTCGGTAAAGGGATATGACTCCTCAAATCCTATGAGCGTTGCAGTAGGCTTTGACGGTGACGGAAAAATCATAAAATGCTCGGTTATTTCCTGTAGCGGAGAAACCAAGGGCATCGGCTCAAAGGTGTCGGATGCAGGCTTTCTTTCACGCTTCAACGGCCTTTCTGACGTATCAGACGTTGATACCATAAGCGGCGCTACCATATCCTCAAGCGCATTTAAGGAGGCTATGCAGGACGCTTGCGACGTTATAGCAAAATACAAGACAACGGAGGTGGCAAAATGACGAAATGGCAAAATTTTGTTAAGGGTATTATAAAAGAAAACCCCACTCTCGTTTTAGTTCTCGGAACCTGCCCCACCCTTGCGGTTACTACGTCGGTAGAAAACGCGCTCGGTATGGGCGTTGCGGCAACGGCGGTGCTTCTCTGCTCAAATATAGCAATCTCCGCGCTCCGTAAGGTCATTCCCGACAAGGTTCGTATTCCCGCTTATATCGTTCTTATTGCGGGGTTTGTTACGATAATCGAAATGCTTATGCACGCATTCGTTCCCGACCTCTATGAGTCGCTTGGAGTATTCCTCTCACTCATAGTCGTAAACTGTATAATTCTCGGCAGAGCAGAAATGTACGCAAGCAAAAATAAAGTAATCGACTCTGCAATAGATGCGCTCGGTATGGGCGTTGGATTTACGCTTGCTCTGTTCTTGATGTCAAGCATACGCGAAATACTCGGCTCGGGCTCTTGGCTCGGCTTTGCAATTCCGTGGCTTTCAGATAATCCTATTATGATATTCAGTGTCCCTGCGGGCGGATTTTTCGTTTTCGGCTGCCTTATAGCACTCGTAAACAAAATAACCAAAAAGCACGTCGACAAAAAGGATATCGGCTGCGAGGGCTGTCCGTCGGCATATCTTTGCGGAAAGAAGCGACAGGATAAGGTTGTCAGAGAGGGGGACGATAAGTAATGGAAAAATTCTTAATTATACTTATGACCTCCGTACTCGTTAACAACTACGTTTTAGTTCGTTTTTTGGGTATATGTCCTTTCCTCGGAGTATCAAAAAAGCTTAATCAAGCGGTAGGAATGGGCGTTGCCGTTACCTTCGTTATGCTTATGGCATCTGCGGCAACCTATCCGATATATACCTACTTACTCGCCCCCAACGGAATGAATTATATGCGCACTATCGTATTTATTCTCGTTATAGCTGCGCTCGTTCAGCTCGTTGAGATAATTTTGAAGCGCTATATTCCATCGCTTCATAAGTCGCTCGGTATATATCTTCCGCTTATAACCACTAACTGCGCAGTGCTTGGCGTTACGATAAATAATATCAATGACGGCTTTACCTTTGCGGAGTCTATGGTAAGCTCATTCGGTTGCGGTCTTGGATTTTTACTCGCTATGGTCCTTTTTGCAGGAGTTCGCTCACGAATAGAGGACGCAAATCCACCCGAAGCATTCAAGGGACTTCCCTTGACGCTGATTTCCGCCTCAATAGTTGCGCTCTCCTTTATGGGCTTTGCGGGACTCGTTGACGGAATATTCGGAAAGTGAGGTCGATAAAATGAGTATTTTAATTGCTACCGCAATAGTTGCGGTAATAGGCTTGATATGCGCAATAATGCTCGTTCTTGCCGCAAAATTCTTTGCCGTACCTCAAAACAAGCGCTTCAATGATATTCGCGAATGTCTTCCGGGCGCTAACTGCGGTGCTTGCGGATATACCGGATGCGACGGATACGCTAAGGCCCTCGCAGAGGATAACACGGTTAAAACAAACCTCTGTATCCCCGGTGCGGATGCCGTTGCAAAGCATATTGCGGATATACTTGGCAAGGAGGCGGAGGACGTTATAGAGCAGGTTGCCGTTATCCATTGTTACGGAGATTGCACTCATACTGTGAACAAAATGGACTACGTTGGAATAAGCAGCTGCGAGGCGGCTAAAACGATGTATGGCGGAAAGGGTAAATGCGGCTTTGGATGTATGGGACTTGGCGATTGCCTTGCCGTCTGTCCGCAAAACGCTATCTGCCTTCAAAACGGTATAGCGCATATTAACACCCGTGTTTGCATCGGATGCGGAATTTGCGTTCGTACCTGCCCTCAAGGACTTATATCACTTATGTCCGATGAGGAAAACGTTCTCGTTACCTGCAACAATAAAGAAAAAGGCGCTATCGCACGCTCTAAATGCTCTAACGCTTGTATAGGCTGCAAAAAATGCGAGAAAAACTGTGCAACGGGAGCTATTAAGGTTGAGAACAATCTCGCAATTATAGATTATTCTCTCTGTAACAAATGCGGCGTTTGCGCTGAGAATTGCCCTGTCGGTTGTATTCTCGTTTCGGATTTCAACGGAATTCATAAGGCTAAGGCTTAAATATTATGCAAAAAGGAGAAGCTTTCCACAACTGCTTCTCCTTTATTTTTATAGAATTTTTTAATTATAAGCAAAGCTTTGCTCTCTTGAATTTAAAGCATCAAGATAACGCTTAGCCTCGATTTTTGCGGCATCGAGAGAAAGCTCAAGATAATTTCCACACTCAACACGGGTCGCTCCAAACATTTCAGTAGCTTCAAATGCAATTTTGGAAAGAACCGCCTTTACCTCGTCAAGCACTGTGCTATTATCGGCATCTCTGACAAGAAGATAAAATCCCGTACGGCATCCCATAGGTCCAAAATATATAACGTCGCCACCGATTTTTGAATTTCTGATATAGGTCGCAAACATATGCTCTACCGAATGCATAGTAATATTATCCATATAGTCGCCGTTGTTAGGCTTGCGAGTGCGCATATCGTAGGTGGTTATATCTCCGTCGATGCGAGAAACGTATATTCCCTCGTCGATAAAATCGTGATCGACCGAGAAGCTGCTTATTCTTCTTATATTTTCCCCTTTATTCATTTTAATCCTCCATAGCCTCAAGCATAGCCAAAACCAAAGCCTCGGACTTTGCCGCCGCGCGCTTTACCATTTCGGGATATTCCATTTCTGCCGTACCCGTAGCGCTATCCGAAATGCAACGAATAATAACGAACTCAACACCCGCAAGATAGCAAACGTGACCTACTGCCGCTCCCTCCATCTCACACGCAATAGCGCCAAAGGTGGTGCGTATATAATCCTTTCTTTCAACGTTTGAAATAAACTGATCTCCCGACGCAATAACACCGCGAGCGCAAGGGCTACCCTGCTCTAACGCAGTATTCAATGCAAGACTTGAAAGACGTCGAGAGGCAGGAAGCTCTACCATATTTATTCCCGAAAGAAGTCCGGGAACGTCGCCCGTTGCGGTGGTATCCATATCGTGTTGAACAACGAACGATGAAACCGCAAAATCGAGTATATTAAGGCAGGAAACGAGAGTTCCCGCAACACCCGTATTTATTACCGCGGTTACGTTATATTTAAGTATCATAGTCGAAGCGCAGGTAGCCGCAAAAACCTTTCCCACTCCGCACTGCGCGATAACAACGTCCTTACCGCAAAGCTTACCGCTTACGTATTCAGTGCCGAACACAGTTTCACTTTTAGCGTCGGTAACCTTTGACTTAAGCTCTGCCACCTCAACGCTCATAGCTCCAATAATTCCTATCATTTTATCTTCTCCTTATTCTTATTTTACATTATTTTTAATAAAATCAGCCCTCAAGCTCCTCATATATTTCGAGCAAACGCTCCTCAAGCTCGTTCTTTTTTATATCAAGCTCCGAAAGACGGTTATAATCGTAAGCCGCCTCTCCGTTCATCTCATTTTCTATTTCGGCAAGCTCGTCCTCTATTTTCGTCGCCTCCCGCTGCAAGCGCTCTAAATGCTTTTTAGCCTTGCGGGAATCGGCGTTTTCTTTTTTATTTTTTAAATATTGCTCCTTAGCGGCACTCATACCCGACGAATTATTGGTATTCGCATAAGACCTCTGCATCGAGCGTCTTTCACGGTCACGGCAAAGCTCGGCATAGCCTTGCCCCTTACTTAATACCGTAACGTCAATAGCGCCACCCCCCTCGACTGCGGGGATAATATCGATTATTCTCGTCGCAAGCTTTTCAATAAAATAACGGTCGTGCGAAACTATGACAACAGTTCCCTCATAATCCTCAAGCGCCTCCTCAAGAGCCTCTCTTGAAGCAATATCAAGATGGTTCGTAGGCTCGTCGAGAACAAGCAAATTAGTTTGCATAAGGGTAAGCTTTGAGAGCGTAAGGCGTGCCCTCTCTCCTCCGCTAAGGTCGCAAACACGCAAATACACGTCATCACCGACAAATCTGAACTGCGCAAGCGTATTGCGTACCTCAAGCTCGGTAAGATGTGGATATGCGCTCCAAAGCTCCTCTAAAACTGTATTTTGCGGTGAAAGATTTTGGTTTTCCTGATCGTAATATCCGAGTCGAACGTTATATCCCATCTCTATATATCCCGACGTTGGCATGAGCTTAGATAAAACAAGCTTTATAAGAGTTGACTTTCCGCTTCCGTTAGCGCCAACGATAAAAAGCTTATCGCCCCGACGCACACCAAAGCTTACGTCACAAAGCACCTCCTTTTCACCCGAATAAGCAAACGAAAGATTGTGAATATTCATAACCTCGTTTCCGCTTGGAGAAGCGTCGCAAAATTTAATACGTACACCTCTTGGTGCATCCTGCGGTCGCTCTATTTTTTCCATTTTATCAAGGAGCTTCTGGCGGCTCTCCGCGGCAACTATATTTTTCTCTCTGTTCCAAGCTCTTTGCTGGGCAATATATGCCTCTTGACGCGCGATTTCCTTTTGCTGATTTTTATAATGTCGCTCCTCAATCTCACGGTCAACTCTCCGCTGCTCCATAGCCTTAGTGTATCCGCCGCTATAAAGCTTTGCTTTGTTATTTTCTATGCAAAGCGTTTTATTCGTTACTCTGTCAAGAAAATATCTATCGTGTGAAATAACGAGCAAGCACTTCTTATAGGATGCCAAAAAGCTCTCGAGCCATTGTAGCGTTTCCATATCAAGATGGTTCGTCGGCTCGTCCAAAAGCAAAATATCAGGCGCTCTGCAAAGCTCTCTCGTCAATGCAAGGCGAGTCCTTTGACCACCGCTAAACTCGCAAAAGCTTCGACACTGGTCGGCTTCGTCAAACCCCATCTTGAGCAAGGTCGACGCGCATCTAGCCTTAAATTCAAGACCGCCCTCGGCAATAAAGCGCTCGTTTAACGTCGAATACTCACGCACCGCGCGAGCGTACTCCTCGGAGCTTTCATTACCGCTATGCAAAAGCTCCTCAAGCGCGTGGAGTCGAGCCTCCATATCTAAAAGATGCGGAAATGAGTTATACATAACCTCAAGCACGCTCATATTTTGCTCATTCTCGGAAAAAGCCGCCATAGCGTCATCCTGCTTTAATATTCCAACGCTCTTGTCCTTTGAAATGTAAACACCGCCTCGCTCGACGTCAAGCTCTCCAAGCAATATCTTAAAAAGAGTTGATTTTCCCGAGCCGTTAACGCCTATTACACCAAGCCTATCGTTTTCCTCAAGAGAAAAGGACACGTCAGAAAGCACAGTCTTTGTTCCAAAGGAATGAGAAATATTATCTACTGTTAAAGCTATCATTTTTATATCCTTTATCCTTATAATTTTATTTTAATTTCACACGCAACACCGAGAATGCGAGCCTCGCCCGACTCAAAATCATCGGTTGAAAGCTTTATAGGTGTATAATCGTCATTTTCGGGCATTAGAAAGATATTCTTCTTAGAGCGTCTGAATCGCTTAACCGTTGCACTATCCCCACCAACAAGGCAGGCTACTATATCTCCGTCCTCCGCATACTGCTGCTTGTGGAAAAGCACAAGCGAGCCTTGAATCATTCCGATATTTTTCATACTGTCGCCCTGAACACGAAGATAAAAATATTCCTCGGCATCATTTACCTCGGCATATTCATAGCCCTGTATCGACTCGTTGGTTATAATAGGCGAGCCTGCGCGTATCTCTCCGATTATCGCAACTCGCTTTCCACGCTCAAGCGGAGATCTCTCGCCTATGACTTCTTCTATAAAAAGAGCCTCACCCGCACCCGTAAGCATATATTCAAGCGGAACGTCAAAATAATCTGCGATAAGCTTTATCTTATCAAGCTTTGGAACAGACCTGCCGCTTTTCCAATCGCTTAACGTAGAGGCGGCAATACCCGTATCCTTTGACACTCGGTATACCGTAGTTTTGTTCATTTTTAGTAAATTTTCAAAAATATTATAGTCCATTTATGCCTCCAGACTGTAGGAATAAACAAATATTACGGAAATGCGAATTAACTATTGACAATACTTCGGAAATCCGTTATAATTTAATCAGTAAGTTTATTATATACCATACTTTTTGTTTTGTCAAGAGGTTTTTATAATAAACAAATGCGAAATATATATTTTTGGAAAGGAGGAGGTAAAAAACTTGTGCGAATACTGTAAACAGCCCTATTGCTTTGGTGCTTGTCCGACGCAGGACAGACCTAAAAGACTAATATTCGGCTTTCTCGGAATATGCTCGACGTGCGGCGAGAAAATATACCGTGGAAAACCGTTTCAATATAAGGAGTACACCTTTTACTGCGGCAAGTGCGCCACCGAGGCAGGACTTACGCTAAGGTATACTTAAATGCCTTTAACGATTTATTTATATTACCTATTATTAAAAAGAAAGGATAAAAATGACAAAAAATAAAAGCGAATTATTTTCATCAGCTACCCACTCGGGAAATATCGAGGAAATGAAAAATTATCTTTCAGGCTACAAGCTTTACCGTGACCTGCTCGAGCTTGAAAAATACGAGCGTGAATTTCTTCGCTCAAGGGAGTGGTCAAGCGAACGACCTGGAGATCTTACTCTTGCAAGAGTAAAAATGTTCGAAATACGAAATTTTATATTGAGTCTTCCAAACTCAAACGAAAAAATACTTTTATATATACACTACATAGATTGCGAGCCAATCGAACGGTGCGGTGACATTATGGGTATTTCGAGAAGCTCGGCATTCAGACTAAAAAGAAAGGCACTCGCCCTCGCCTGCAAGCATAAAAGCAAGGAGATTACGCCAAAAAAAGTCCCAATTCTCGAATTTGCTTGACAAATCGACAAAAATACTGTATAATTACTCTTGTAAATTTTTAAAATTTACTTTAAAAATTAATAGGAGGAATTTATGAAAAAGTTTTTTGGCGAATTCAAAAAATTCATTACCCGCGGCAACATCGTTGATATGGCTGTCGGTGTTATCGTTGGTAGCTCGTTTACCGCAATAGTAAACGCACTCAGCAATAACATATTAAAGCCTATAATCAACCATATTCTAAGACTCATTCTCGGCAAGGACGCTCTTTCCGAGGTCTACACGTTCCTTGGCGAAAAGGTTTACATACTTGACGAGGCAGGCTTGCCCACAAGTGAAATTGACCTTAAGAACTCAATTTATATTGACTGGGGAGCATTTATTATAGCAATAATAAACTTCCTTATCGTTGCTTTCGTTCTTTTCTGCATAGTTAAAACTGTAAATTCTATGAGAGAAAATTCCGAAAATCTTGAAGCAAGAATGAAGAAATTCAGCAAAGAAGACCGCAAGATTATGAAAGCGCGCGGTATCAAGCCCACCAAAAAGGCAATTGAGGAATATATCGCAGAGAAAGAGGCAGCCGAGGCTAAGACAAAAGCGGAGGCAGAAGCAGAGGCTAAAGCAAAAGCTGCGGCAGACCGCCTTGCTAATCCTACCACAGAGGACCTTTTGAAATCTATTCTTGAGGAAATGAAAAAGAATAAATAATTAATTTTTACGGGGCTGTCGCACTAAGATAGCCCCGCTTTTTTATAAAATTTTATTGTTTTTTTCGGGAGGATAATATCACCGCCTATAAAACGTAAGCAATTTCAACCGTAGGTGAGTGCCTTAGCGCTCCCATTAACGGATGAGGTGTTATTGTGCTTTTAACAATCCCTCCGTCACGGCAAGCCGTGCCACCTCCCTTTGCACAAAGGAGGCTAAATTATGCCATTTTTTCATCGTTAATTGATAAAAAGTACGGATTTTAGCTTTACTTGGAACTGTTGTTGAAAGTATCGTATCTGCAAGGCTTCTCCTCGAGGAGAGGCTCCTGCGAAGCAGGTGGTGAGGTGTAGCCGAAGGCGTTATAAATAGAGAAAGACGAAATTTCAAGTCTTTTCCACCTCATCCGTCAACCGCTTCACTCGCTTCGCTCCCTCAGGTTGACACCTTCCCCTCAAGGGGAAGGCTTTGTAGTTGCTTTTCAAAAAACATCAAGCACAGAATATTATTAAAAACGCCCAACTAAGATTTCTCTCGGTTGAGCGTTTTTTATTTATAAGCTTTTTAAAAAATCAAGATTTACTTTAGCTGCGCCAAGCTCGGTAAGACCCTCATCGGGACGGTCCTGCTCGACAACAAGCCACTTAGCGCCCGATTCCACCGCCGCTCTTGCAACCGCTGGCACGTCAAGACGTCCGTTTTCATAATTGCAAAAGTCAAAGGTGTCGCGAGGCTTAAAATTATCGGGAGAATGAACAAGCTCGTCAAAGCCGTCCTTAGCATAATAGCTCTTAACGTGAACAAGGTCGCATCTATCCTTAAACTTGCGGACATAGTCAACCGCCTCACCGACCTCAAGCTCTATCCAACCTGTATCAAGCTCAGGCTGAAGCTCATCGGGAGTCATAATATCAAAAAGCCATTCGTGAAGCCTTTTTCCCTCAAACTCACACATTTCGTAGCTATGGTTATGATAAAGAAGCTTTATTCCCTTTTCACGAAATCTTGCGCTGATCTCCTTTAAGGACTCATAAACGCCCTCGTTTTTTTCACCGCCAATATGATACTCACGGTGCATCGTAGCAATAGCAACGTACTTTACTCCAAGCGTTACGCAATCCTCAATGTGCTTATCAAGCTCATCACGAATAGCGGGAAAGGAAATATGGGCAGAAATCGGAATTATTCCCACTCTGTCACAGATATCACGAATTTCTTGAGCGCTTTTTCCGTAAAGCCCCGCAAACTCGACTCCATCGTATCCCATTTCCTTTAGTGCCAAAAACGTTCCCTCAACATCGTTCGGAACGGTATTTTTTATCGAAAAAAGCTGAATAGCTATAGGCAAATTCATAGCCGCCTCCAATAATTATAAATTGCGTATAATCTCAAAAATCTCGTCAGAAATTTTCTCAACCGAGCGATTTGCCGAAACGATAAATATTTTTTCTCCGTCGCCTCTCAAATCCTCAATTGCGGTATAAAAAGCATTTCTTACCTCGGTGAGCTTTTCAAGATTTTCATATATCTCAACGCTTTCTCTACCCTTTGAAATGCGTGCAAGGCTTTCCTCGGGGGTGAGGTCGAGATATATGCACACATCGGGTCTGCGTATCTCGGGACAATCTATGTTCATTTTTCTAACCCACGCATAATCGGTCGACATTCCTTGATATGCAAGATTTGAGTAATAATATCTATCGGAAATAACTGTAGTACCCGCCTCTGTAAGCTCGTTTATCTGCGCATTATGACCTATTCTGTCCAAAACGAACATCGCCGCCATCTCACACTCGCTCTTTTTCTCTTTACCTGAAAGCGCCCGTCTAAGCGCCTTACCGCTCTCGTTGGTCGTAGGCTCTGCCGTAATGTGAACGCACTCGCCAATTTTGGAAAGCTTAGCGGCGAGAAGCTCTATCTGCGTAGTTTTTCCCGCGCCGTCTATTCCCTCAAAAACAATAAATTTTCCTTTAGTCATTTTCACACTCCGTAAAGCGTATTAAGCATTTTCTTCACTATCGCTGACGATTGCAAGACCAAGCTCTGCAAGCGCCGAGGACTCAGGCTCAGAGGGACATCTCGTCATAAGCTCGGATGCGTTCTGTACCTTCGGGAATGCAATAACGTCACGAATATCCTCAAGACCCAAAAGGAGAGTAACAAGACGGTCAAGACCGAATGCAAGTCCTCCGTGAGGCGGTACACCGTAACGGAATGCCTCAAGAAGATATCCAAACTTCTCCTTAGCCTCCTCCTCGGTAAGACCGAGAACCTCAAACATCTTAGACTGAATTTTCGAATCGTAAATACGAATAGATCCGCCGCCAAGCTCTGTACCGTTAAGAACTATATCATAAGCCTTTGCGCGAACTCTGCCGGGATCACTGTCGATATACTGAAGGTCCTCATCCATAGGCGCAGTAAAGGGATGGTGCTTTGCGTAAAATCTTCCGTCCTCCTCGCTATACTCAAGAAGCGGGAACTCGGTTACCCACAAGAACTTAAAGTCGAACGGGTCAAGAAGTCCCAATCTCTTTGCGCACTCGCAACGAAGCGCACCGAGAGAGTCGAATACAACACTGTTTTTATCTGCAACGATAAGAACAAGGTCGCCTGCCTCAAGTCCGACTGCGCTCTTAATAGCCTCGTTTTCGGCATCGGTAAGGAACTTTGCGTAAGACGAAGAAATATCTCCGTTTTCGGCATACTTAAGCCAAGCCAAGCCCTTTGCACGGTATGACTTAACGAACTCAACCAAGGAATCTATCTCCTTGCGTGAGAATTTAGCTCCGCCCTTTACGTTAATAGCTCTAACCGAGCCGCCGTTTTCGATAGCGCCCGAGAACACCTTAAAGCCGCAATCCTTAAGAATTGCAGAAAGGTCGCAAAGCTCAAATCCAAAACGGATATCGGGCTTGTCCGAGCCAAAGCGATTCATAGCCTCCTCATAAGGCATACGAATAAAGTCGCCCTCATAGTCTATACCCATATAATTTTTCAAAACGTACTTCAAAAAGCCCTCGTGAATTTTCATTACGTCATCTGCGGTAACGAAGGACATTTCGGTATCGAGCTGAGTAAACTCAGGCTGTCTGTCGGCTCTTAAGTCCTCATCTCTAAAGCAACGTGCAATCTGGAAGTAGCGGTCCATACCCGATACCATCAAAAGCTGCTTATAAAGCTGAGGCGACTGCGGGAGAGCGTAGAACTTACCCTTATGAACACGCGAGGGAATAAGATAATCACGCGCGCCCTCGGGGGTAGGCTTACAAAGATTAGGAGTTTCAATATCTATAAATCCGTTGTCCGCATAGTAATCTCTTGCAAGCTTTGAAATCGTGGAGCGTGCAATAATATTTCTCTGCATATCGGGACGGCGGAGGTCAAGGTAACGGTGGCGCAAACGAAGCTCTGCGTTTACCTTGCTTCCCTCAACTATTTCAAAGGGAGGAGTTTCGGCAACTGAAAGAATTTTAAATTCGTCAACCGCTATCTCTATTTTACCAGTGGGAATGTTTTTGTTGATTGCACCCTCACCGCGAGGACGTACAACGCCCTTAGCCAAAAGAACGTACTCCGCTCTTACGGTAAAAGCCTTATCAAAAATTTCTCTGTCGGTCTTATCGTCAAAGGCGAGCTGCAAAATGCCCGTTCTGTCACGAAGATCGATAAAAATATGCGCTCCGAGATCTCTCTGCTTCTGAGCCCAGCCCATAACGCAAACACGCTCGCCTACGTTAGATTCATTAAGTTCTGCGCAAAGATGTGTGCGCTTGTCATTTGCCGTTAAAAATTCTGCCATAATAAAATCTCTTTTCTTATATAATTTATTTTATTGCATAAAAAGTCAACATAATTATACACCAATTTAAAGAAAAAATCAAGACCTTTATTTTCCTATTTTTCAAAAAAAGCAATATTTAATATTTTTTGTATATAAGCGCATTTACCGCTTTTTTCGGTTGACAAAAGGTGCAATCGGTGGTATAATATATTTAACTGTGATATTTTGAATGTAAAAAGAAAATCCAAGAAAATTCAAAAGGAGTGCTTAAAATATGGAAAACACTAACGAAAAGCAGGAATTCGAGTTTTCGCTCGTTTCCTTTTTGAAAATATTTAAGGGAAAGCTTAAGATGCTCGTTGCCATAGGTCTTATCTCGGCAATTTTGGGCGGAACTATCGGTGCGCTTGTAGTTACCGTCGGCAAAAAGACATATGGAAATCTGCTTGCCTTTTATTTCCCTACCCCCGAGCAAACGGGTTACTCAACGGTTATTCCGCTTCTTGAGTCCGACCTCTTTACCGAAAACGTTCTTATCGGCACAAAAACAGTAGAGATTACCGATGCAGACGGCAAAAAGATAAACGTAAAAATTCCCGACCTTCCTTACTCCGAGACAGAGGAAAGCGAAATTGCAAAATGCGAGGCAGAAAAGCTTAAGCTTACCGAAAGCATTAAGAGCTACAAAAACGCGCTTAAGGCTCTCCCTCTTGAAATAGACAATTTAAAGGCTCAGCTTGATGCGGCAAACAGCGCTTATACTCCCTTTAAGGACGAATATAACAGACTTTGGACTGTTTATTCCGAGGGTCTTTCAACCACCGCTTACGAAAAGATAACCGCTCTTGAAAGCAGTGACGAATACGTAGCCGCAAAGAACAACTTCAACAACGCTCAAAAGGCTCACGATACAAAGGTTATCGAGCAGACCACGATTTCCGAGGAGCTTTATAAGGCAGAAAAGGCTATCACAGAATTTACTGAAAAATCAAATGAGATAATCAATACGCTTCGTGATGAATGGAGAAAAAATCCCAAGAACAAGGAGCTTGTTGAGGATTTCCACGAATACGTAACATATAGCTTTACTAAGGACGGCTCTCCTCTTGAGATAAACACTCAAGGCAAGGAGGATACGTCGGGCAAATTCCTTTATGTAAACGTAAGAATTCCCGAGGATATGGCTCTTGCAGACAAGGTTATAACCAACATTCTCGACGATATGTCGGAATTTGTTATTTCCAATACCACTCCCGTTGAGAAAAACGATCAAATCGAGTGTATGCGTATAAGCTCCGGAGTTGCAAAGGACGTCAACGAGGACTCCTTAATAATCACCGCGCTCATATATGCGCTTATATTCTTTGTGGCTATCGAGGCTCTTGCGTGCGTGCTTATAGTTTGCTCCTACATTAAGAGAACCTTCTTCCCCGCTACCGAAAAGGCGGCTATCGAAGACGGTGACGAAAGCAAGAAAAACGCAGATAACGCAGATAACGAATAAAAATCAAAATAAAAAATCAAAGCCGGAGCTATTCCGGCTTTTGTTGAAGGGAAAATATTGTTATGTCAAAAATAAATCTTGAAAAGCTTATTTCTCAGATGACGCTTGATGAAAAGGTCGGTCAGTTGGTTCAAGGAACAGGTATTCTTTTCTTGGCCGACGATTCAAGGC
Source organism: Eubacteriales bacterium (assembly GCA_045643945.1). GTDB lineage: Bacteria > Bacillota > Clostridia > Oscillospirales > CAG-272 > HGM12713. The sequence continues at coordinate 15,898 of JAZRGA010000043.1, read as the reverse complement.
TGACAGGTCCTACCGCAGAGCTTGGTATTTCAATTGATTACAGAAAAAATTTAGGCAGTATTTTAAATTTTAAGAATGCCGAAAACGCAATAAAAATACAAAGCAAGCATCTTGAGGAGGATAGAAATAAAATTCCTATGCTCTTAGCCGCAGACGTTATACACGGTTGCAGAACTATTTTTCCTATTCCTCTTGCGCTCGGAGCATCATTTAACCCCGAGCTTATCACCGAATGTTGCAGTATGGCGGCAAAGGAATCGGCGGCGGACGGAATTCATATCACATTTGCTCCTATGGTTGACCTTGCCCGTGATGCGCGTTGGGGACGTGTTATGGAAAGCTTTGGCGAGGACGCTTACTATAACGGAGTTATGGCGGCGGCTCAAATCAAGGGCTTTAAGGGCGAAGATGTATCGAGCAAGGAAAAAATCGCAACCTGCGCAAAGCATTTTGCGGCATACGGTGCGGGCGAGGGTGGCAGAGATTATAACTCGGTCGAGCTTTCCGAGCATTCACTTCGCGAGCATTACCTACCCGCATACAAGGCTTGCGTTGATGCAGGCGTTGATATGGTAATGCCCTCGTTTAACAATCTTAACGGTGTTCCGTCAACGGCAAACACTTATCTTCTTTGCGACATTTTGCGTGACGAATGGGGCTTTGACGGTGTTGTTAACAGTGACTATGCGGCGGTGAAGGAGCTTGTAAAGCACGGAGTTGCCGCAGACCAAAAGGAATCCGCACGCCTTGCTTTTTCGGCTCAGTGCGATATAGATATGATGTCGCCCTGCTACGCAAAGCATCTAAAGGAGCTTATCGAGGAGGGGGTCTTTAGTGAAAGCGACCTCGACCGCTCTGTAATGCGTCTTCTTAAGCTTAAGGAGAGTCTTGGTCTTTTCGATGACCCATATCACGGCGCAGACCCTCAAAAAATAGCCGCTCTTGAGCTTTGCGAGGAGCATAGAGCGATTGCAAGACGTGCCGCAGAGGAATCGGCTATTTTACTTAAAAACGACGGAGTCCTCCCCTTCTCAAAGAACGTAAAAAGAATAGCGCTTATCGGACCGTTTGCCGACAATCACGAAATTTTGAGCTGGTGGCGTTGCAGAGGAAACAAGGAGCGTACCGTTACCGTCAAGGAAGGCATTGAAGCACTTTTACCAAACGTAGAAATATCGCTAATTCCCGCTTGCTCGCTTGCGTATGATGCCGATATAAGCGAAAATGAGCTTGCAGAGGCTATAAGCGCCGCTACATCCTCCGATATTGCGATTATTTGCGTAGGCGAGGATTATCATTATAGCGGTGAGGCTAATTGCCGTACCGACCTTACCCTCAACAAAGCGCAAAAGCGACTCGTTGCCGAAATATCAAAAGCTCAGCAAAATTCTGCCGTAGTGCTTTTTGGTGGCAGACCTCTCGTTCTTACCGACGAAAACGCCTGCGCTCACGGAATTCTCGACGTCTTTCTTCCCGGTCACGAGGGCGGAAACGCAATCGCGCGTCTTCTTTTTGGAGATGCAAACCCCTCGGGAAAGGTATCAATGAGCTTTCCTCGCTCGGTAGGTCAGTGTCCCGTTTATTACAACAGAACCGCAACGGGCAGACCTCCGCAAAACCCCGATTTTCCTACGCTTACTAACTTTACCTCGGGATATATCGATTGCGGAATAACCCCTCTTTTCACCTTTGGCTACGGTCTTTCATATACAAGCTTCAGATATGACTCTATGACTCTCGATACTCAAAAAATGACTAAGGACTCAAAAATAAAGGTATCGGTAACTCTTACAAATATCGGCTCTTACGGCGGAAAAGAGGTAGTTCAGCTCTATATGCGCGATCTCGTTTCCTCAACGGTAAAGCCCATTCAAGAGCTTAAAGCCTTTAAAAAGATATATCTTGAGCCAAATGAAACTAAAACCGTTGAATTTGAAATAAGCGAGCCTATGCTCCGTCTTTGGAATGCTAAGGGCGAATTTCTTTCCGAGCGCGGTGAATTTACGGTATCCGTTGGCTATGCCGACCACTTTGCCTTTACCGAAAAATTTGAATTAATTTGAAATAATTAAAATTGAAATAAAAATATGCACCCGACTGTAAAAAATCGGGTGCGTTATTTTGTTTTTTTAATATTTTATATCAAATATTTTCAACAGGCTGAACGTGGGGGCAAACAAGAGGAATATTCTTGTTTATAGGGCATGCCCATCTTACTGCATTAGTGATAATGCGCTGAACGTGCTCGTTCTGGAATGAGCGATTGGTTTCGTGACCGGGCTGGAAGTAGAATATCTTACCGTGGCCGCGTGTCCAAGTGCAACCGCTACGGAAAACCTCGCCTCCGTTAAACCAACCCATAAAAATTATCTCCTCGGGATTAGGAATATCAAAGCATTCACCGTACATCTCCTCGGGGTCGAGAACAAAGGTTTCGGGAACGCCTGCCGCTATCGGGTGGTTAGGCTTAATAGTCCAAATTCTTTCGTGAGTGTTATCTCTCCACTTAAGGTTACAGGTAGTACCCATAAGTCTGCGGAATATCTTAGAATGATGTCCCGAGTGAAGAACAACAAGACCCATACCCGAAAGAACGTATTGTTGAACTCTGTCAACAACCGCATCAGGAACCATATCATGCGCTCTGTGTCCCCACCAAACGAGAACGTCGGTGTCTGCAAGAACCTCATCGGTAAGACCGCACTCCTCATCGTCAAGGGTAGCAGTGCGTACCTCGATATCGTCGCACTTCAAAAAATTAGCAATATAGCCGTGAAGACCGCCGGGGTAATTTTCAAGAACCGCGGGGTCCTTTTTTTCGTGCTGATTTTCATTCCAAACAGTAACTTTCATATTTTTTCTCCTCTTATTTTTTATATTTCATATATTAAATATTATTTTTTATTTTTGTCGATTTTTTTATCCTCGTGACGCTCTATATGGCTTGCGTGGCGCTCGTGTCTGTGGTCGATGTGAAGAACAGAAAGAATGCTCCACGCCTCCTCTCTTGCGCTCTTTTTACCCTCGGGAACGATTTCGCCCGCCTTGGTAAGCGAAATTTTAGTAAGCAACGGACCAACAAGCTCATAAACAAGCACAGCAAAAAGTGTTATCTGCGCTACGATAGCTCCGCTTTCTCCGAGTCCGTTTATCGGGTCTGAAGCCTTAATTGCCATTCCGAGAGCAACTCCCGCCTGCGGTAAAAGCGTAACTCCAAGATATTTCACTATCTGCTTATCGCGCTTCATCGCCTTTGCGCTTGAAAATGCTCCGAGATATTTACCCGCAGAGCGAGCAATAATATACGCAATACCTATAAGCACTATTCCTATGCTCGCAAAAACGCTAAGGTCAAGCTCTGCTCCGCTTATGACGAAGAAAAGAACAAAAAGCGGTGCCGTCCAACGGTCTACTCTGTCCATAAGCTCAACCGAGAAGCTGCATATGTTGCAGAATACAGTTCCAAGCATCATACAAACGAGCAACGAGGAAAATCCAACGTGCACAGGACCTACGTTAAACTTTATCATCGAAAGCGAAACGGTTAAAAGCACGAACGTAACCGAAACCGCAAGTCGCTTTGATCTCGAGTGGAAAAATCTTTCGCATAAGTGGAATAACAGTCCCATAATTGCGCCGAGAAGAAGTGAAAGCACTACCTCGATTATCGGCTCTAACAATATCGAAACAAGACTTATCTGTCCCGAGCCTATTGCCTTTGCGACTCCAAAGGATATAGCGAATAAAACGAGTCCAACCGCATCGTCTATTGCAACGATGGGAAGCAAAATATCGGTAAGCGGTCCCTTTGCCTTGTACTGCTTAACTACCATAAGAGTTGCCGCGGGAGCAGTTGCGGATGCAATAGCACCAAGCACAATAGCCGCCTCTATACTGATTATTTTAGTGGTAATTGCAATAACTATAAGAACTGCATCAACAAGCACGGTAGCAACTACGGCTTGGAAAATGCCTATAACCGTCGCCGCTTTTCCGTTCTTTTTTAAATCCGAAAGCCTAAATTCATTTCCTATCGAAAATGCGATAAATCCAAGAGCGACCTCGGAAATTATCTTAAACGCCGAAAGATCCTCCTCGACAAAGCCGAAATGCACTCCGAAAAGCGAAAGTCTGCCAAGCAAAAAAGGTCCTACCAAAATTCCCGCAACGAGATATGCCGTTACGGCGGGAAGCTTCATAGCCTTAGCGAGTCGAGATAGCAAAAGTCCCGCAAGAAGCGCTATCGACAAGCTTAATAAAACCTGCATAAATTCCTCCAAAGATTTCTATAAAATTATATATAAATATTTAACCATTGAATTATAGCACTTCTTTGGAGCAAAGTCAAGTAGATACCAAAAAAACAGAGAAAATTTCCCTGCTTTTTTGGTTTTTATTTTAATAATTAAGCATTTTCCTTTTTATATGCGTCAACAATCTTCTGGGCAATATTTGCAGGAACTGTATCATAGCCCGTAACCTTATACTCAAAGCTTCCTCTGCCCTGCGACATAGCGCGGAGAACAATAGGATATTCTACAAGCTCTGCCTTAGGTGAGATTGCGTGAATTACGGTATATCCCTTCTTAGGCGCGGGATCCATACCCATAACCGCACTGCGACGCTTATTAAGATCACCCATAACATCACCAACGAGTGAGTCGGGTACTGTTATATCGATATCACCAACCGGCTCAAGAAGAACGGGAGCCGCCGTTTCAAGGCATTTCTTATAAGCGATATTTGCCGCCGTCTTAAAGGAAAGCTCGTCGGAGTCAACGTCGTGATACGAGCCGTCATAAAGGTCAGCCGCAAGTCCTACAAGCGGAAATCCTGCAACGCCCTTTACCATAGCATCCTGCAAGCCCTTTTCTACTGCGGGATAGAAGTTCTTCGGAACTGTTCCGCCAACTACCGATACGCTAAACTCAAGTCCCTCGCTCTCCGTAGGCGCAAATCTTATCTTAACGTGACCGTACTGACCCGAGCCTCCGTTCTGCTTCTTGTGCTTACCCTCAACGTCAACGCGCTTCGTTATCTTCTCACGGTATGCAACCTTGGGAGTATCAAAGTTAACACTTGCGCCAAACTTATTCTTAAGCTTTGCAGAAAGCACCGCAAGATGCATATCACCGAGTGCCGATACAAGCATCTGCTTTGTTTCGGGATTATTTTCGTACTTAACGGTAAGGTCCTCCTCAAGCATCTTAGCAATAGCCTGAGAAATCTTGCCCTCGTCCTTTGCGCTTGCGGGAGTCATAGCCTTAGTAAAATAAGGATTGGGATACTCAATTGGCGCATAAGAGAAGCTCTTATTCCAAGTAAGTGTATCGTTAGTGTTAGTAGCAGTAAGCTTTGCAACCATACCAATATCACCGCAAGCAAGCTCGTCAACCTCTACCTGCTTTTTACCGTTTACAATGTAAATATGAGCAAGCTTTTCGGTGTCGCCCGTAGTATTGTTAGTCATAAGAAGGTCGCGCTTAACCGTTCCGTTCATTACCTTAAAGTAGGACATCTTTCCTACGAACGGGTCTGCAACGGTTTTAAATACGAATATAGCAGGCTCGCCCTCGGGAGATATTTCAATCTCCTCACCGTCTGCGAGAAGCTCGTTTTTCTTTGCGGTATGACGTGGGAAGGACTCGGTTATCTTGTCAAGCATAGTCCATACACCCCAAAGCTTTACTGCCGCTCCGCAGAATACGGGAACGATTTCGCCGTTAATAATACCCTCGTGAACTGCGTTGATAACCTCCATATAGGTTATCTCCTCACCACCAAAGTATTTTTCCATAAGGTCCTCATTTGTGCTTGCAACGGCTTCCATAAGCATATCGCGGAACTTTTCAACTGCCTCCAAGGACTCCTCGGGAATAAGCTCTACGCTATGACGTCCGTTGTTATCAAAAACGTGCGCACTTTGGTCAACAAGGTCTATACAGCCCTTAACCTCACCGTCCTTAACCATAGGAATAGTAAGCGGACAGATGTGCTTTCCAAAGGTAGTATGCAAAGAGTCGAGAACACGCGCAAATCGAGCCTCGTTATCATCAAATTTATTTATAAAGAACGCCTTGGGGAGTCCCGCCTCGGTAGCGTAATTCCAAGCAAGCTCTGTTCCTACCTCAATTCCCGCCTTACCGTCTACAACGATAATAGCGCTATCGGCAACACGAACCGCCTGATTTACCTCGCCAACAAAATCGAGATAACCGGGAGCATCAATTACGTTTATCTTGCTATCCTTCCATACCATATTAAGCATAGAAGCGGAAAGTGAAAAGCCTCTCTTGGTTTCCTCCGCATCAAAATCGGAAATAGTATTTCCATCCTCAATCTTACCGAGTCTGTCAGTGCAACCCGTTATATATGCCATCGCCTCTGCGAGCGAGGTCTTTCCGCATCCTCCGTGTCCGAGCAATACGACGTTTCTTATTCTTTTTGTGTCAAAATTAGCCATGGGCTATCCTCCTTCCCCTCGCCTCTATGCGAAGGTAATATTGTATTTTTTTAGCAAATCAAGCTTATTTTTTAAGTCTTTTCTTGCTTATTGGTTCATTTTCAACAAACCTTTTAATAATTATACAATATTTCTGTGCATTTTGCAATATGTTTTGATAATTATTTTTATATCGTACTCTAAAAAAATAAAGCCCCCTTTTTGGTTATTTGTTACAAAAAAGAGGTATAAACTATAAAAACGCACATTCCGTGTGGGCTTGCTGCTCACGAAAAATAAAGAATGAAGAAGTAGACTATCACTCCATAAAGAAATCGGGGAATGAAGTTAAACATCCCCCGACACAAAGACCGACTATTGCTTGTCGGCACTGCCGACCTTTCTTTTAAAAAAGTTTTTCTCGCAAAAATCACTTAATCAATATTAAACAACTCTCTCGCATTACGGTAGGTAATATCCGAGATAGTGCGAACGTCAACGCCACGTTCTTCGGCAAGAGCCGACGCAGTATAAAACAATCGACCCGAATGATTTATTTTTCCTCTGTACGGATGAGGTGCAAGATACGGCGCATCCGTTTCAATAAGGATACGGTCATCGGGCACGCAAGCGGCAACCGTCTTTATCTTTGCGGCATTTTTAAAGGAAACAACACCCGAAAAGGATATATACCATCCTCGCTTTATAAGCTCTATCGCCATTTCTGCGCTACCGCTATAGCTATGAAAAACGCCCTTTACGTTAGGATGCCGTAAAACCGTATCAAAGCAATCACCGTGTGCCTCTCTATCGTGAATTATTACAGGCAACGAAAGCTCCTCGGCAAGCAAAAGCTGGCGCTCAAAGCAATCCTGCTGCTCCGCCTTATTATCCTGCCTCCAATAATAATCGAGTCCTATCTCTCCGATTGCGACGATTTTATTCTCGTTACGGCTTTTTATAAGCTCACGTATTCCCTCAATCTGCTCTATATAAGACATTCCGTCGCTTATAAGGTCCTCGGGATGAACTCCGACCGCCGCATACATTTTTTCAAACCGTTTTGCCTGCTCTACCACCTTTAGCGCCGCGGGATAGCTTGAGCTTACGTTTATAGCGCCCAAAAGCCCACGCTCGAAAAGCAGAGAAACAAGCGCGTCCGCTCCGTACGGATTTTCCTCCCCGTTAAAGCGTTCATCGTAATAATGCGCATGCGAATCAAAAAATGCGCAATCTGTGTTTTTTATTTCTTCAAGCAACATAAATCAAAGCTCTTATCTTATACGCTCACCGAGGGGAGTATCCTCTGCCAAGAATACGACTCTTACGTCTTCCTCTCCGCTTGCGAGTATCATTCCCTGCGACTCAATTCCGCAAAGCTTTGCAGGCTTGAGATTTGCAACGATGATAACCTTTTTACCAACGAGCTGCTCGGGAGTGTAATAAGCCGCAATTCCCGAAACAACCTGACGCTGCTCATATCCGAGGTCAAGCTGCATGCAAAGAAGCTTTTTAGCCTTTGGCACACGCTCGCAGGAAAGCACCTTTGCGGTACGAAGCTCAACGCCCATAAAGTCCTCTATGCCGATAAGTGCGCATCCCTCGGGCTTTTCGGGCTTTGCATTAGCCTTTTCCTCGGCTATTCGAGCCGCCTCGCGCTCGGCTTCTATCTCGGCAAGCATTTTTGCCTCGTCAATTCTTGCAAACATAACTCTTGAGTCACCCAAAACCGAGCCGACCTTAATACCGCCGAATTTATCAAGCGTACCGATAGACTCAAAGTCAACGCCCTCTACGCAAAGCTTTGAAAGTATCTCCTCTGCGGTTTCGGGAATAATGGGAGAAAGCATCGTTGCTCCCCAACGGATAGCCTCGAGAAGATTATAAAGAACGGTAGCCAAGCGCTCCTTTTTGCTCTCGTCCTTAGCAAGAGTCCAAGGCGTGGTTTCGTCGATATACTTATTAGCGCGCGAAAGCATTTCAATTATGCTGTCAATAGCATCTGCTATGCGGAATCCGTCCATATTTGCGATATACTCGTTATAAGCCTTAACGCAAGCCGCAGAAAGCTCATCATCAAGAGCCTCGGGAGCATTGGGCGCTAACACCTCTTTATCAAAATACTTCTTTTGCATATCAAGCGTACGCTTAACAAGATTACCGAGATTATTTACAAGGTCGGTATTAAATCTCTTAATAACCGACTCATAGGTAATGCTTCCGTCAGATGCGTAGGGCATTTCGGCAAGAGCGTAATATCTTACACCGTCAACCGAAAATCTCTCTGCCAAGGCATCGGCATAAATAACGTTGCCTCTTGACTTTGACATTTTTTCAACTCCAAAGTTAAACCAAGGATGACCGAATACCTTCTTGGGTAACGGAATATCAAGCGCCATAAGGAATATAGGCCAATAAATTGTATGGAATCTAAGAATATCCTTACCGATTATATGAACGTCGCAGGGCCAATATTTCTTAAAATGCTCACTCTGCTCCTCATAGCTCTTATCGGCATCGTATCCAAGAGCGGTTATATAGTTAGTAAGCGCATCAAGCCAAACGTAAACAACGTGACGGTCGTCAAAATCGACGGGTATTCCCCACTTAAAGGATGTACGGGATACACAAAGGTCCTGAAGTCCCGCCTTTAAGAAATTATTAACCATTTCCTTTTTTCTCGACTCAGGCTCAATAAATTCAGGATGGCTCTCGATATGCGCCATAAGTCTGTCGGCATAGTTGCTCATCTTAAAGAAGTAAGCCTCCTCGCTTGCCTTTTGAACGGGTCTGCCGCAATCGGGGCATTTCCCCTCTGCCGCCTGAGTTTCGGTAAAGAAGGACTCGCAGGGCGTGCAGTACCAGCCCTCGTATTTTCCCTTATAAATATCACCCTTATCGTAGAATTTTTTGAATATCTTCTTAACGGTAGCCTCGTGCTGCTCGTCGGTTGTACGGATAAAATAATCGTAGCTTGTATTCATTTTATCCCAAATTCCGCGAATTTCACCTGCAACTCCGTCAACGTAAGCCTTTGGCGTAATTCCCGCTCCGTTTGCAAGCTCCTCTATTTTCTGACCGTGCTCATCAGTACCCGTGCAGAAAAACACATCGTAGCCGCGCGCTCTTTTGTATCTTGCAATAGCATCCGTCATAATAACCTCGTAGGTATTACCGAAGTGAGGCTTTCTTGAAGCATATGCTATCGCAGTTGTAATGTAAAATTTCTCTTTCATTTTTAAGTCCTCTTTATATATTAAAGTAAAATTTTTATAATCTAACAATTATTCCTCGCCGTAAGCTATCTCATCCGCAACCTCAAAATAAACTATTGACATTTTAGGTAGTGTGTCGACGAAAAACAACACCAAAACCGTTGCGAGCGATAAAAGAAGCGACGGCAAAAACGATTTTATATATTTATTATACATCTCTTTCGCTCTGTGAGAGCGCATTCGCTTTACGCTAAGAAGTATTGCCGCTCCTACGCTTTCTCCTCTTGACGTGTAATATACGAAAAGAAAAAGCGGTCGGAGAAGTATAAATATTAAAAATCCAAGTGCAAGCCCTGCCGCAATAGCAAAGACAAACAAATATTTAACGAGCGATACTATCACCTCGTTATCTGACTCCGCAAGTGACGAGCCGACAAAGGAAATAATTATAACGGGTGCTAAACAAATAGCAAGCAATACGAAGATAACACAACCTGCTTTTATAGCGCCCCAATATCCTCCCTTTCCTAAAGCGAAAAGCTTGCTTTTTCCCGCAATTCCGTTACGGTACAATCTATACGAATGACCGAAAAAGCAAGAAAACAACGGCATTGTAAAAAAAGCTAAAAAGCACAGCACTATAAAAACCGCAAGCACCAAAAGCGCTATATATATTGCGTTTCCCTGCACAACAGTAAGCCTCGCAAGCCCTACTATATATGAGGTAAGCACCGCAAAAAGGTGTTCAATATAAGCATATATCATCAACGGCGCTAAGGCTGCAAAGACAAGAATTAAGCCGAAGAATATTATTTCAATTCGCCGTCCCCTTCTGTCAAGAAATTCGGCGGCTTCTTTTATTTTTATTTTTATATCCAAAATTCAAAAGCCTCCAATTCTCAAAAATTTTCAATCGAAATCTATTTTTTAAAATGCTAACTGCAAAAGCAAAATATAAGCAAGTCCGTAATAGCTTATAACCGCAACGAGGTCGTTAAGTGTAGTTATAAGCGGACCAGAGGCAATAGCGGGGTCAATTCCGAGCTTTGAGAAAATCATAGGTATTCCCGCGCCCGTGAGTCCCGAAATCATCATAGCAAAGCAAAGCGCAAGCGCAACGCATCCCGCCGTTGTAAAGGCAAGCGTGGGAGCAGTTCCTCTTAAGCAGAGATATCCGCCAATTATAAGCACAGAGCCTATACCGATAATAAGTCCGTTCATAAAGCCTACGCGCGTTTCCTTAAAAATAAACTTAAAAGTCTTTTTTGCGTTCATTTCCTCGGCATTAAGAGTACGAACCGTAACCGCAAGCGATTGAGTTCCTACGTTACCCGCCATTCCCAAAATAAGCGACTGAAAGCTCACTATAAGCGGAAGCTCCTGAACTATTCCCTCAAAAAGTCCTACCACCGCAGAAACTATAAGTCCCAAAAACAGCAAAATCGCAAGCCACGGTATTCTCTTTTTTACGCTTTTGAATATAGGCTCGCTTATATCCTCGTCGGAGCTAAGCGCCGCAAGACGGGTATAATCCTCGGTAAGCTCTGCGGTCGCAAGGTCGAGTATATCCTGCGTGGTAATAACACCGATAAGCCTCTTTTGCTCGTCAAGCACAGGAATAAGCTCCTCGGCATAGTCTATAATCTTTTCTATATTTTCCGAAATGCTTTCCTTTGCGTAAACGAACGGGAAGTTAAGCGAGATAAGGTCATCAAGCGACACCGAGCTTCTTGCGATAATAAGCTCCTTTAAGTCGATAGTTCCGTAAAATATCTCGTTTTCGGTGACGAAAATGGTTGATATATTATCATTTTCCGCCGCCTGCTCAACGAGTGAGCGCATAGCTCCCTTTACGGTTTTCGTGCGCTCTATCGAAATAAAATTCGTTGTCATAGCGCTACCGAACTCATCGTCACCGTAGGAGGCAATAAGCTCTATCTCCTCCTTAACGTCCTCCTCGATAAGCTCCAAAAGCTCGTTTCGGGTTTCCTCGTCAAGCGCTTCAAGCGTTTCGACCGCATCGTCAATCTCCATCTGCTCGATAACGTCCGCCGCCTCGTCGGCATCCATTTCTGCAATATACTCTGCCGCATCATCGGCATATGGCAAGATATCCGACATTGCGTCAATTCCAAGCACTCGCAAAAGTCGCTCACGCTCCTCTGCGGTAAGCTCGTCGAGAATCGATGCTATATCGTTATCGTGGTAATCCTCAAGCAGCTCGCGCAAAAGCGCATCATCGTTATCGCCTCGAATTATCGAAAGAATAGCCGAGCCGTAATCACGCTCAGACTCTACGTCTATCTCGTCGATTTTTTCGTTTTTATCGATTTTTTCATTTTTTTCGTTATCTTGATTTTCAAGCATAGCGTTCCTCCTTTATTTACGGAAGCGCACCCAAAGCTTCAAGCAGGTCTTACGGTATGCGCCACACGAATAATTAAATAAAACATAAATCTACTTCGACAATTCCCGTCTGTACTCATAACCGCACTCCTTTCGAAAAAATAACAATATTTGCATACACAGTTATTATACCACACGGACATTCTTTTTTCAAGCATTTTACAATCTTTTTTTATTTTTACATTTAAATTTTAAGTAGGATTTAAAAATAAAAAATTCGCTATTGATGAATATGAAAAAATATGCTATAATATTTATATATATTCTAATAATTTCTATGAGGTGAAACTATGAAAAAAGCCCTTTGCTCCATCATATCACTGATTTTTATAATAACGGTTTTCGCAACGAGCGCATTATCGGCGTCGGCTGCTTCGCTACCGACCTCTTATAATAGCAACGTAAACAATTTACAATATATAACCTCGGTAAAATCGCAGGGAGATTTCGGCAATTGCTGGGCGTTTGCGGCTATCGCTTGCTGCGAGGCAGAAGCAGTTAAAAACCACGGAGCGAGCAGAAGCGCAACCGACCTCTCGGAGCTTCATCTTGCCTATTTCTCATACAACGGTGAGCGCGACTCGGGTGACGTTATAACCTCAAACGAGCCATTTTACAAGAGCGGCGGCTATGCTCAGCTTCCGATTATGACGCTTTCGGGTTGGATAGGACTTGTCGACGAGAGCGTTGCAAGGTACAGTGATTTCGTAAAAAATCCCTCTATGACTCTTGATGAGAGCCTTATGTACGGCAACGTCGAATATTATATGAGCGGCGCTTACAGTTATTCTCTGCCAAACGATATCAACAAGGTAAAGCAAGCGATAATGACCTACGGAGCTGTTGAAACGGCATACTATTCGGTCGATGCCTATATGAATTACACCACCTACTCCCACTATTGCCCATCCGCATACACATCTAACCACGCGGTTACCATAGTCGGCTGGAATGATAATTATTCAAGATTAAACTTCAAATCAAGCGCACGCCCTCAAAGCAACGGAGCGTGGCTCGTTAAAAATAGCTGGGGCGCAGAATGGGGACTCGACGGCTATTTTTGGATATCATATGAGGATAAAAGCGTTATCAATGCTACTGCGTATGACGTTACCCCCGCAAGCGAGTATGCCTATAATAACAACTATCAGCACGATGGCGGACTTTCGCTTACATATTCAAGCTACGATAAAACCTCTGCGGCAAACATCTTCACCGCAAAGGGAAATGAAACGCTTTTAGCGGTAGGCGTTACAACCTACGATACTCCAAGCGCTAACTATTCGCTTAAAATTTATATAAATCCTACCGACCTGACACCTAGTAAATTTAACAAGGGTACTCCCGTACACGAGCAATCGGGAACAATTGCAGAGGCGGGATTTAGCACAATACCGCTCACCTCCCCCGTAACGCTCGATAAGGGTGACGTATTTATAGTCCTTATCGAAACAAACGCTCATTTAGCGCTCGATTCCGACCAAAATATAACCGATGGAAGCACGGTATTAGTTACCTCGGACTCGGTAGTATTACCCAATCAAACATATTTTTCGATAAACGATTCGGCATTTTATGACCCTGCCGAGGTGCAGGATAAGGCTAAATCCTTTAACGCAAGAATAAAAGCGTACACGAAAAATCTAACTCTCGGAGCTGCGACTCTTAAGGAGCTTCCCACCGTATCAAGCATAGAGTACGGTCAGTCGCTAAGTCAGGCTACTATTTCGGGCGGAAAGGTCACCGACAGCTTATCTGAAAGCATAATCCGAGGTGAATGGAGCTTTAAAGACCCCAACACTATCCCGAAGAACGGTGACACCGTAAAAGTCATTTTCACTCCAACAAATCCCGAATATAGCTCAATAGAAGCCGAGATAACCGCAAGCGTTACAAGTAGCGAGCCTAAGCTTTCTCTCTCAACCGAAAAAAACTCATATAAGGGCGGCGACACAGTTAACGTATCGGCAACCGTTAAAAACAAATATTCCGAGGACATTACCGACCTTCCCTCAATCAAATATTATTATCAAATAAACGATGGTGAAAAAATATTCTTCGAGGGCGGATTTACACTTCCGAGCAGCATAAGAGGCTTAAAGATAACTATTGCGGCTATTACAGATGAAATTGACGGAAAATACGAGCAAGCAATCGATACAATAAGCTTTTCAACCGATGCTCCCGACAGTAGCACCCCAAGCGGCAACGGCTCACAGGATAGCGGAAATACACCTCAAAAGCCCGACAATAATACAAGCAGCTCTACGGCAACAGAAAAAGCGACCTCAAATAACGCAGGTATGCAAAGCAATTTAAATAACGAAAGCGAATCCGCTACAAAAGCCGAGGATAAAATCAGCAAAAATGACATTGAAAAAACTATCAACGGATGCTTTGCCTCGACCTCGATATCGGCAATACTCGCAATTTCGGTAATTTTCGGTCTTACAACCTTAAAAAAGAAAAAGGATTAAAATACAATACTTAAATGAACGGTACAAGCAAAATATATAAGGTAGACGAACGCGCCTTTTTCCTTGACTGCGGCAGAAAATATTTTTCGCCTAAATGGTTTGAAAAATTAATCCCTACGCTAAGAAAAGCAAATCTTAATACCCTCTATCTTCATTTTTCCGAAGAAATGGGCCTAAGACTTGAATCAAAGCAATTTCCCTGGCTTGCGGGTGGCGACCACTCGTTATGCGTTCACGGAGCGGCGTGCGGTCAAGCCGAGAATGATAAAAAATTTATAACGCAAGAGGAAATGAGGTATATCGTTTCGATTGCATCGAATTTCGAGATAGAGGTAATTCCATCATTCGACTCTCCGGGGCATATGAATTATGCGGTAAAAAAATATAACGAGCATTACGGCACGGATATAGGAAATTATTTTCACAAAAACGGAAAGCGCTCGATAGTTCAAGGCTCGAGTATTCCAAACGAAGCCGCGCAAAAAAGCTTCTCTCGAGGAATTGATATTTCAAATCCCGAGGCAGTAAAATTTGCTCACGCGCTTTTAACCGAATACGGTGAGCTTTTCCGCTCCGTTGGTGCTAAAAGCTTTGATATCGGCGGCGATGAGCTTTTGGGCTTTGGTGAGAATATAGACGATTCCTACTCAAAATGGCAGAGCCTTGACCATTGGCAAGCGCTTGCAAAAAATAAAACAGGCAACGAAAATGCCGTTGCCTACGATGCTTTTTTGCTATATATGAACGATACCGCATCTCTTATGCGCTCTCTTGGATATACCTCTGTCCGTATGTGGAACGATGACGTGCTTCGAAGCGGTGACACCGATTGGAAAAGAGCGGTAGAGCTTGACAAAAATATAGATATAGAATTTTGGATGCCATACGCAAACGGAGCAAAAAACAACGTGTTTACCTATCTTGACGAGGGCTATAAAATCTATAATCTCCTTAACTTCTACACCTATTACGTGCTTGGTGCGGGTATGAAAAGCGGCATAACTCCCGAACAGTTAAAAAATAATTGGAATGCCTACGTATTCGACTCACCGTCAGCTCAATTCCGAGTCGACCCGACGAAGCATAAAATATTCGGAGGTGCATTCTGCCTCTGGTGCGATAAGCCGTCTGCGGAATCCCCCGATGAAATTCTTAAAAATATAACGCCTTACCTGTTTTCAGCAGGCGAGGCGATGAGTTAAAGTTAATAAATTTTTTGTTTAACTGGGGCTGCGTCATTTAGCGCAGAACAAAAACGCACGGAATAAAATTAAATAAAAATTAGCTTTAACAGTGAAAACAAGCATGGTTTAAGCTGTTTTTTGTAGGAATTTTCGAGAAAAATCTCTCAAATTCCA
>JAZRGA010000042.1:0-29655 GCA_045643945.1 Eubacteriales bacterium | reverse complement strand
CACGCGTTACTCACCCGTCCGCCACTAAGTTACCGTCACGCACCCGAAGGATTGTTCAAGTAACTCCGTTCGACTTGAATGTGTTATGCACGCCGCCAGCGTTCATCCTGAGCCAGGATCAAACTCTCGAAATAATTCTATTATATCTCGGTTACCCGAGTTACAATCTTCTTTCGAGCTATTCTTTCTTAGCTTCTTTTACTTTGTTGAGTATATATAACTCTTTCGACGAGATTTGCACTTGCTTTTTTTGCTTTGTACTTATCTCTTGTTGTTCAATTTTCAATGACCGTTTGTCGCTTCTGTCGCAGCGACTTTGTTATTATACCACAACTCTTTTGAGTTGTCAATACCTTTTCAAAAAGTTTTTTAAGTTTTTTCAAAAAGTTTTTTGCGCCCTTCGGACTATCCGAAAAACTTTGGTGGGCCAGCAGGGACTCGAACCCCGGACCAACCGGTTATGAGCCGGTTGCTCTAACCAACTGAGCTACTGGCCCGAATTGCGCTCCACTATTATAACTCAATTATTCGGGTTTGTCAATACCTTTTTTGAAAAAAGTTTTAAAAAATCTCATTTTTTTTATTTTTTCGAAATTAAAGGCGCAACTCTCGGCAAAAAAGAAGCATTTAATGCAAGATTGCGCCTTTTTATAGTATTTTTAATTAGTTTTGAACAAACCAAACGAGCATATCGCTCTCTCCCCTATTTGCAAAGCAATTATACGGAATAAGCTTAAGAGTAGCCTTTTTCTTAACTGGAGGACGCGACGAATAAAGCTCGCCGTCATAACAAGCCCTTTCATATGCGCTTATTTCAAGCTCCGGAATACCGAAAATATCGTTTTTCTTTTCAATACAATCAAAATCGGGAGCAACCGTAAAGCGATGAAGATTTTCTCCGTTATCAACGCTCTCCGCACAGTAAACCACAGGACCTCTCATAATACAAGCCCTGCCCGCATCCTTTGTAATTCGTGGATCTGCCCAAATCATCTTAGGCGTTATATCAAAATCGACCGAAATATCACCGTCTGCATCAACTATCGCATAACCGCCCTCAACAACGTAAGATTTATTTATTTTAAAGCTATCACACCAAAAAGGAATACGAATAGCAACCTTTGACACACCGTTTGCCTTTATTCTAACATTTCCGTTTAAAGGATATTCGGTGCTTATCTTTGCATCTACACTTTCCTCTTTTAGTGTCGACGCTATAAACTGATTTACGAAAAGAGTATCTCCGTCAATTCCGTAAATATAATTTCCGAGTGACGAAAGTAAACGGTTTAAATTAGGCGGGCAGCAAGAGCAATCAAAGCACTCCACTCTTTGTGTTATAGGAAATTTACGAGTTCCGCAACGGCAGCTAAAATGCTCAAAAAGATTTATTTCAAGAGGATTTTCATAAAAAAATGATTTTCCGTCAAGAGAAATACCCGAAAGAACACCGTTATAAAGAACTCTCTCAAGCACGTTTGCATATCTTGCATCATTTTCAAGCTCCAACATCGCCTTTGCAAAAAAGATAAGACCTATTCCTGCGCAGGTTTCGGTGTATGCACGATCATTTGAAAGGTCATAACCCGTAGTAAAAGACTCGCCAATATCCGATGAACCAATTCCACCGGTAACGTACATTTTTCTTACTGTTACATCCTCCCAAAGCGTTTTACACGCTTTTATAAGTGCTTCGTCACCCGTTTCCTTTGCGAGCATAGCCATAGCGGTATAAAGATACATAGCGCGAACAGAATGTCCAAGCGCCTCGGTCTGCTCTCTGACAGGAAGATGCGTTTGGAATTGCTCATCGCGATATTTTTCATCAACCGTGCCGCGTGTATCTATAAAATATCTTACCAACTCAAGATATTTTGTCTTACCCGTATATCTATACATATAAATAAGCGCAAGCTCTATTTCCTCGTGTCCCGGAGTAAAGAAATTGGCGCTCTTTTCCTCCACGAAAACCTTATATATATAGTCGGCATATTTCTCCATACAATCCAAAAAGTCAGTCTTACCCGTAACAGACGCATAAGCTACCGCCGCCTCCATAAGATGTCCCGCACAGTAAAGCTCGTGCTTATCACGGTCGGTAAAGCGTGCGTTTGGCTCTACCACAGTATAATATATATTGAAGTATCCGTCCTCACCCTGATTTTTTTTAATTTTTTCAACAAGAGCATCCACCTTTGCTTCAAGCTTGGAGTTATCGTTGTGTTTTAAAATATAAGCCGCTCCCTCCATCCATTTTGCGACGTCACTATCCCAAAAGAAATGCGGTCTTTTATCATCCCCTGACTTATAAGAAAAATTAAACGCTCCTATACGTCCGGTATCGTAAAAGCGATCATAAACCGAATTTATCGTTACCTCTCGATTAAGCTCCTGCTTATTATACAAATAGCAAGGCTCGAGTCTAACATTTTCATAGCTACAAGCTTTCATATATTTCCTTTCCAATATATATGTATAAACAATACATTAAATTAATCCTGATAAAACTCCGCCATATCGTCAAGACGCAAAATTGCAGGAGAAAATCCGTATGCCGCTCCTACGTCGATATCTATCCAAGTATCATTTTTAAAAAACCTACCGTCATATTCTTTACCGAAATAAGACGTCGGGGTATGACCTAAAATCGTCATAAAATCCTGCGAATACTTAGTATTAGGCCTCGGGCGTGTCCACAAAAGATCCTCGGGAATACACTCGGAAAGCTTTACCAATCTACCGTAAGTATCAAGCGAAAGCCCTGCGTGAACGAGCAAGAAATCGTTACCCCCAACCGAAACGCTATCGTATAACGGCGTGTCCTCGATGAACTCTAAAATCATCTGACGGCTTTCTATACTTTCCGCAGCAAGTCCTCTTATAGTAGCATCGCCACCGTTGTATTGCCAATTTTTAAGCGCTCTTAGCTTATTAGCGTTAAAAGCCTTAACGCTATCATCGGTTATCTCCTCAAACAAAAAAGAGCAATCCAACATCATTTGCTCATGATTTCCGCGTATAAGCTTGATATTAGGCTCAAACATAATGTATTTTATAAGCTCTACACCATGCATACCTCTGTCAATAATATCTCCAAGTATAAAAAGAAAATCATCGTTAGAGAAATTCACCATTTCAAGAAGCCTTTTAATTTTATAAAGCTCTACACCGTGCCAATCCGAAGAAACGTAAATCACTATACCACCCCGCTTTTAAAAAATTCACTATATATATTATACCACAAAATGCCAAAAAAATCAAGATGTAGAGCCAAAATCAAGTAAAAAATACCGCCCACTACCCCATTTTAGGATAGTTAGGCGGTAAAATATATTAAATTTTAATTAACCGAGCTTCGCCAAAGCCGCAACTACACCGTCAAGATTTTCACGGTACTTTGCAAGCTTAGCCTTTTCTCCGTCAACAACCGCTGCGGGTGCTTTAGCTACAAAGCCCTCGTTAGAAAGCTTCTTTTCAATTCTCTCTATCTCACCGACAAGTTTCTTCTGCTCTGCCTCAAGACGCGCTCTTTCCTTTTCGGTATCAACTATATCGGCAATAGGAAGGAATATAGTTGCAGAATCGGTAATTATTCTAACCGCATCATCTGCCGAAAGAACGTCATCAAAGCTCTCGCCTATCTCGACCTCGGATGCCGAAGCAAGACGTGTAAAGAATACTGCGGTGCTATCATTAAAGGAATCTGCATACTTAGTTGCAATGTAAACCTTTGCCTTGCGTGAGGGTACAACGTTCATTTCGTTTCTTCTCGCACGAATAGCCTTAATTGCAGTTATAACTCTGTTCATCTTCTCAGCATCTGCCTCGAATACAAACGCACTGTCAAATGCAGGATACTTAGATATCATTATGCTCTCGTCTGTGTGAGGAAGTGCTTGATATATTTCCTCGGTAATAAAAGGCATAAAGGGATGTAAAAGCTTAAGAATTCCTGTAAGAACGTAAGCGATAACATTTTGTGCTACTACGTTACCCTCGCTCTCCTTATCATTAAGGCGAGCCTTGCAAAGCTCGATGTACCAATCACAGAATACATCCCAAGTAAAGTCATAAATTTCGGAGAGCGCAATACCTACCTCATACTTATCAAGCGATTCGGTTACGGATGCCGCAAGCTTATTAAACTCATTAAGTATCCACTTATCCTCGCTCGCAAGCTTATCTACCTCGGGAAGCTTTATTTCATCTATAGTAAGATTCATTCGAACAAATCTCGATGCGTTCCAAAGCTTATTCGCAAAATTTCTTGCCGCCTCAATCTTTTCGTCCGAAAATCTCATATCATTTCCGGGGCTATTACCGGTAGCAAGCGCATAGCGGAGAGCATCCGCACCGTATTTCTCGATGATTTCAAGAGGGTCGATTCCGTTGCCGAGAGATTTAGACATCTTTCTTCCCTGCGCGTCACGAACAAGTCCGTGAATAAATACGGTATTAAAGGGCTCTTTACCCATATGCTCAAGTCCCGAGAAAATCATTCTCGCAACCCAGAAGAATATTATATCGTATCCCGTAACAAGCGCGCTTGTGGGATAATACTTTTGAAGCTCTGCAGTATTCTCGGGCCACCCCATTGTTGAGAAGGGCCAAAGAGCCGAGGAAAACCAAGTATCAAGAACGTCATTTTCCTGACGAACAGCACCGCCGCACTTAGGACAAACAGTGATATCCTCCTTAGATACCGTCATTTCTCCGCACTTATCGCAATAGAATGCGGGAATACGGTGACCCCACCAAAGCTGACGGGAAATACACCAATCGTGTACGTTCTCCATCCAGTTAGTATAGGTCTTGCTAAAGCGCTCGGGAACAAACTTAACGGTTCCGTTCTTTACAACCTCAAGTGCAGGCTCTGCAAGAGGCTCCATTTTTACAAACCACTGATTAGAGGTTATAGGCTCAACCGTAGTATGACAACGGTAGCAAGAGCCTACGTTATGAGCATGAGGAACTGTCTTAATAAGATATCCGTCAGCCTCAAGGTCAGCGATAAGAGCCTTACGGCATTCATATCTGTCCATACCCTCATACTTACCTGCGAATGCGTTCATTGTAGCGTCATCATTCATTACCTTGATCTGCTCAAGTCCGTGACGTTGACCTACAAGGAAGTCGTTGGGGTCATGAGCGGGAGTAATCTTAACGCATCCCGTACCAAAGCCAATCTCTACATAATCATCGGCAACAACGGGAATTTCTCTGCCTACTATCGGCAAAATAAGAGTTTTACCGATAAGATGCTTAGTTGCATCATCGTTGGGGTTAACCGCAACCGCAGTATCGCCGAACATAGTTTCGGGACGTGTTGTAGCTATCTCAACGTATCCGTCCTCACCCTTAATAGGATATTTAATATGCCAGAAATATCCGTCCTGCTCAGAGTATTCTACCTCCGCATCCGAAAGAGCCGTTATACAGTGAGGACACCAGTTGATTATTCTGTTTCCTCTGTAAATAAGTCCCTTATCGTAAAGGTTAACAAATACCTCTCTTACCGCCTTAGAGCAGCCCTCGTCCATAGTAAAGCGCTCTCTTGTCCAGTCGCAGGATGCGCCAAGCTTCTTAAGCTGACTTATAATACGGCTTCCGTACTGATTTTTCCAATCCCATACACGCTCCAAGAACTTCTCACGTCCGAGATCGTATCTTGTAAGTCCCTCATTAACACGAAGCTGCTCCTCAACCTTTATCTGAGTTGCAATACCCGCATGGTCAGTGCCGGGAACCCAGAGAGTATTGAAGCCCTGCATTCTCTTATAACGAACGAGAATATCCTGCAAGGTTTCGTCAAGTGCGTGACCCATATGAAGCTGTCCCGTTACGTTTGGGGGCGGGATAACTATTGAAAAAGCAGGTGCGGGATCGTTTACGTCGGGAGTAAAGTATCCCTTGTCGCACCAATTTTTATATATTCTTTCCTCAAACTCAGAGGGAGAATATACCTTTGGTAATTCATTGTAAGAATTCATTTTTTATCCTCCGTTTATTTTATACAAATTGAAATTAAAAATAAAAAAGCTCACACCCAAGTATCAGGGCGTGAGTACGCGGTACCACCTGATTTACCGCAAAAGCGGCATCTCTAATGCCTTTAACGCAGAGCCTACGTTGCGCGCTACACTACCACACGTTCAAACGATCACACGCACCACTCCAAGACGACTTCGATAAGACTTGACACGAACTCACACCAACCGTTCGCTCTCTGCGCTCTCATCCTTTTCTACTACTTCTTTTCACAGTGTTTATATTTAACTGATTTATTATAACACGGATATTTAAAAAAGTCAAGTAGTGAAACAAAAAAAGACTGCCGCAAGTTTAAAACTGCGGCAATCTAAAATATTTTTAATTAATTAAGCGTTTTCAGCGGGAGTTTCCTCGTCTGCTGCGGGAGCTTCTTCCTCAACTACGGGAACTTCTTCCTCAACTGCGGGAACTTCTTCCTCAACTGCGGGAGCTTCTTCCTCAACTGCAGGAGCTTCTTCCTCAACTGCGGGTGCTTCTTCCTCTGCTGCGGGAGCTTCTTCCTCAACTGCGGGAGCTTCTTCTTCAACTACAGGAGCTTCTTCAACTACAGGTGCTTCCTCAACTACAGGTGCTTCCTCAACTACAGGAGCTTCCTCAACTACAGGAGCTTCCTCAACTACAGGAGCTTCCTCAACTACTTCGGGAGCAGGAGCAACAACAGGCTCTGCAACAGGAACTACTACGGGAGCAACAGGTGCTACAGGCTCAGCTGCAGGAGCAGGTGCAGGGGCTACGGGCTCAGCTACAGGAGCAGGTGCAGGAGCAGGTGCAGGAGCAGGTGTAGGAGCTACGGGCTCAGTTGCGGGTGCATACTGCTGAGGTGCATACTGGGGCTGGGGCTGAGGTTGGGGCTGAACGTACTGAGGCTGCGCTGCGGGAGCTGCATATACGGGTGCAACCTGAGGAACAACGTAAGGATTCATAAGAGGCGTAGTGGTAATAATAGTGGGATTCTGGTTTCCGTTTGAATTGTTATTATTAGCGCTTGCGCCCATCATCTGCTGCATAACTACCTGCTGCAAAAACTTCATCTGCTCCTCAACGATAGCATACTTTTCGATAAGCTCTGCCTTTACCTTCTGGTCCTCATCCTGCAAAGCCTTTGCTTCATCCTTCAATGCATTAAGTGCATTCCAGAAATCAACCTTAGCGGCATGCTCGTCTGCCAAAAGCTGAGTAACGAATGCGCGCATTTCTTCTCTTGCCGCATACTCGTTATCCATTCTCGAATGCTCAAGAGCAGTTCTCTCGTCTGCCTTAGCCTGAGCGGCAGCAGCCTCTGCCTCTTTAGCCTCTTTTTCCTTCTGGAACTTCTGATCTCTTACTGCATCAGCAAGTCTGTCAAGCTCGCTGATCTCATATGCGATATTAGCATTGTTTTCAACGAGCTCCTTCTGAGTGGTAGAGAGCCACTTAGCGGAAAGAATAAGGTAAATACCAACTACAATACCCGAAAGACCGGTAGTAAGAGATGCGGTTATAATAAGACCTGAAAGCTTTGCTACGATAGGAAGGCTTTCAGCCAAAAGATCTACAACCATGCTCACGAATGCGGGAGCAACTACAAACAAAATTGCGAAGAATATGGTAAATCCACCAATTACGCAAGAAAGTGTAAATACGCTCTTTTTAACAGGAGCATACTCACCGGTAACAACTGCCTTAGACATATTGAGGTATGCTCTGCGTCTTGCGGCGTAAACTGCCTTAAAGAGAGAGAATACAACAACTACCAATGCAGAACCAACGATAATCAAAATAGCGGATACAACGTCAAGATATGCAAAAATATCCTCCATGCCTGCGGCAGGATCATTCCACCAATCGAGAATCGACATAGCAATCATAGCGATAGCGCCAACAGAGCCTACAACTATCATTGTAACTGCGATTATCTGATAGAACACCTTAGTACAAGCATCGTAAAGTGAAAACTTTTTCAACGACTTTGCTACGTTAAGCTCGGGCTTCTGCGCATAAAGCTTGTAACCCGAAACCATTGCTATTCCCATAAAGATTGCGGGAATAAGACCCAAAAGAATACCTGCTACGGTAGAAACCATAGAAGCTATCTGCATAACAAGCATTATGGTTAAAAAGATGGTTGTCGCCAAGAATACAGGCGTATGTAATCTCTTTTTAACTATGGCTTTATTAACCTCATAAGCCGCGTTTATTTTGTCCTTTTGTGCGTTAGCGGCAATCTGCTCGCCACACTCGGGACACGTTAGCAACCCATCTTCAACGGGCACTGAACATTTTGGACAATTCATAAATCCTATTCTCCTTTGTAATAAAAATTTAGATATGATAATTATACACCAAATGGGCTTTTTTTGTCAATAGATTTCACAAAAAATCTACATTAAACAACAAAAGAGATTGAAAATGTTGGCATTTTAACCAAATTAACAACCTCTTTTTAAGCATTTTGATAATTGTTTTAATTTATTTTTTTCATCCTCGCAAAATTTCCCATAAGCTTTTTCGTGCCTACACGCTCAAAAACCACCTCATAAAGAACGTCGCCGCCCATAGGTCTTGCAGAAAATATCTCGCCATCTCCAAAGGTTGCGTGGCGCACTCTGTCACCGACTCTGAATATTTCTGCCTTTTCCTGAGTTGTCTTAGGTTGAGTATGCTCGGAAAAATACACTCTTGCTCCGCTTTGGCGCGTCTGCGACTGATTTGCATATCCGCCGTACGCCCCGTATTGAGCGCCCGCTCTTTTTTCTTCCTTGATAAGCTCCTTTGGGATTTCCTTAACAAAGCGAGATATCTCGTTTATTCCGGTCTTTCCGTAAAGCATACGCATTTTGGTATGTACGATATAAAGCATATCCTTAGCTCGCGTAAGAGCGACGTATGCAAGACGCCTTTCCTCCTCAAGCTCTCCACTGTTTTCTGCTCCGAATATAACCTGTGAGCTTGGGAAAACGCCCTCCTCCATTCCCGGAAGAAATACTACGGGAAATTCAAGTCCCTTTGCCGAGTGCATAGTCATCATAACAACGGCATCGGCATCGTTATCGTAATCGTCGACGTCGGCAACGAGCGCATTTTCCTCCAAAAATCCGACAAGCGTAGGATTTTCGGCATTACTTTCATATTCGGCAATTCCCGAAATAAATTCCGCAACGTTCTCAAGTCGCTCCTTCTCCTCCTCACCGCCATCTATAAGCATCTGTCTATATCCACTCTTATCAACGACGGTATTGACAAATCGCTCGACCGAAATATCCTCATAAAGTAAATTTCTAAAGTAGGAAATGAGATCGGCAAACGCCATAAGCTTTTGCGCACTTCGTGATAAAGCAACATATTTATCGGCATTTTTTAAAACGTCATAAACCGAAATCAGATTTTCATTCGCTATTGCGCAAACGCCCTCAACGGTTTTTGCTCCAATGCCTCGCTTAGGCTCATTGATAATTCTTTTCATTCTTTCGGTATCGGTGGGATTTACTATAAACTGAAGATACGCCACGACGTCGCGTATTTCCTTACGGTCATTAAATCGCAATCCGCCGTACATTCTATAAGGTATTCCGCTTTTTGCAAAGGTACGCTCTATCGTATTTGACTGCGCATTTGCTCGGTAAAGTATCGCTATATCGGCATATCTGTATTTTCCCTGCGACACGAGCGACTGTATTTTTTCAACAATATACCTCGCCTCATAATTTTGATCGTCACAGCAACGAAGCGTTATACTTTCCCCGCCCTCTCGAGCCGTCCAAAGATTCTTCTCTTTTCTGTGAACGTTATTTGCTATTACCGCATTTGCGGCGTCAAGAATTACACTTGTTGAACGGTAGTTTTGCTCAAGCTTTATCGTTTTAGTGTTCTTAAATCTTTTATCAAATCCAAGAATATTTTCGATAACCGCTCCTCTGAATTTATATATGCTTTGATTATCGTCACCGACCGCCATTATATTTTTATGACCGCCCGACAAAAGCGATATAAGCTCAAACTGCGCAAGGTTGGTATCCTGAAACTCGTCAACCGAAACGTAACGGAATTTATTTTGATAATATTCTCTTACCTCCTCATTTTGACGGAGCAACTGCACGGTTTGCATAATTATATCATCAAAATCAAGGGCATTAGCCTGCATTAGCTGCTTTTGATAGGCATCGTAAATTTTTGCTATCTTCTTTTTGCGTATAT
This sequence comes from Eubacteriales bacterium, assembly GCA_045643945.1. Lineage (GTDB taxonomy): Bacteria > Bacillota > Clostridia > Oscillospirales > CAG-272 > HGM12713. Next base: position 19,431 of record JAZRGA010000042.1, on the reverse strand, counting down.
CGTCAACGGCAAATTCAAGCGCATAATCATCTGGAGTTATAAGCTTATCCTTTGCTTTGCTTATCTCGGCGGCAACCGACTTTGCCGAAAGCATCTTTTCGTCGATATTAAGAGTCTTCATAAGTGCCGACAAGGCTTTCTTCGTATCGTCCGAATCGTATATTGTAAAATTATCACGATATCCCAAAAGTCCGCCGTATGTACGAAGTATTCTTACGCAAATAGAGTGAAATGTGCCCGCCCAGACATTTTTTGCCGCATCCTCGCTACCGAGAGCCTGCGCAAGTCTTTTCTTTATTTCCTTTGCCGCCTTATTGGTAAAGGTAAATGCAAGCATCTGCCACGGCAAGCAGGGCGCTGATACAAACTCATTCAAATACGGCTCGAGCGCCTCACCCTCAAGCAATAGCGCGCTCTTAAGCTGAGATATTTTATTCGCATCTATATCGTACGGAACGTAATTACTGTAATATGCATTTCCGTACTTAACTATAAACACTATTCTGTTAACAAGAACGGTAGTCTTTCCACTACCCGCTCCCGCAAGAATAAGAACCGAGCCCTCGGTGGTATATACCGCCTCCCTCTGCTCGTTATTCAAGAAGGAATAATATTTATCGAACAAGCGTCTTTTAATACGAAGATACTCAGCGCCAAGACTATTTTTTTCAGTCATCTGTTTACTTTCCTTAATTTATTTTCCTTATTTATTTTCCTTAATTAAATTATTATTCTTATTTACCGTCTTTATTGCTCCGACCGTCACCGTCAAAGAGCCTTCTTATATTATCCTTGGCGGCACTGTCAAGCTCTCGGTATCCCACGTTATCCTCATTATATCCAAAGTCAATATCTGCGTCATTCTCGCTCTCATCGCTTTTTTTATAAAATATATCCGCTTCGAACGCTTTTTCAATCGGAGCGCAAATAACCGAAAGCACGCAAGCGGCAAGCATAAGAACTCCACCTACTATCAAGGCATCGGGCGCTTCAAGCACCGCAGTCACCTTTTGAGAATATGTAAACGCATATATAGGCTTCATAAAATATGGCATAGCGGTCAACGAAAGACCGAGCGACGAAAAAATACATAGCGCTATACGGTTTGGAACAAGAACGGTAAAAAATCTCCTGCTCCTCTCGGCGCTTTCCTCGTCATCGCTCAAAAAGCATTTAAAAGCAACTATCGCCGACCATACACTTGCGCATACCGAAAGCAAAAATAAAATTACAAGCACTATTATTAATACCAGCATAGTCCTTGAGAAAATTATTGCCGCATCGGTTTTATCGATAGCTCCAAACAAAACCTCTCTCGCCTGCTCCCAAGAATTTGATATCAGCGTAGCAACGCTCATACGCTCTCCAACCTTACCCTGAAAAACAAAGCGGAATGACGGTACAAAAAGCATTACCGCAGTCATCAATAAGGCGAATATCGGCAACAGATAGCGTATATATATCAGATATTTTTTTGCATCACTTTTCATAAATCAATTCTTATCGGGGCTTCCCTCAATATAGTAAGATGCCTCCATATCCGCCATACAAAGCGCAAAGGCGAGAGGGAACATTTCAAGCGCTCTGCCTACCTGATTTGCGTCCTCAGGACCTGAAAAGCCCATATGGTAACGAATTGCGAATGCCTCCTCCCTCGTAAGCTTCATAAAGCCAGAAATCACATATACCGATTTTTCACCGTGACCGTAAGGAAGATTATCCTCAATCGTATAATAAGGCACAGGCACCCAAACTCCGTCCTTTTTTACGTTACGCATTTCGGTCTTATAAAAATTAGTTTTACAGATATCGTGCAAAAGCGCAACGATTGCAAGGCTTTCCTCGGAAAATTCAAAGCCATACTTCTTGCAGAATTTCGAATGCTTAACGTAATCGCAAAGACATTCGTACACGTTAAGGCTATGCTCAAGCAAGCCTCCCTCATAAGAGCCGTGAAAGCGTGTGCTTGCGGGCGCGGTAAAGAAATCGGTCTTTTCGATAAGATATTCAAGGAACTTATCTCCGCCCTCGCGAGTTATTGTTGATTTGTAAATTTCTATAAATTTTTCTCTATTATTCATTTTGTAGCTCTCCCCTACTTAATTTTTATTCTGTATATTCATCCGCTCTCGATACACGCTTACTGCGCAAGCTTCTTTGAAGCATATACGCCGACACGCTTACCGAAAAGATAAGTATGATTGCAAAAAATATAACCGCTATCTTTGTTATCTGTCCGTCGTCGGTTATATAGAGCGATTTTTGATAAAGCTTTGGCGGATTATGCTTTACGTCGGCTTCAAACTCATCAAACATCCAATTCATTACGTTAGTTACGCAGGGAGAAACTCGCTCAAGCTCCTCCTCGCTTATATCGGTGTTATTTGAGTTAAAGGTAGTTGCGCCTGTAAAAAGCGTTATTTTCTTTTGCTCGCCCTCGCTTACCGAAACGGCAACGGGATATTCCGTTACCTTAGCCGACTCTCCCTCTCCCTCGGTCTTCTTATATGAAAGCATTGGAGAATAAGTATATTTCGTGCCCTCGGCAAAGCTTATGCGGCTTACGTTTTTAAGCGTTACCTCACTTGCGCTCATAGCGGAGAATGCATCGTGAGATTTATTAACCGCAACGGATATTGCCGTTTTTTCGTCAACGCTTATTACGTTTGAATCGACCGAAAGTCCGTAATGCTCAAGCAGCTTCATAAAATTAGGCATCGAATAATTATCAACGTCGGTAAGTATATAAAGCTTTCCACCGTTGTCGACATATTCCTTGAGCGCATCAATCTCGCCCTCGCTATAATCCTCGCTCGGAGAATTTATAACCGCCATATCGGCATTCTCGGGAAGCTTATTGTTTGCTTTAAAATCATAAGGATTTGCGCTCGTTCCCTCCTCACCGTGTCCGCTAAGGAAGTAGACCGTAGGTATCATATCAGCCGTAACGTAAGCAACGGCATCAAGCAGAGCGTTTTCAAATTCCAAGCACTCTAAGGTTTCCTTTTCCAAGGACTGTAATACCATAGCGCATTTTTGAAGTGCCTCCTGCATATTTGCGCTAAGCTTATCGTAATATCCGTAATACTGATTTAAAAGCGTTGCACAATATGTGTATCTGTATTCAAGCTCACTTGCGCTAAGATAACCCATAGTCCTATTATAATATGAAAAATAATCTCGACCTCCGACAAAGCTCCAACGCTCCGCCCCCTGCACTATAATAGCATAGGCAAGCAATTCCGCAGAGGTGTCTTGAAGCCCATATCTCTTAAGAAAATCCTCGTTCTCGGCAGAATTGACGATTTCAAGCTTTAATTTATTGCTCGACTCAACCGTTCTGACGATAGCGTTATAAAGCTCCTGCTCGTTTGCATATGGGTCTATAAGATATACCGTTATATCCTCGTCAAGCGTATTAAAATAATTAACGGCAGAAGCGCTCGGCGTATAAAGCTTATTTTTATTAATATCAATTTGCTTTGCGCTTAGCGGTAAAAGCATCGGTAACGCGCCTATGCAGGCAACTAAAATAACACTCACAAGCGTAGCCGCAAGCCTACGTCTTACCTTTATTAAGGAAATAAAAGCAAATACCGTCGCACCGCAAGCAAAAAACGCAAGCTCCGTCCAATCAAAAAGCTCGTAAACCGCAGTATCAACCCGTTTGAATATCGAAAGCTCGGAAAGTATGCCCGAAAGTATTTTATCAAAGCCCGTTCCAAATGGCAAAAATCTTACAAGCGGAGAAAAAATTCCGAAAAGAAAGCTCACAGACAAAGCCGAATATAAAATCACCAAGGAACGCATAGCTTTGCCCGACTTTTCGGCAACCATCACTGAAAGCGAAATGATAAATATTACAAAGAAAAGCAACAACGCAAGCGCCAAATAAGAATGGACAAGGTTTACCTCGCCAAGACCCTTATAAATTATGGGAAAGGATGCCATCAAAGCAATCGGCAGCGCAAAAAATGTTATCTGCGCAAAAAGCCTTGAAAGTATAAGCGCTCCACGCGATATAGGCATACTGTAAATAAATTCGTCAGTTCCCGATTTTTTATCCTTTAGATAGGAAAGCACAGAGATTGCGGGAATAGCAAAAGCAAAAACGAGCGCCATAAGCGATATTATGTTTTCAAAGCCTGCGTATGCCGTCTGCGATTGACTGATTTTTAAAAATACCACAAGCGCAATAACAGGTATTACGCTTAAAGCCGATATTGCGGCAAGCGTCATTGGAGCGCAAAAAAGTGACTTAAGCTCTCTTTTTATCAAGGTAAGCATTACTCCTCACCTCCCTCGTTATCATCGCTAAACGCCACAAATATCTTTAGCAAGGCGTTAGGGTCATTGTCAAGCTTTTCTCTTACACTGTCAAGACTCGACCAAAAGGATATCTTCCCCTTAGAAATGATACCCACGAAGTCTGCAAGCTCGTTTGCGAGAGCCAACCTATCGGTAAAGATAATCACCGTCTTTTTCTCACCGAGCATAGATATTATGTCTTTAAAAAGCGCAACGTCGTCGGGAGCAAGATTTGCGATAGGCTCATCTAAAATTATTACGCTTGGATTTCCTATCAAGGCATTAGCAAAAAGCAATTTTTTCTTTTCTGCCGCGCCAAGCGATTTAACAAGCGCCTCGCCCTTGCCCGAAAGACAAACAAGCTCAAGCGCCTCCTTTATTTGTCTTGCTCTTTTATCGGGAGATACCTTGCGCATTCTTCCCGTAAAATCAAGCACCTCATAAGACGTCATATCAGGGTAAAGAAAGCACTTCTTAGGCAAATATCCTATTTTTGCCTTTGCGAGCCTTCCGGACTTAGTGCTATCGAGCCTTACGTCCTTATAAAATATATCACCGCCGTCACACTCAACGATGCCTGCAAGAGCCTTTGCAAGAGTCGTTCGCGCAAGCTCGGATTTGCCGAGAATAGCGTATATTCCCTTTTGCTCTATTTCAAAGGAAATATCCTCAAAAGCCATAGCGCCATCAAGCGTTATTTTTAAATTTTCGGTTTTTAAAATACTCATTTACGTTCCTTCCGTTTCAAGTAAAAGCTCCTTGCGTTGACGCTTAAGAAGCTTATTCGTTGTAGCCATAATAAATATTAAATGCACCAAGCAAGAAAGTATCCAGCTTACGGGATACGATAAAAACAAGCTTTCGGGAGTTCCGAAATACGCAAATACAGTGTGTATCCAAAGTATTCTAACTCCGCAGGTCGAGGTAAGCGATATAACCATTGACGTCACCGAACGGTCAAGCGAACGAAGCGTTGCGCAAAGGGTGTCCATTGTTCCGCACAAAAAATACGTGGGAATAATTATCGAAAGTCTGGTTATTGCCGCAGAGAACGCAACGTCGCTATTTGAAATATATAAGCTTAAAAGAGGCTTATTAAATATCATTACTATAGCGCCCGAGGAAATTCCTATGGCGGTTACCAAAAACACCGAATAGCCCATAAGCTTTTTTACGTTTTTATATTTTTTCGCTCCGACGTTTTGACCTATAAAGGTGAGCGCCACCGAGTATATAGCGTGCATAGCGATATAAACGAAGTTTTCAAGACTTGACGAGGCTGAAAATCCGTCTATTATCATTCCGTGCGCATTGGCGTTTACGTCGATTGAATTCATAGCCGCCTGTATCAATGTGTTTGAAAGTGAAAAAAGCGAGCCTTGTATTCCCGAGGGAATACCGATATAAAGCAAGCGCTTGAGCTTTCTTCCGTTAATTTTTAAATTCCTAAAGGAAAAATGAAGCATTCCCTTTATTCTCATAAGATAAATAAGCGCCATTATAGCCGAAACGTACTGCGATACTATCGTTGCAATAGCGACTCCCGCAACGTCAAGCTTAAATACCGTTACAAGAAATACGTTAAGCGCTACGTTTACGATTCCCGAAATAGCAAGAAAAATAAGCGGACGCTTAGAATCTCCCGTTGAGCGAAGCATTGACGCGATATAGTTATAAAGTAACGAGCCGGGAGTTCCTATGAATATAATTTGCAAATAAAGAGTTGCATAAGGTAAAAGCTCTGCCGATGTATTCATAGCAATAAGCATATCATCAGCAAATATATACCCAAGCACTGCAATAAGGATACCTGAAAGCACCGCAAGGATTATCGAGGTGTGCAAAGTAATATTTACGTCCTTTTCCTTTTTTGCGCCGACGTAATGTGCAACCAAAACACCCGCTCCGACCGAAAGTCCCATAAAGAGTCCAAGCACAAGATTTGTAAGCGCCGACGTACAGCCTATTGCGCCAACAAGAGGAGCGTCGGACTCGGAGAAAAGATTTACGACTATAAGGTCTGCCGCATTATAAAAGCACTGTAAAAATCCCGTAAGAATAAGCGGAATAGCAAAAAGAATCATTTTTTTAAGGAAAGGACCCTCCGTCATATCCGCGCCGTCATATTTTTTCTTGCTCTCCTTAACTAAGTCTGCACCTTCACAGCTTTCGTTGCTTTCGTTAATTATTTTTTTTGATTTCATAAAAGATATTCGCCTCCAGTATTAAGGGCGTAATGATACAAACCCTTAACCACATTAAATTATATCACAAAATTTATCAAAGTCAATACTTATTAATATTTAATAATATAATAATTATTGCAATTGACAAAAGCGCTTGATTATGTTATAATATAATGAATTTTAATTTTCAAATAATTTATTGACTATCATAAACGAAAGGAATTTTCCTATGTGCGCACAGCTTTTATCAACTCAGCCCTACAAAGGAACACGTGACTTCTACCCCGAAAATATGCAGCTTCGCAACTGGTTTTTCGGCAAAATAAGCGACGCTTTGCGTCTTGCCTCCTTTGAGGAATACAATGCACCTATGCTTGAATCACTCGAAATATATATCGCAAAGAGCGGTGAGGAGATAGCAAAGGAGCAAACCTATAACTTCACCGACAGAGGCGGAAGAATGCTTGCAATACGTCCTGAAATGACTCCCTCGGTGGCTCGTCTTGTTGCCGCTAAAATGGGTGAGCTTAACTTCCCTCTCAAATGGTTTTCTATTCCCAATATGTACCGCTACGAGCGTCCGCAGAGAGGACGCCTTCGTGAGTTCTGGCAGCTCAACGTCGATATATTCGGATGCGATACCTATGAAGCCGACCTCGACGTCATTGAAAGCGCCATTCTCGTTCTTAAAGCCTTCAACGCAGATGAAACGATGTTCAAGGTACACATAAACAACCGCCGCTTCTTTAATGACGTTATCGCGGCTATCTGCCACACCGACGCAGAAAGCTCCAAAAAGGTTTCCAAAATCGTGGACAAGCGTAATAAAATAAGTCGCGAGGCATACGAAAAGGAGCTTTTTGAGCTTAATATCAGCGCAGAGCAGATTGCAAAAATCGATGCACTTTATACAATGAGCGTAAAGGATGCCTGCGCCCTCTGCCCCGACTCGGTTGGAGCAAACGAGCTTCTCTCGCTCTTTGATATGCTTGAAAAAACAAATCTTTCAAAATATTGCGTATTCGATTTCGGTATAATCAGAGGACTTGATTATTACACGGGTACAGTATTTGAGGTCTTTGACGAAGCGCCCGAAAATAACCGCGCTATGTTCGGTGGCGGAAGATACGATAACCTTGTTGGAATGTTTGCAAAGAACGCAAAAATTTCCGGCGTTGGATACGGTATGGGCGACGTTACACTTGAAAACTTCCTTGTAACTCACAATCTTATCCCCGACCTTTATGCAGAGGATACTCGCGTGCTTGTTGCAAGATTTGATGACGTTCCCTACGAAAAATACATTTCGACTGTTGCCGCTCTCCGTGAGGCAGGCATTACCGCTACTCTTTATCTCGGCTCTAAAAAGTTTGGCAAGCAGATAGATTATGCGGTAAAGGGTCATTACAGTCACGTTCTTATAATGGGCGGCTCCGAGCTTGAAGCAGGCGTTGCAAAAATCAAAAACCTTAACACCCGTGAGGAGATTACCGCTCCCCTTTCGGATATTGCTTCCGCTATAAAGTAATTATTAAAACAGTATTTGGAGTAAACAATGATATATACGTTTCTCGCAGACGGATTTGAAGAAATAGAGGCTCTTGCCCCCGTCGATATAATGCGCCGAGCAGGACTTTCGGTTACTACCGTCGGTATCGGCAAAAAGGAGATTGTCGGCGCTCACGGTATTTGCGTTATTGCGGATATTGCCGACAATGCTCTTGATTTTAATATGATTAACGAAGCCGAGCTTATCTTTCTTCCCGGAGGTATGCCCGGAACGAAAAATCTCGATGCAAGCCCCACGGTTCATCAGACTCTCGATATAGCGAACGAACAGAACGCTTATATAGCGGCTATCTGCGCCGCACCTATGATACTCGGCAAGCGCGGTATGCTCAACGGTAAAAGCGCCGTCTGCTATCCCTCGTTTGAGGAATACCTTATCGGAGCAAGCATTCCGAGTGATAAGCGCATTGTTACCGACGGAAAAATTATTACCGCTATGGGTATGGGCGTAGCATACGAGCTTGGTCTTGAAATCGTAAAAATTCTTTGCGGAGATGAAAAGGCTAATTCACTTCGCAAATCTATAATCGCAGATTGATATGGATTTAAGCTTTAATTCAAAGAGCGAGGCAAGAAAGCATTTTTCAGCGCTTCGAGCATCTATCGACCCCGATATAAGAAAAAGCAAGAGTATTGAAATTTGCAAGCGCATTTCCGAGCTTTCGGAGTTTAGCGAGTGTGACGTATTGTTCTTATATGCCCCCATAAAAAGCGAAGCCGATGCGACGCATCTTTTTAACGTAGCGCAAAGGAACGGAATAAAAATCGCCTTTCCAATTTCAAACACCGACACGTTTGAGCTTGATTTTAGGCTCGTTAGCTCGCTCGAAGACCTTGAGATTGGAGCGTACTCGATACGCGAGCCGAAAAAAGTTGCCGAGAAAGCAAGCTTTACAAGTAAATCTATCTGCATTGTCCCCGCCCTATCCTTTGACTGTGACGGAAACCGTCTTGGATACGGAAAAGGCTTTTATGACAGATTTTTAAACAATTTTATCGGTCTTTCGGTAGGAATAACCTATGCGGAGCTAAAATGCCGCAGGCTACCTTGTGAAAGCACCGATATTCCAGTTGATATTATTATTACCGACAAGGAAAGTGTACGAATAAAATGAAACATAGCTTTCAAAATGCAGAGCAGGATACACGTTCACGAAAAAAGAAGATACCAAAGATAACACCGAGCGTATCGGCAAACGAAAAAGCCGACGGAGAAAAGAAAGAGTCGAAATTCATTACCCCAACTCTCCTCGTTTTTTCGACCTACGCATTGCTTCTTTTTTCAAAAATCGTAGACCTGACTCTTATAAACAGAGAAAACGAATACTATACGGTAGTTATACTGCAGCTTATGATATTTTTGCTACCTGGTGCTATCTGGTGCAAATATAAGGGCGACGGATATGTAAAGGGGCTCAGAATGCGTCTGCCCCGACCAAGCTCCTTTTTGATAATGCTCAGCGCTACCCTTCTTATGATATCGGGCGGACTTCTTCTTAGCGTTTTGTTTGGCGGACTTGAATCGCTCTCGCAAAACTTCTCGCTTTACGATACCTTTATTTCAAAGAGCAACGGTACTATCCCCTCAAATCTCTATCTGCTCATAGCTTATGCGGTCATTCCCGCTATATGCGAGGAATTTATATTCAGAGGCATACTTTGCCGCGAATACGAGAAAGGCGGCGTTGTGCGCGCAGTTGTATTCTCTGCGTTGTTCTTCGCTATGCTTCATTTTAACCCCATAAATATTTTAACCTATTTATTCTCAGGCGTAATTCTTGCGCTCGTGCTTTATGCGACACGCTCGCTCTTTGCGGCTATTATTACGCATTTGCTCTACAATATATTCGGACTTTTCGGTCAAAGATATATGAATACGCTATACAAAATAACGGGAAGCGAGATATTCTTTATATTCATAGTCACGTTCGTATTTCTTCTCTCTGCGGCTCTATTTTGCAGACAAGGCGCAAAGCTTTATAAAAAGCACCTTTACGACGGTGTTTCATCAAGCTATCGCAGACCAGTCGCAAAAACTCCCGAGGCAATCCGCGCAACATTCCTCAAGGTCATTTTTGAGCCTGCTACCGTTTTATGCGTAATTTTCTATATAGTAGCTTCAATAATATATTTAATAAATTAAAAACAAATCTCAAATAAACGTATAAAAAGCTCCTTTTTCGTCAATGCTTACAACAAAGACAGAAAGGAGCTTTTATCTATGAAAAATATTAAAAAAATCAAAAAAAGCACAAAGCAAGCGCTTACTCTTTTACTTACGCTCACACTTCTTATAGGACTTCTCGCAATTTTGCCGATACACAGTGAAAGCAACATATACGACAGTGTATTGCGCCTGCACGTTATAGCCAATTCCGACAGTGACGAGGACCAAGCCTTAAAATTATTAGTCCGTGATGCAATTCTTCTAAAGGCGCAAGAGCTTTTAGGCGACATTTCAAACCGAGAAAGCGCCGAGAAAATAATTTCACAAAATCTCGAAGGTCTACGTCTTTGCGCCGAGCAGACTATTATTGATAACGGATATTCCTACCCCGTATCTATCTCGCTTGGAAAAGAGGATTATCCCACGAAAAACTATGAAAGCTGCGCCTTTCCGTCGGGAGAATACACTTCGTTGCAAATATTCATCGGCGATGCATCGGGCAAAAATTGGTGGTGTGTTCTCTTTCCGCCACTCTGCCTCTCTGCCGCTACCGATAAGGATGCGTTTACCTCGGTAGGAATTACCGACTCGCAATACCAAATTATTACCGATACGAAAAATCCAAAATACAAAATCCGCTTTAAAATTCTTGAAAGCTTCAGTGAAATAATGGGTTAATTTTTTTGATACGCTAAATCAAACAGATATCATAAAATCACTCTTATTTACAATCATTTACCTACGCAAAAATGCGAGAATATTTCGTGAACTATCTCCTCGCCTATCTCGCGTCCGTCAAGCTCTCCGAGAGCAGACATAGCGCACTCCACGCCAACGCAACAAGCATCAAGCGATACGCCTCGCTCTATATCAGCCACCGCATTGGAGAGAATATCCGCCGCCTTTGAAATTGCGGCATACTGTCGAGCACCCGTAATTATCGCGTCGTTATCAAAATCGAGAGTACCGTCTATAAACATACTGTCGACCGTCGACGAAAGATTATCAAAGCCCTCTCCCGTAAAAGCAGATATCATTACCTTATTATCAAATTTCGAAAGCAACGCATCAAGCTCGGGGTTTATTCCGCCCTCAAAAATATCGGTTTTATTTATAAGAGCTATCGATGCAGCTTTTGCGTCAAGTATTCTCTTAACAAGCGCCCTGTCATCACCGTCGGGCGCTTTTGTTCCGTCAAAGACCGCCAAAACAAGCCCCGCCTCGTTGATTTCCTTTATAGAACGCTCTATGCCTATATTCTCTACCTTATCATCGGTACGGCGTATTCCTGCGGTATCGCAAAGTAAAAGCGTTACTCTGCCAAGCGTCGCATTTTCTCTCAAAACGTCGCGTGTAGTTCCCTCGATATCGGTAACTATTGCGGCATCATAGCCGAGAATTCTGTTATATACCGAGCTTTTTCCCGCATTAGTCCTTCCGCATATAACCGTCGGTATTCCCTCACTGACTGCGTTACCCGTTTTATATGTAGCGGCAAGAGCCTTTATTTTTGCAAGAGCATCCTTTAACGCATCAAGCATTTCCTCTCTGCTCATATCCGCAAGATCCTCATCGGGAAAATCTATATTTGCATATATTCCCGTAAGAACCGAACGAAGCACACAATAAAGCTCGTCCATTTTAGCGGTAAGACTTCCTCTCATACCGTTTCTCGCAAGAGATAGCTGACCCTCGTTTTTTGCCTCAAGAAGATTGCCAAGTGACTCCGCCTCGTTAAGTCTTATCTTACCCAAAACGTAAGCTCTGCGAGTAAACTCTCCCGCCTCCGCCATTCTCGCTCCGGCAGACAAAGCCGCTGATAGCACCTTTTGAGTGAGCAAAATTCCGCCGTGGCAGCTTATTTCAACGGTATCCTCGCCCGTAAAGGAACGGGGGGCGCGAAAATACACCGCTATACCGTCGTCAATGCTCTTACCTTTCTCAAGCGGTGAAAATATATCTCCGTAATAAGCCCTACCAACCTCAAGAGAAGAAAGCTTACGTCCCGATCTTGCGGTAAATATTGCATCGGCAACCGAAAGAGCGTCAGCGCCCGATATTCTTATCATCGCAACGCCTCCCTTTCCGTAGGGCGTAGAGATTGCGGCGATAGTATCAAAAATTTGCATTTTTCCTCCAAAGATTATTTCAGCAAATAAGGGTTGTCATTAAATCGACAACCCTTTTGCAGCAAATTGTAATAATAGCTAATCAATTTCTCCGTAGGATTACTCTGCGAGCATATCTACGTCTGTATCGTCTATAACGAGATCGCAATCATCGCACTCGTCCAAAAGATCGTCGCAATCGTAAACGAGGTCCTCGCTATACTTCTTAACAAGCTTGTAAATAATAAATGCTATCAAAGCAACCGCAGCGGCAACCGCAAGTGAAATAACGATTATCTTTGCATAATTTGTTTTCTTTTTCTTAAAAATTCCGAACATTTCAGTTCCTCCTCATATTAAACTAAGTTAAATTAAGATTTAGCTCACACTTAATAGCGGATAATCTCTTAAATATAGTATACCATATTTTTGAAAAATTGCAATATTTTTTTTGATTTTTTTCAATTTTTATATACTTTTAACCGAATATTCATATTTTGAAAAGCGAAAAAAATAAAATATAATAAAAAAATAAAATATTTTTAAAAATTCTCTTTATTTAAGATGAAAAATCTGCTATAATACTATATATAATTGTGTGTACTTACGTTTTATTTTATTCGGAGGATTTATGACCTACAACGAAATTTGTATGACTCTCGCCAACGCAGAGATTGAGAATAACCGTGGCGAAACCGCTATGCTTATATGTCACTTTTGTAACGTGACTAAGGCAGACCTTCTTTTACGCCGAGATGAGGATTTTGACTCTCCCGAGCTTGCAGAGGCGGTGATGAAGCGTTGTCAGCATTATCCTTTGCAATATATACTCGGATATTGGAGCTTCTGCAACGAAACCTACAAGGTCACAGAAAACACACTTATTCCCCGTCAGGATACCGAAAAGCTTGTTGAGCTTGCAATAAAGCTTTTACCGCAAAACGCAAGACTTATAGACCTTTGCACGGGTAGCGGATGCGTGGCTATATCAACGCTTGCGGCAAGACCCGACTGTCATGCGGTTGCGGTAGACCTTTTTCCCGAAACGCTTGCCGTGGCGCGCGAAAATGCCGAGGCAAACGAGGTCGGCTACCGTATGGGATTTTTGGCGCAGGATGTCCTCTACCCCGCTTTTATGGAGTCCCTTGGCACATTTGACTGCATTATTTCAAATCCACCATACATAGAAACGCATCAAATTTCTCTGCTTGACGACGAGCTTTTTTACGAGCCACGCGCCGCGCTTGACGGAGGTTATGACGGACTTGATTTTTACCGAGTCATAATAAGCGAATACGGAGAATATCTTACAGATGACGGAATTATGCTTCTCGAAATAGGATGCGATCAAGCAAAATCCGTGTCCGCTCTCGCATCAGCGGCAGGAATGCGTTGTGAAATTTACAAGGATTACGGTGGGAACGACAGAGTCGCTTACCTCAAAAAAGCATCCGTACGCGCCGAGGATATTACCGTAACCGATAAAACCAAAAACGAAACCGAAAATTAAGCCTTTATTAATATATTATTTAAGGAGTATCATTTTGAATATCATTGTTCTTGCAGGCGGACTCTCACCCGAAAGAAACGTATCTCTTTCATCTGGCAGTCTAATATCATCGGCTCTACGCAGAAAGGGTCATAAAATACTTATGCTCGACGTTTACGAGGGAATATCTGACGAAAAAATCCCGTCAAACCCTCTCGAGCTTTTCACAGAAGTCGACTCCGCTCCTCTTTCGGTAGGTAATATAGCGCCTACCCCAAAGGAGCTTGAAGATATTAAAAAGAAAAACAATAACCGCTCCGAGCTTATCGGACCTAACGTCTTAAGACTTTGCAAGCTTGCAGACGTAGCATTTCTTGCGTTACACGGAGATATGGGCGAAAACGGTCAGCTTCAAGCCACACTCGACGTTTTTGATGTAACTTATACAGGAAGCGGATATATAGGAAGCCTTCTTGCTATGAATAAGGATATAGCAAAGAAGCTTATGCGTGAAAGCGGGATACTTACTCCCGATTGGATAAACTTTAAAAGCTTCGGAGATAAGGAAAAAATAGCCGAGGCGGCAAAGGAAATCGGCTTTCCTTGCATAGTAAAGCCCTGCTCTTGCGGCTCAAGCGTCGGAGTTTCTATCGTTAATAATGAGAAGGAGCTTAAAAAGGCGCTCGAATTTGCGGCAAGCTATGAAAGCTCGGTGCTTATAGAAAAGCATATAAGCGGCAGAGAGTTAACGCAGGCTATTCTCGACGGTGTGGCACTCCCTCCCGTTGAAATCATTCCAAAATGCGGATTTTACGATTATGCAAATAAATACGTTGCAAATGCAACCGAGGAGATATGCCCCGCCCCTATTAACGATACCTTGCGTGAAAAAATAGATGCGGCAAGCAAAAAATGCTTTGAGGCACTCTGCCTTACCGATTATGCAAGAATAGATTACATAGTGGACGGTAACGGCAATGCGTGGTGTCTTGAGGCTAATACACTCCCAGGTATGACTCCCACAAGCCTTATGCCGCAAGAAGCAAATGCGGTAGGTATTGACTATGATAGCCTTTGTGATATAATCGCAACTCTCGCCCGTAATAAAAAAATTAAAAATAAAAAATAAGAAAACAAAAAATGAAGCTTACATACAAACAGATAAAAAATATAACGCTTGGCGCGGCTTACGTCGAAAATGTAAACGGTAAAACAGTATTTCACCGCTTCACAAAGGAGCAAGAGTCGCTTTACAAGAGCGTGTTAGAAAAATTTTATAACAAAACCTTTGCTAATTCCTGCATAACTCTTGAATTTAAAACAAATAGCTCATCATTGTTTATTAAAACCGAGCTTACTCCCCGAACATCAAGATATTTTTACTCGCATGATATCTATGTTGATAATCTCCTTTGCGGATGTATTAAAGGCGAGCTCGATGATACTGATAATGAAATAAAGAAAAAAACGGTAGAGGGAAAGTTTTCTCTTGGTAAGGAAAACGAGGAAAAGATGGTCCGCATCCATCTTCCGTGGTCTTGCTCATCGGATATACTTGAATTGTCAATAGATGACGGAGCAACGATAGTCCCAATAGAAAAATCGTGTAAAATAATTTTCTTCGGGGACTCGATAACTCACGGCTACGATGCAGAGTATACAAGCAATTCCTACGCATCACGAATAGCGCTTAGCCTTAACGCAGAGGCAAGAAATAAGGGCATCGGCGGAGAGATGTTCCGCGCAGAGCTTGCAAAGATTAAGGATGACAGATTTGAGCCCGATATAATCACAGTAGCATACGGAACAAACGATTGGTTTTTAAACGTTTCAAGAACTGACTTTTGTAATGAAACAGACGGATTTTTTAGCGCACTCATAAATAATTATCCAAAAGCAAAGATATTTGCAATAGCGCCTATATGGAGAACCGATTTCCAAGACGAGCATCCAATCGGCAAATTTTCGGACGTAAGGGATATTTTGTTGAAGCTTTCCGAAAAATATCCAAGAATTAACGTAATCGACGGATTTGACTTTGTCCCCCACGATTGCAAGCTTTTCAGTGATAGAAGCCTCCACCCAAACGACGAGGGATTTTCTTATTACGCAAATAGCCTCGAGGAAAGAATAAAAAAATATTTTTAAAAGAATAAAGCAAATGATGCCGACGAAAAACAAAGTCGGCATCAAAAATTTTCAAAAAATCAAGAAATAACACATTAAACCACTTGACAGTGCGGAATAAATTTGTTATAATATATGAGTATGTTGAATAATTGCATATTTCGTACTTATATCGGGATGTAGCGCAGTTGGGGACGTTTGCGAGCGCACCCTGTGGGTGATGAAGTGAGCAATAAGGAGTGGCAGCAACTTGACGATTGACGAGCCATTGGCGAAGTCAGAGTCTTAGTTGCAACAGGAAGCGCAGCGGACAACTGCAAAAAAATAAAATTTAAATAATTTCGGGATGTAGCGCAGTTGGTAGCGCGCGTGCTTTGGGAGCACGATGTCGCAGGTTCGAATCCTGTCATTCCGACCAAAAACCAGCCGAAAACGAGCTTTTTTAGACTTGTTTTCGGCTATTTTTTATTAATTTTGCACAAAAGTAGCTTTTTTCTTGACCACATGAAGCCCCTATTTTCGGGACTATTTGAAGAAAAATATACTCACAAAAACGAAGGATTCGAGAATTTCTCCAGAATCCTTTTTTTCTTTGCATACTGCACCGCAAAATTTGAGGGCTGACGATGCTTTCGTCAGCCCTCTTGTATACAGTTCTTACCGACAAATTGGAATTTGGTTGTTTCGGCTTAAATGTTTTTATTTTTGCAAAAGAACCTTGACATCGGCAGCCTTCAGCACCTTGCCCATCGAAACAACCTTCTCGTTTACTACGATGGTGGGCATACTCATAACACCGTATTCCATAATTTTTGCCAAATCGGTAACGTACTCGACCTCGATGGTAAGTCCGAGGTTTTTGACCGCTTCTTTTACATACTCAAGTTGCTGATGGCAGGACTTGCAACCTGCACCAAGCACCTTGATGCAGCATATTCCTTCCACCTTTTGACCACAGCAGGTGTTAGCAGTTGTAGGCTGCTCCGCTACTGTACCGCAAGAGCAAGTTTTTGTTTCTTCCTTTTTCTTTCCGAAAATTCCCATAGTAGATTCCTCCTGAAATTAAATAATAAGTGGTTGAATGAGATTAAAGAAATATCCCACAAGGATAATTCCAACCGTACAAATGGCGATAAATATACCGAGGAGCTTCGGTTTTACCGCCTTGCGAAGCATAATCATAGACGGCAGAGAAAGTGTTGTAACGCCCATCATAAAGGACAGAACTACACCGAGAAGCGCTCCCTTTGCAAGCAAGGCTTCCGCAATCGGTATCGTTCCAAAGATGTCCGCATACATCGGAACGCCTGCAATCGTGGCAAGGATTACGCCGAATGGATTGTTGTTGCCGAGCGCTTTCACGATCCATTCCTCGGGAATCCAATTATGGATAAGTGCACCAATGCCTACTCCAACAAGAACATACGGCAGTACCTTTTTTGCCGTTTCAAGCACCTGCTCCCACGCATATTTGATGCGATCCTTAAACGTCAGCTTTTCGGCTTCCACGTCAATGCTTTTTGCGTTGCGAATGAAATCCTCAACCTCGTTTTCAAGGTGGAGCTTTTCGATCAGCGTACCGCCAAGCACCGCGACCACAAGACCGAACACCACGTAAGCGACTGCTACCTTCCATCCGAAAATGCTCATTAGAAGCACAAGGCTGCCAAGGTCGACCATCGGTGAGGAAATAAGGAAGGAGAAGGTAACGCCAAGCGGAAGTCCCGCGCTCGTGAATCCGATAAACAGCGGAATCGACGAGCAAGAGCAGAACGGCGTGACAGTGCCGAGAAGCGCACCGATGATGTTCGCGCCAATGCCGTGGAATCTGCCGAGTATCTTTTTCGTTCTTTCGGGTGGGAAATAGCTTTGAATATAGGATATGACGAATATCAAAAAGCCGAGAAAGACGAATATTTTTACCGTATCATAAATAAAAAACCGAATACTGCTGCCGATTCTCCCCGATATGTCAAGACCGCAAGCGGTGAGTAGCGTTCCTATTAACTCGTTTAACCATTTCATACCGAGTATCTGATCTTGTATGAAATTCCATATTTGCGCCATAATGCACCTCCAATTACATTTATACATCTATATCTGTCGATGTGTATTTTTGTTTATAGGTCAGCACATAACGCACTGACCTTATAAGCCGTTATTATTTCTTGCAACTATCGCATTTCTTGTAGCTACAAGCTTTTTCGGGAGATAGGGTGTATCTTTCAATCAATTCTCTGATCTGCGCCGAGCCTTCAGCGGAGAGCGAGTAGTGCATCCATTTACCTTCCTTGCAGGCATCGACGAGCCCTGCCTCACACAGTATACGCATATGGTGGGAAAGAGTTGACTGTCCGATCTTGAGCGCATCGACAAGCTCGCAACCGCATTTTGCTCCGCTCATCAATATCTCCATGATTTCAAGACGGTTGTCATCGGCAAGTGCCTTGAACACCTTTATTCCCTCACTATGCTTGAATGCCATTTGCCGTTTCCTCCCGATACATTGATAAGCGTAGATATATTATATCACATACATCGATGCTTGTCAATGTGTTTCGTGGAATTTTTTAAGTGGTTTTTGAACACACAAAAAAAGAGCCGACCATCATAGCCGACTCTTAATTTGCAAGTGTGCATTACATCATCACCGTCTCCTCGCTGCCGTTTGTAAAGGTGAACACAAGCCGTCCGTCGTTGTAAACGGTTACGCGCTCGACAACAGCTTTTCGTCAAACTCGAATGGGCGGTTTTTCTTTGGTTAACGTTTTTTCATTCGGGCTATCAGTGGAATTTTTTATACAATATTTCCATTCTTGTCCAACCGTATAACGACTATCTGATTACACGTATTGACTTTTGCCCTTCGAATACGTTGATTATCTTTTCCTTGTTCATTCTTATGATCAATGCGCTTCTGTGCCTCGTTAATAATGCTCATAGCGATATTACTCGATTCGGATAGCTCGAAAAAGTATACGTTACCGTCGGGCTCAAGCATAGAGTGACATATGAAAGAAAACAGCTGTCTCCATATTTTGCGAGAAAAGGTAACCTCAAACAAAAGCTCCCCCGTATTTTCAGGGGCACGTGATTCTTCGATTGCAGGTAAAAGCTTGCTTTCCAAAAAGACATTCCAAGCGTCGCGGCTCATAGGCAATGCGCTGCTCGCCTGAAATTCATCTACGCCATAAGCTTCGTCATCAATATACGAAAAAAGCACGTAATCTTGCTCGTTATCCTGATGCGACGTTCTTATCTCAACGATCTTTGTAATTAAAAAATCCAATATAAATTTCTTCATTTCACATTCTCCTTACAAAAAATGACCGCAGAATCATCTGCGGTCATTATTATACTACGTTTTTGTGTCGTTTTGGTCGCTTATCAAGCGACAAATTTTGGGCTAATTCAGAGGCGCTTCGCCAAATCTATGCAGCATTTCGTTTACTTTGAGTATATCGTATTTTCCGTTAG